>JAYGGC010000243.1:0-11938 GCA_046581525.1 Roseibacillus sp. | reverse complement strand
TCTAACAGAAACCAATCCCATGCCAGACAAAGATCCTGAAAACCCCTGGACCCGGTTCGTTGATGCCGCCAAGGACGCCGGGGCGACGGAAGACGATGCGTCGGTGGAAGCCGCGCCCTCCGGCTTTGTGAAACGCGTCATCGCGATGCGGGAAGGCCTCTGGAAGTTCGCCAAGACCATCCTCTGGCGCCGCTGGTCGCTGGTCGCCGCCCTCCTGGCGATTGTGCTCTACCTCACTCTCTATTTTGTCATGAAATCGAATCCGCCGACGCCCGACCCGGCGCCCACTCCCAATCTTCCCCTCCCTCCCGAGCCATGAAGCCGACTTTCAAATACTACCTGAGCATCGCGCTCGCCTTGCTCGCAATCTTCCTTTGTGGCTACGGGATTGGATTCCTGTTCGGAGAGCGCAAGGGCTTGCGCAGTGTTCCCGATTCGCTCACCCAGCCGCCCACCCAAACTTCTTCAATCGCCAACTGGGAGGAGACCACCCTGGCCCTGATCCAGAAATCGATCGCTCTCACCCCGGAGCAGCTGGTGCTGGTGAAGGCCGAGATTGCCAAAAGTGCCGCCCGGGTACGGGCCGCGCGGGAGGATGCCTTCGACGTCTACCGTCGCGAGTCTCGCGCCCTGAACGAACGCCTCCAGCCCCACCTCACCCCCGAACAGCGGAAAACCCTACCGGGAGCCTCCCCCGAATGAGGGATGCCGGAAGACGATTTCGAAGAAAATCGTGGGATTTGTAACTCTGGGCCCTGCCGCGACGTCGATTGAAACAGGGGGCCTTCTGCAACCTTCGGCACACCCCCCCTAGGGCCGGGGCCGCAGAAGGCCTCCTGTTTTTTGGCCCCGCCTTAACGATCTCTTAACGCAATCGCCGCAACCTAGTCTCGACAAGGCGGTTACATCTTAGTGAATATCCCCTTCGCTCCCGCACTCGATCTTCCCAACGCGCAATGAGATTCGGAAACTTCATCTTCGGTGTCGCCCTCCTCCTGGTGGCTACCACTCTCGCCTTGACCATCACCTTCCGGAACGATCCCGAGGGTGCATCGGCTGAACGGCTGCAAAACGACGCGACCTCCCCGGCACGCAGCATCGGAAACGCCCCGCCCCGGGGTTCCGCCATTGCCCCCGCCGGCCGGCGCAATGCGACCAGATCGCCACGTGAAAAGCTTCCCGACGTGAACGACCTCGACGTGGTCATGGACAACGGCCCGGCCACCCGGGACCTGCCCCCGGCTCAACGCCAGGACATCGCCAAACGCGTCCCCTGGGTTCAGCAAAATGCCCTCTCCCGGCTTGGGAAGATGACCGAGCGGCTGGACCTCACCCCGATACAACAGCACAAGGTCTTCCCACAGCTGCTCCGGGCCACTACGGGCTATCACCCCGCCATGATCATCAAATACCCTGAGGGAACCTCCATTCCCTCTGAGGAGCTTGCCGACAACGAGAAGTCTCCCGATGAGGCCATCCACGACTCTCTCGATCCCGATCAGCAGGAAGACTTCCTTCAGCAGAAACTCGACGATCAGGCCTGGTGGGAGGAAATCGTTGCACAGCTGGAGGAAGATTTCGATGCCTCTGTTGCCAGCAACAACGGACCCGTGGCCGCCGGTCAGGCTCCCCCCGAGCAAGAAGCTGCCGCCGAACCACAACCCGAACCCGAGCCGCAACAGGGCATAAACCTCTTCGACCTGCTCAACGAATAAAACCGGCTTTGGATGTAACCACGGCATCCGCAGGCCCGTTGATCCCCTTAACCAGAGAACATTTCCCGAAAGGCCTCATTAAAATGAAGATGAAATACCTCCCTCTGATAACCATCGCTGTCGGCATCGGTTTTGCCAGTGCCGGACGCGAGCGAACCTTTGGTGACGGGAATCTTCCCGAAATCCTCGAACAGTTCGACCTCAACGACGACGGACAGATCGACGAAGAGGAGCGTCAGGCCGCCCGCGAAGCCCGCCGGGCCGCCCAGGCTGAACGCCGCACTACGCACATCGCGGAATTTGATACAGATGGCGATGGCGAACTCTCAGACGAAGAGAGGGAAAGCGCCCGCGAAGCCCGCCGGGCCGCCCTTGAAGCCAAGCGCGAGGAAAATTTTGCGGAAATTGCAGGTGATGACGGATGCCTTGACGCCGACGAATTTGCCGCCCTTCCCCCGCTCGAAGGCAGAGATCCCGAGCGCGTGGCCGCCATCTTTGACCGACTGGATTCTGATGACGATGAATGCGTTGACCTTGAAGAATTCACCGCTCGCCTCCGCCATCGCCGTAAGCCGGGTGGACCTCGTCCCCATCCCCCGCGCCCGCCGCGCCCCGAGCCACCTGAGCGCCCCAACGTGCCCGCAGGTGACGACGGTGACGACGGTGACGATAATAATGAGGCTCCGGATCCGCGCATCCCGCCCCGCTTTGGCGGCAGATAGTAAATCTTTTCGGTTCTTCCCCATCCCCATCGCAAGGAGACAACCTGAACCACAGGTTGCCTCCTTTGCTTGAAACAGGGCCGGCTCCTTCCGCTTCCATGGCAAGACCCCTCTCCATTCTGTTATCCCTCCTGTTGCTCTCCGTGCTCGGAACTGCGCGAGCCGAACTGCTTTACTTTACCGATTTCGACGAGTTTCCCGAAGGTGATAACAAATGGGGCAACTTTGATGGATGGCAGGCCAGCGACAATACCAGCGGAGCCCAGGCCATCGTAGCCGACCTCCTGGGAGGGGCCCTGGGAAAAACTGCCACCCTGGGCTTCAACAGGCCCAACCGCGCCCTCACTACGGTGGCCAAATCGATCAACTACGACCCCATCGCAACCGGCAACCCCCTCGTAACCTTCAATCTCCTCTTCGGGGTTGAGGACTCCACCGACTTCACCAACTACCGGCGCGACGATTTCTTCATCACCTTCTACAACAACCAGGGCGCGTCCCTGGCCGCCATCCGCATCTCCAATACCGACACCGACTACGGCTTCTGGTACCGCAATGGCGGCCCCCAGTCGGCAGGCTACGAGGAAATCGATCCCGGCCTGGATTTTGTCCAGGGCGAACTCCAGGAGCTGACCGGGATCATCGACTTCGAATCCAACCGCTGGAGTGCGGAGATCGACGGCCTTCCGCTCTTTATCGACGCGGTCTTCAATGGCACCAACCAAGCGCTCTACTTCGGATTCATTGCCGTCGAGTGGCAGATCGGCCAGGGGTCTCCCGGCCAATACGGTGACAACTTTCTGCTGCTCGCCGACCTGCGCATTGAAACAGTGGAAGACCCGCCCCCGCCAGTTGTGATTGATTCCATTGGCCACGACGCGAGCGGTGATATCCGGATTTCCTGGCAGGCCACTCCCGGATTCAGCTACGCCGTGGAATACTCCGATGACCTCGTGAACTGGCATGGCGGCCTCCCCTCCTCAACCTTCTCTTCCCCCCCTGCGCTTCAGCCGTTCATCTTCATCGACGCTACCGGCCTGCAGGCAGGAGGGCGCTATTATCGCGTCCGCCAAACCAGCGCGGAATAAGGTGGGAAGCCTCCCCAAGTCCCCTGATCAAGAGCGCCTCCTCCGGTCCTGGACCCAGGAGGCCACATCACAGGCCCCGGGACGGATTACCCGCCAACAGCAACCCTCCAAAACCTGGGAAAAGTCCCGGATAAAATGTAACCACCCTCCCTCTACGCCCGTCTATCCCCTTGAAAGATGCGACAGCAAGCCGCCTCTCCCCCCCAACCTGAAGCACGAAAAGAACCATGAATATCAAATACCTCTCGATCCTCGCAATTGCCCTGGGCATAGGGATCGCAACAACCACCGCCCGACATCGCACCTTCGGTGATGGCAAACTACCCGAAATTCTTGAGCAGTTTGACCTCAATGAAGACGGCGTGATTGACGAAGAAGAACGCCAGGCTGCCAAGGAAGCCCGCCGTGCCGCACGTGCCGAACGCCGTGCCGAGCACATTGCGGAATTCGATACTGATGGAGATGGCGAACTCTCCGACGAAGAGAGGGAAGCCGCCAGAGAAGCCCGGCGCGCTGCCCTTCAAGCCAAGCGGGAGGAGAAGTTTGCCGAGATCGCAGGTGAAGACGGCAGTCTTGATCTTGACGAATTCGCTGCCCTGGCTCCCTTTGAAGGTGCGGATCCCGAGCGCGTGGCTGCCATCTTTGCCCGCCTCGATGATGACGAAGACGGCGCTGTCACTCTTGAGGAGTTTGGCTCCCGCCTGCGTCATCATGGACGCCGACCCCGCCCCCAGCGCCGACCCCGCCCCCACCGCCCCCACCGGCCTCACCGGCCTCGTGATGGCGGTGAAGACGGCGGTTAGTAGCGCCCCCCCAGACAATCCTCAAGGAGACAGCCCCCCTCGGGCTGTCTCTTTTCTTTGCTACCGCCCATCCCTTTCTCTCCCGGTTACCGTTCCACTCCACTGCGGAACTTGTGCAGCTTCGACTCGATGCTGTCCACCACTCGACCACGGCGGATTCGCCGGTAGCTTCCTCCCGTTTTTTGGGCGAGGGCTTTGAGCCGCGCGGCACCCTCGTCCTCACTCTCCAGCGCAATGGTGTCGATCGCCACCCCGCGCATTTTGATCTTCACGAATTCGCGCTTCATCTCATCCCAATCGGAAGGCTCGCCATCCGACAAGAGATAGAGAACCTGGGGCTTCGGACTCATGGACAAGCCTTCCAGGAGTGGTTTCGACCAGTAGGTGCCTCCGCCGGGTTGCGCAAAGGTGATCCGGTCAATCGCAAGAAACTTGTTCTTCTGGGTCGCGAACCTCCAGGTGAGGTTCGTTCCGGAGGGCGCGGTCGAGCCCGCCGACGACGGATCATCGAGAGTCCAGTAGTGATCGTGAAAGAAGATCACCGCAAACTCGGAGTTTCGAGGCAAGGCCCTGATCGACCTGATCACTTCCCTCTTCAGGGAACCGATTCGTGATCGTTCCTCGGTGGCCTCGTCACCGGCCCAGCCTTCGTCCATCGAGGACGAGAAATCCAAGACGAACACGAAGCGTTGAGCATTGCGCTGGATGCCAAAAAACGTCCCGCTCGCTTCGCCCATCCCCGTCGCACCCACGCCCATTCCAAAGTCGTTGTCCTGCATGTTTTCGAGCCAGCCGGTGGGGTCCACTGGCGGAGTGAACCTTGGAATCGAATACTCCCCGATCGCAACCGCTTCGATCATGCGGTTGCGCAAGCCCTCCACATTGGAGGGACCAACCGGTGCGCGATACGGATCGAAACGTTCGGGCTTCTCCAATTCGACGGAATCGTCCGCTATTTCATACTGAATCCTGATCACAGGAGCACCCCGGGACCAGTGCCCGACGCCGGAGCGCATGGCGAGAAGGAGCAGGATAAAGGCAAAGCACGTCAGGGCCGCGAGCAGGACGGAAATGCACGCATCGCGCTTCCGTTGCACACGGCGCCTGGCCTCGCCCGATGTCACACATCGGTAGGTCATTGCGTCTGGGATCTGTGGTTAGGTGTAGGTAGAATCGGAAATCCTTTCCTACCGTAGCCAATCTATCCCCTCGCGCAAAGAGGTCAAACGGCTGCGTTGTAGCAGTGACCCTCTTGGGGCATCCTCCGTGTCCTGCGCACCAGGATCGTTGCAAAGTGGCGCGAGGGATATTTCCCGGATTCTCCAGCCCTTGTGACACAACGAAGTTAGGCCCTGCCAAAGGACTTTCTTGCACAACCCGGCGCACTCCGCTTGCGTAGTGCCCCTTCAGACTCAACCAGCCATGAGAAAAACGCTCACCCTGATTCTTCTCACCCTTCTTCCAGCCTTGGACACTCTTGCAGGGAGTGATCTCAAGTGCGTCGACCTTCGTTGCGAGTTCCTCACCAATCCAACCGGAGTCGAACGCATGAATCCCCGCTTCTCCTGGAGAGTCGAAAGCGAAGTGCGGGGACAAGAGGTGAGCGCACGCCGAATTCTGGTCGCCAGCACTGTGAAGAAACTGGAAGCGAACGAAGGTGACCTCTGGGACAGTGGCAAGACCCCCGCATCCCGCCTTCGGCATTTTAAGTACGGAGGGGATGGGACAACCCTGGAGAATAAACTTCCAGACCGAACCACCGCCAAACCTCTCCATTCCGGGCAACAGGTCTTCTGGAAGGTAATGGTTTGGGACCAAGCCAAGGAGATGAGCAGCTGGAGCGGGCCTGCTCACTTTACGGTGGGACTTCTGGAGGAAGGCGACTGGAAGGCGGAGTGGATCTCGTTCGACGATCCCACTCCGCTCCACCGAAATAAGCAGGAGCTCCATCTTCCCCCTCCGCATTATTACCGGGGAACGTTCAAGACCACCAGGAAGGTGAAGCGCGCGCTCGTCCATGCCACCGCGCTGGGCATATACGACCTCCACCTGAACGGCGAGAGGGTGACCGGGAACTACTTCGCTCCCGGGTGGACCGACTACCGGCGCAGCGTCTACTACAACAGCTACGATGTGACCTCCCGACTTCAGGAGGGTAGCAATTGTCTGGGCGCGGTGGTCGCAGATGGGTGGTATTCAGGTTACCTCCCATCCGGCAAGGCCAAGGGCTACGGTCCCTACCGCACTGGACGTAACATGTATGGCAAAAACCCTGCCTTCCTCGCCCAACTTCACATCGAATATGAAGACGGCACCTCCCAGATTGTGCTGACCGATTCCTCGTGGAAAGTCACGACCGGTCCCGAAACCGCCGCGGATCTTCTGGCTGGGGAGCAGTATGACGCACGCAAGGAACTCGCCGGTTGGTCGACCCCGGGGTATGACGCTTCCAAGTGGAACGACGCTATTCCCGCCACCAAGAGCAAGAGCCTGAACCCTCCGTTCTCCGACAAAACAGGCACGCGCGCCACGAATCTCAGCTTCATCAAGCCGGGCCTCACCAATGCCTACCCCGCTGAGCCCGTGCGCGTCACGATGGAACTCGCCGCCAAGGTGATCACCGAACCGAGGCCGAAGACTTACCTCTTTGACTTCGGTCAAAACTTTTCCGGCAATGTCCGGCTCACGATCAAGGGTGAGGCGGGACAAAAAATAACACTGCGATACGCAGAGCGCCTCCTTCCGAACGGAGCCTTCGCACCCGTGCCTCCACAGGAGATCCAACCGACGGATTCTTATATCTGCCGGGGAGATCCGGAGGGCGAAATCTGGAGCCCACGATTCACCTACCATGGATTCCAATTCGTTGAGGTTTCCGGCTTCAAGGAGAAACCCCCGCTCAGTAGCCTCACTGGCTTGGTTCTTCACAACGACCTGCGCCTGACCAGCGGGTTCGAATGCAGCGACCCGGTAGTGAACAAGATCTACCAGAACGCGGTTTGGACCCATCGCGCTAATCTCGTGGAGCTCCCCACCAAGAGTCCCCGGACAGGTGATCGCCTCGCCTGGACCGCGGATATCCAACTCGCCATCAGCGGTGGGTGCTACATGTCGGACTCTCTGGCGTTTTACGGGAAATGGCTGAACGAACTCCAGGAATGCCGTTCCAAAGAGGGGTTTTTCACGAGCTATGCGCCGTTTCCCTTCGCGCAGAGTCGCTCGCCCTTTGCCGCCGGCTGGTCGGATTCCGGAGTGATTTGTCCATTCGTCCTCTGGCGTTTTTACGGCGAGCGCGAGATCGTGAGGTCTCGTTGGTTCGCAATCGAACGGTTCATGGCCGCACGCCGGAAGTGGAAACCAATTCCCGCACAAGGACCGGCAGCGAAATTGCAGGGCGACTTGTATCATCTCAACGATCCCACGCCGCTCGAGTTTATCAACCTTTGCTATTACGGCCTCGACATCCGCCTGATGATGTTAATGGCGAATATTCACCAGGGACCCATTACCTTCCTGAAGTACAAGGGCGCCTTGTCCAACATCATCGAAGAACTCAACGAGAAGTACCTCAATCCGAACGGCTCTCTCAAACTCAAATCACAAACCGCACATGTTCTCGCCTTGCGATTTGGACTGCTCAATCCCGAGCAACAACAACAGGTCGCCAAAGATCTGGTCGCCTTGATCAGGGCCAAGAGAGGCCCGGCCCATTCCGGAGTGACAACGGGGATTCTCGGAACCAAGGAACTCCTCACCGTCCTGGCGAGGAATGGATACCCCGAGGAGGCCGTAGCCATCATCCAGAGCCGGAAATTTCCCTCGCTTGGATTTGGTGTCGAAAACGGCGCCAATACCATCTGGGAGCGAGGAACGAAGGCAGACGACAAGGATTCCTCTCTCTCCTTCGCCCATCCAGTCCATGGAACGACCAGCAATTGGTTGATTTCCGGGCTCGCGGGAATCTCCGCTGCCACCCCGGGATTCCATGCCATCAGTTTGGAGCCCACCATTCCCTCGAAGGGCGAAGAGGTCGAACCGATCCGCTGGGTTCGGGCACACTACGATAGCCTCCACGGGCGCATCACCGTGCACTGGGAACGCCGGAAGGAGGGAGGTCTCCTCTATGAAGTCACCATCCCGGCTGACACCACCGCAGTCCTGAAACTGTCCGCCGGGAAAGGAGCGATCGTGACGGAAAGCGGAAAAACTCCCGATGCCGCCGAGGGAGTTACCAAGATAGACCCAGGAGTCGATGATGGCCGGGCCTATTTCCAACTTCTCTCAGGCTCCTACCGCTTTGAGGTGAAATGATGCCATGACCTCGCTGCGCGTCCTGGTCCACCTCGCTGCGCGTCCTGGTCCTCCTGACAATCTGCGCGTCGCGGGCGGTGGGAGACTCCCCAGCTTCACCCAACATCATCTTCATCTTGGCTGACGATCTCGGCTGGCGTGACTGCGGTTGCTACGGGTCGACCTTCTACGAAACGCCAAACATCGACCGCCTCGCAAAGCGCGGAATGCGCTTTACCGAAGCTTATGCCGCGTCGCCGCTCTGATCCCCCCCCGCGCCAGCATCCTGACCGGGCAGTAGCCCGGGCGTCTTCGTCTCACGACTCCTGCGGGTCATCTTCCAAAGGCAGTTCTCGATCCCAAGCTCCGGGAAAGGGGCCCTCCTCACCAGAAAGCCCTCCCCCCCAACACGCGCACCCGGCTCCCCAACGCCTGCCACACCATCGAGGAAGAGTT
This sequence comes from Roseibacillus sp., assembly GCA_046581525.1. Classification (GTDB taxonomy): domain Bacteria; phylum Verrucomicrobiota; class Verrucomicrobiia; order Verrucomicrobiales; family Akkermansiaceae; genus Roseibacillus_B. The sequence continues at coordinate 2,864 of JAYGGC010000243.1, read as the reverse complement.
GCGGAAGGCCGGTTACGCTACTGCCTTCATGGGAAAATGGCCGCCGAAGTGCCCAAGGTTGAGGGCCCCCTCAAGTTTGAGTTTCGCCTCTCTTCAAACACCTCGGGCGAAGGGGTTGTCTTCTGGCGCGCGAAAGGCCAACCGTTTCATCGCTCCCGGACGCAGTCGATTGCGATCACCCACGATGCGGCCTTCAAGAACTACGCCATCGACATTGAGCCCGCCGCACCGCTGGCCGGCTTGCGGCTCGATCCCGGCAGCGCGCCCGGGGAAATCCGCATCGAGTGGATACGCCTCAGCGACACCCAGGGAAAAATGCTCAAGGAATGGATCTTCCGGCCGTGAAGAGCGAGGCCCCTTTCCGTGTTCAGACCGATAGCGTCCGACCTTCGCCCTCCCCGCGAAGAGGCTACCACCCCGGCTTTCCTGGGATGGGGAGCTTTCCCTCAATCACGGCCCCCGCTGCCTTTCCCGCCACTTCCACCCCGGTCGTGGCCGCCTTCTCTGCCACCCGCACACTGGCTCCCTCCACCGTGCCTGCCGTCTCGACCGGAACCTTTATGACAGAACAGGAGGGCAGGAGGGAAACGATTCCGAGAACTCAAAGTGAGTTGCAGGGCAATGAGCAGAACTCATGGCGAATTCTAACACTCTCCAGGCAATTCCCCAATTCCCCAATTCCCAATTCGTCATCCCTCCCGTAGAACTCGGCGGTGCGGCTCAAGCTCACTATCGCTTACGACGGTCTTCCCTTTGGCGGCTGGCAGATTCAGCCCAATGCCGACACGGTGCAGGAACGGCTCGAGACCGCCCTCGCTGAAATCGCGAAGGAGCCCGTTCGCATTCACGGTTCGGGGCGCACGGATGCAGGAGTCCACGCCGTTGGCCAGGTGGCGCACTTCGATGCCCCGGACCAACTCACCATGAATCCGGTCAACTGGTTGGCCGCGCTCAACACGAAGTTGCCGGCCTCCATCCGGGTGATGGATTGCGAAGAGTCCGCCTCTGATTTTCACGCCCGCATTTCGGCCCTCAGCAAGACCTACGTATACGAACTGAGCACCGCTCCGATTCTTCCGCCCGATCAGGCCGGTCGGGTCTGGCATCTTCCCCGCCAACTCGATCCGGTCACCCTCCGGGATGCCCTCGCTCTCTTCCGGGGCTGCCATGACTTTCGCGCCTTCGCGGCCAACCGCGGCAACGAAACCGGGGAGACCAATTTCAGCCGCACAATTTCCGAGGCCTCGGTCGCACCCCTGGAGGAGGGCTACCTCCTCACCTTCACGGGGGAGGGATTCCTCTACAAGATGGTCCGCCTCATTACCGGCGCGGCCGTCAAGTCCGCACAGGGCTACCTTCGGCTCGACGATCTCGCAGCCCTCCTCGATCAAGGAGCCGACTTGCCCCACGGAAAGTCCCCCCTCTGCGCACCACCCGATGGCTTGACCTTGCTGGAGGTCCGCTACGCCTAGAACCGGTGCCGTTCGGCGGGCTGCGATCCAGATATTCCGCTGCTGACACGAAAAAACGGTCCCTCCGGTCCCTCCGAAGAGGGACCGCTCGTTACGAGAACGGATTCTAGCTGACTCCGTTGATTCTAGAAATACATGCGCCAGGCAAGCCACCAAGTCAGGGCATCGACATCGCCGGACATGGTCTGGAGCGTCTCCCACTCCACACCCGCCATGATCTTGGCGTTGTGTCCGCAGAGGAAGTAATTGAGACCACCGTAAACGCTGTGGTGCTCATCTCCCCGGCCGCTCGCCACGGCCCCTCCGTGGTCACGGCGGAGGTAGCGGGAGTTTGAGCGAATCCCCTCGGCCTCTTCCGCAACCTGCAAGCTGTAGCGAACTACTGCTTCGAGCTTTTCGGCGATGACCCAGTAGGAGGGCATCACGACCAAACCGTAGAACATTCCTGTGCGATTGGGACTGGTGGAACTGCCGTTGTCACCAACCGTGCCGTTCACGAGGAGGCCCCACGGTCCGCGCTGGGCGATGTAGGCCAGCGATAGGGCCCATTCGTAGAGTTCCATGCCAACATGGTCGGTGACCTCGTTTTGAGAGCTGCCGTTGGCATCGTTGTAGAGGAACTCCAGGATGGCATGATCGCCATTTCCGAGCACGGCAGTGAGGCTCGCGTAGAAAGCTTCGCCGGCATTCCAGTCCCCTAACTCCTCGGAAAAGTCGGTGGTAAACACTCCAACCGTTCCGGACAGGTTGCCCTTGCTCGCGTTGGCGCTGACCCCGGTCATCCGGTTGGGGTAGACCTTGTTGGCCACCGCCGAGCGCTCGACCGTTTTGATCTTGTTGGAGGAAGTGTGGACTTCCCCGCCCATCGTTACCTTATGGCGTCCGTAATTGAGCACAAGGCTGTCGACGATGCCTCCCCCGCCGAGAAGCTTCCCGGCATCGAAGCTCACCAGAGCCACATCGAGACTGTGGTAGCCAATGTCACGGTCGCCACCCGAGGGCGTCAGGTCATTTTCAAAGTTGGCGTTGGCCTTGATCTTGAAATACTTCAAGGCCTTCACCTCCGCGCCAAGGCGCAGGCGACGGATTTCTTCGAAGGTATCCGAGAACTCATTTCCATTGACGTCCTCTCCATCGATGGCGGCGAACTGAACCTGGGCCCGGCCGAAGAACCTCACGGCCTGGATCAACATCGCGTCATCGTTTTGGTAGAGGGGCTCTCCGAATTTTCCGGTGAGGCACTGACACCAATCACAACCTCCGGAAGGCGGTGCAAGTTCCGGGGGGAGGGAGTCTTCTCCCGCCAACGCCGCATCCCCGGCCGCAGCTAACCCCAGCAGGGTTGTCGCTAATCTCATGTGTTGCTTCATTATTGATATCAATTGTTACCGT
>JAYGGC010000188.1:0-9790 GCA_046581525.1 Roseibacillus sp. | reverse complement strand
TCCTTGCCCCCTTCAGAAAAAAATTCGGCAAGGTTCCTGACCACGAGATCGCCCAACAAGCCGGTCTGTCCCTGAGCACAGTCGGCAAGTACCGTCGGGCCAACAACCTGCCCGCGTACGAGGGCTACAAGTTCAAGGCGGGCGAACTCCCCCCCGGACACAAGGGGCGCAAGAAGTCCGCAAAGGCCGCATCCAAAAAGGCCCCCAAGAAGGCCGCCAAGAAGGCCGCCAAGAAGGCTCCCAAGAAGGCCAAAGCCAAGGACCGCAAGAAGGCCAGGGAAGCTGCCGCTGAGGCCAAGACCAATAAGCAGACCAAGGGCAAAAGCCGCATCGATACTCCTGAGATCCAGGAGAAGATGCGCGAGCTCATCAAGCTCGCCAAGGAACAGGACTACCTGACTTACGATGACATCCACGAGATCCTGCCCAAGGACCTCGTCGATCCCGCAGATGTGGAAGCGATCCTCGATCGCCTCCGCAACATGGAGTTCAACATCATCGATGCCTCGGAGGTCGATCGCTTCAAGGACAAGAAGTCCTCCGATGACGCGGCGGAAGACACCAAGGACCAGAAACTCGACATCCTCGACGACCCGGTCCGCATGTATCTCAAGCAGATGGGCCAGGTCCCACTGCTCACCCGCGAGCAGGAGGTGGAAATCTCCAAGCGCATCGAGGACGCCGAGCTCTGCGTGCAGAAGTTCCTGCACAGGTTCGGCTTCACCTCGGAGAGATACCTCTTTCTCGCCGACAAGCTGCAGCGCGGCAAAGAGCGCTTCGACCGCGTCATTCTCGATAAGAAAATCGAGAGCCGGGAGCGCTACATGAAGACCCTGCCCAAGCTTTGCGACCAGGTCCGCAACCTCCACGAGGATACCAGCAAGGTCTTCAAAAAGCTCAGCGCAAAGTCGGTGCGCGGGAAGAAGAAGCTCCTCGAGGCCCTCGAAAAGAATCTCACCACCCTCGCCCGCCTCTACAATCGCTTCTACTACAAGCAGAAGGTCCTTGAAGACTTCTGCGAAGAGGTCGAGGAAACCCAGAACAAGATCTGGCGCTACCAGCGCAAGCTCTCCTCACGGATCAAGGACAAGAAGGAATTCGAGACCAAGCTGAAGGAACTGCAGCTTTACTCCTGGCACGACCAGGAAGAGTTCGAGTCCACCACCAAGGACCTGAATCACTGGCTCCGCGAGGCCCACAAGGCCAAGACCGAGATGGTGGAAGCCAACCTGCGCCTCGTGATCTCGATCGCGAAGAAATACACCAACCGCGGGCTCTCCTTCCTCGATCTCATCCAGGAAGGCAACATGGGCCTCATGAAGGCGGTCGAGAAATTCGAATACCGCCGCGGCTACAAGTTTTCGACCTACGCGACCTGGTGGATTCGCCAGGCGATCACCCGCTCGATTGCCGACCAAGCCCGGACCATCCGGATCCCGGTCCACATGATCGAGACCATCAACAAGTTGATGCGGGTGCAGAAACAACTGGTCCAGGAATACGGCCGCGAGCCGACCCCCGACGAAATCGCGGAGGAAATCCACCTTCCCGTCGAACGCGTGCGCGCCGTCCTCAAGATGGCCCAGCAGCCGATTTCACTGCAGGCTCCGGTGGGCGACAGCGACGACACTTCCTTCGGCGACTTCATCGAGGACAAGACCGCGGAGAACCCGATGGAAGAAGCGGGTTTCTCGATGCTCAAGGAAAAGATCAACGAGGTTCTCGACACCCTGACCGAGCGCGAACGAGAAGTTCTCGAGCAGCGCTTCGGCCTCAAGGACGGCTACAGCCGCACCTTGGAGGAAGTCGGCCGCCAGTTCCAGGTCACTCGCGAGCGCATTCGCCAGATCGAAGCCAAGGCTCTCCGCAAGATGCGTCACCCGACCCGGATTCGAAAGCTGGAAGGCTTCATCGAGCTGCCCAACATGTAAAGGTCGCCCGGCTGGCGGCGGCTTGAAGTTGCCCCTGTGGCAACATTGCGCCCGCTCAAGCTCCGTGAGCGCCTCGAGAAGGGCGCAGCTACCGGACAGGTGGTGGTTTCTTGCTCCGGGCGAGGGACTTATTACGGCAAGCAGCGGCCCCGGCGGGACCGAGCGCCACCTCAGCCTTGTCCCCACCATAATTCTACAGTTCGAAATCGCCACGCCCTGAGACCACGGTTTCCTTGTGCGTCCTCCCTCCCTCCTCTCAACTGGTAGGGATGAAACCTGCGAGCCTGCTCATCACCCTGGGGTGTTGTGCACTCTTCCCGGCGTGCATCAGCATGCCGGTCAAGAAGGCCAAGGCCAGCATCCATCGCTGCACCGGCCCCAGCAACAAGGTCGAGTACCTCCTGATCAAGATCACCCGCTACGATGACCGTAGCGGAAGGACTTCCCCTTCCGTTTCCATGAGCCTAGTCAATTCACCGAGCCCGAGATGAGAAGACCCACCGGTAGGCGGAGGCATACCGCTGCGAGGAGCTTACCTAAACCATCAGGATCTCCCAAGGATGTCGGCAGTCTGCAGGGTACATTACTGCAAAGCTTGAGCGAAACCTGTTCCCCCGCTTAGTTGTCGGGGCGCACCCGTGCGGGTCGGTTCCCGGCCCGGCGGGAGAACTGCACCCAACCTCTCTCACCCACGCCTCCGAACCGTGTCCAAATCGCAGGGCAAGAAGAACGTCTCTCCGCCTCGCCGCAAAACGCGGCGCGGGCTGCGGGTGCTCTCTGTCCTTTTCCTCCTGCTTGTCGCGCTGGGCATTGCGGTGAATGGACCGATCGCGCGCTGGTTCGTGGCCAAGACGATCCGCGACAAGCTGGCCGGGCAGGGCCTGGCCGGCGACCTCACGGTCGAGGGACACCTGCACCACGGCTTCACCCTGCGCGACGGACACTTCACCGGCGCAGGCAGCATCGAGGTCCTCAGCTTTGACGAGATCGTGGTCGAGTATTGGATCCTCGATCTCATCGACAAGAAGGTCGAGCGCATCGCGGGACGCAACCTCCTGGTAACTGCCAATGCGGCCAAGCAACCGAAGGAGGTCGCGAAGGAAGGCGGAGAGCGCAAGCTGCCGGACTTTCACAGCATTGGAAACACTCTGCGCACCATCCGTCCGCTGGTTCTCCAGGTGGAGATCGATTTCAAAACTCTTGACCTCACCCTCAAACGGCCGCTTCAGGAACCGCTCAAGGTCACCTTGGGTTCCCTGAAACATCAGCCTGGAACTGACCAGATCACGATCGGGCAGATCGCCAGCAACGCCCTCGGCGAAGGCGGTCTGCCGACTCAGGACCTCGTGCTCACCTGGGAAGAGGAGCTTTTGAGCCTGGGTCGGGCCCAAGTGATCCCCGAACTCGCGGTGGCATTCATCAAGCTCGAATTTCCCACCGAAGGCAGTTGCTCGTGCGAGACCATGATCGAAGCGCTCGCCACCGAGTTGAGCTTCCGGGCGGACGACACCGGAATGGTGCAGATCGAACTGAAGGAAAGGCCACTCGACCTCTCGAAGCTTACCCACTTTCCCGATCTCGAGCTGGCGGGCACAGTCGAGATCTTCAACGCTGAGTTTGAGAACTTGTTAGGGAGTCCCGCCCAGTGGAAAGGAACGGCGAACCTGCAAGCCTCCGATTTGCAATGGCCCAACGGGAAGCTCGCTCTCGTTCGAGCCGACTGCGTCCTGGGAGACGAACTGAAGGTGGTGGCGGCCCTTGCTTCGGCTCTCCAGGTCGAGGCAAGCGCTCCACGTCCCGTGGGGGACTCGGTCGAGCTCAAGCAGTGGATGGATGGACTCGTCATTGCGCTCGAGGTCACCGCGCCATCGCTCCATGCCGCCCTGCAACACCTCTTGCCGGCCGCAGGCCAAGCGGTGCCAGACCTCCCTGACATTCCGGAAGGAGCCCTCGCCTTGAAGGGCACTGTCACCCTCGGAGGAGAACGAGGGGTTTCGGCCTCCGACTTGCAGTGGAGCTTCTCTGACATCGATTTTCGGGATGACGCCCTCCCCGATCTCGCGGGCACTGCCACCCTGGCAGACAATGCAGTGGGCGCCACGGTTGGTCTTGCCCAGCCCCGGCCCGAGGAAGTGCTGAAGGTCACCGCGAGTCTCAACCTCGACTCCATGGACTACACCGCTGGCCTCGAAGCGAGGATTCCCGATCCCGCCTGGCTCCTCCCCCTCATCCCCAGCGAAGATCCCCTTTGGAAGCCGGTCGGTCGCATCGTGGCAACCTGGAATGGGAACGGATCCCTCACCGAAGAGGCCACCCACAAGGGCGCACTCCAACTCGAAGAACTCACCCTCACCGCTCCGCAGGATAGCCTCACTGCAATCGCATTCGAGGTCTCCTACGACTGGCCCCGCATGGTCGAGGCCTCATCCCTCTCGCTCAAGAACGGTGACCTCTGGCTCGAGGGGAGCACCAAGTGGGAAAAAGAAACAATCACGATCTCGACCCTCCGACTTCACGACGAAACCGGGCCGCTCACCAACTTGGAAGGGAGCGCTCCGCTCTCCCTCGACTCGCTGTCCGCTGATAAGTATCTCGCCCAGGACGAGCCGATCGATCTCAAGCTCGGGGGTCACGATCTCAAGCTTGCCCGTCTCGGAAAGCTTCTTCTCCTCAAGCTTCCCGAGGGGGTCGATGCCACCCTCGGCTACGACCTCACCATCGGCGGCACGCCGGGGTCGCCCACTCTCGATGGACAGATCACGGCTTCGGAGGTGCGCAGCCCCAATCCCAGGAGCCTTCCCGTGCTCGCCACCACCATTACCTTTACGACCGAGGATGAGCGCCTCACTGCGATTGGCACGGTGACCGAGCCCGACGGAAAGATCGTCGATTTCAACGCCAGCCTGCCTCTCGAACTGAAGGCCTGCGTCAAGGATCCGGAACACTTCAAGCAACTCCCCCTCACTGCAAACACCACCATCAGCAAGTTCGCCCTGCAGCGTCTGCAACTCTTCGCGCCGGCGCTTGCCAACGCGGAAGGAATGATCGATGCCGAGGTTAGCGTCACCGGAGCGCTTGGTGACCCCCGGATTGCGGGCGGGGCGACGATCAGCCTCGATCGATTCCCGCTCCCCGACACGCCCTTCCGCGACGTCCGCGACTCCAAACTCGTGGTGCTTTTCGCTGATTCGCAGCTCGTGGTGGACCCGGCCACGGTCATCAACTGCGCAGGCGGAACGCTCACCATCTCCGGCACGGTCACCATGGAGGACCGCGAACCGCACTTCGCACTCCGCCTTGTTGCGGACCACCTCCTGGCCTGGCGCAACGACAGCTTCATTCTGCGCAACAACGCCCAGCTCAATCTCGATGGTCCGCTGAGCGCGGCACGGATCAGCGGCGACGTTCAGTTCGTGGAGAGCCTGTTTTACAAGGACATCGAGCTCCTTCCGCTTGGCGTCCCCACGGCGCATGTTCCCAAGCCCAAGCTCCCCCAGATCGACCAGGAGAAGGCCGCACAGATTGGTGGGATTCCAGCGCCCTTCGGCAACTGGACCCTGAACGTTGGCGTCCGCACTGAAGATCCCATCCTCATCCGGGGCGGAAACTTCGCGACCGGCAAGGTCACTGCCTCGGCCCGCGTGACGGGCACCCTCGCCAGCCCGCGCCCCTCCGGGACGGTCACCATCCTCGACGCCTGGGCGCGGCTCCCGCTTTCCGGAAAACTCCACGTCCGGCAGGGAATCGTCACCCTCCGTCCCAACGCACCCTACGACCCGGTCCTCGATGTGCGGGGCGCCGCCACGATCGATCGGACGAACATCACTCTCAACGTCTACGGCCCGATTTCCAATCCCAAGTACACCCTCTACTCGGATCCTCCCCTGCCCGAGAGTGAAATCCTGACCCTTCTCGCAACCGGTTCCACCATCGGTGATCTTGAGGACGCCGACACTGCCACCATGAAAGGGGCGCAACTCGCCATCAACTGGCTCAAGGATCGCTATCAGGTTCCGGGCCGCGATACGCCCTTCCAGAAACTGCTCACCGAGCTCGATGACGTGGAGCTCAACTTCGGTGAGAATGATCCCTTCAGTGGTCGCAAGTTCAACTCTGCAACCCTCCAGGTTGCTCCCAACTGGTTTCTCTCCGCAGCGGTGGACGCCACCGGCAACACGCGCGGCATCGTCATCTTTTCCGTCCGCTTTCGCTAGTCATGCCTCGCCTCGCCCTCCTGATTCTCCTGCTCCTCGCCCTCCCCGCATGGTCGGCCAAGGTCAGCATTCAGGGAATGCATTCCATGTCCGAATCCGAGGCCATCGACCTGATCAGCGCACGCCTCGAGTATATCGAAAAGCGCAAGGCTTCTCCCTCCCGTGCCGACGACGCCGCCTTCCTGTTAGATCGCCTCCTCATCCAGCGTGGCTTCACCAACCCCAAGGTTGAATGGAGTCTCCCGGGCGGAAACCGCATCCTCCTCACCGTGGTGGAAGGCCCCCGCTCCACCTTGGGAGAGGTCCACATCAAGGGCCTGGACGGCGAACTTCACGACGCGCTCAAGGCCCAGATCAACTCGGCGCACAAGGCCCGCACTTTCGCGATCGGAGAGGCGACTCCCTTCCTTCTCGAGCACAACCAGGAAGCGCTCAGGGATGCCCGCAACCTCCTGCGGTCCAAAGGATTCTGGGATGCCAAGGTCCGCCTCGCACAGAGCAAGCGGAATCCCCGGACCACCGCGGTGGACCTCTACGTGGAGGCGGTCCGGGGACCTCTCTATCATCTCCTGCCCACTCGGTTCGAGGGAAGCGCCCACCCGGATCTCATTGCACGGCACGCAAAGTTCGGCGGCCAGGAAGCCACCGCTCGGAACATCCGCAACATCCGCGCCCGCGCGGAACAGTTCTATCGCAAGCGAGGCCACCAGTTCGCCAAGGTCCATATGCTCGCCGAGCATCGTGCCGGCAAAACTCAACTCCGCTTCCAAATCGATCCGGGCCCGCGCTTTCGCGTCGGTGAGATCCATGTCGTCGGTGCTCAGAAGGTCAAGCCGCACCTCGTGAAGAGTCGCTTCCGGAAGTTTCCCGGAGAGAACTACGATGGCGATGCCTTCAACGAAAAGGTGCGCGATCTTCTCGGGACCGGGGCCTTCGCGGGAATTCGCGTCAAGGAGAATCCGCGCCCGGACGGCTTCATCGACCTCATCCTCAACGTCACGGAGTCGAAGCCCGAGGGATACTACTTCTACGGAGGCGCCGGGAGTTTCGAAGGACACATCATCGGGGCGGGCTATTACAACCGCAACCTCCTTGGCAATCTCTGGAACCTCTCCACCCGCGCGGAGTGGTCAGGCCTGGGCCTGCTCGGTGAAGTGAGCGTCACCGAACCGCAGTTCCTGGGCTACGACCTGCGACTCACCCCCAGCGCCTTCCTCACCACCCGGACCTACGAGGGTTACAAGAAAGCGGAAGCGGGATTCAACGTGGACCTGGAGTGGGATGTGTTCGAGCACTACGCGATCAAGGGGTCGTTTCAAAACTCGCTCGTCACCCTCAGCACAAACGGTCTCCCCCGCGCCGAACTCGGCCCCGACGGCTACTTTCTCCATGTTCTCGGGCTCTCGCATACCTACGACCGCAGGGACAACCAGGTGCTTCCCAAGGATGGATTTTACGCGCAACTCACCACCGATCTCGGACTCGCTCTCGGCACCGAAAGCGTTTCGTTTTTACGCGGCGAAGGACAGGTGAGCTACTACAAGACCATCTTCGACAAGGGAGCGGTGGCCTTCGGGGGGCGGGCCGGCGTGATTATCCCCAGCGCCTCCGCTGCTGATCTCCCCATCGACTTGCGCTACTTCCTCGGGGGCGGAAACACAGTGCGTAGTTTCCCCGAACGCGAACTGGGCCCCGAGGCCGCCAATGGATTGCCCCGCGGCGGCCAATCCTACTGGGTCGCCAATGCGGAGTACATTCACAGCATCGTCGGCCCGGTCAATGGCGTCCTCTTCCTCGATGCAGGATCCCTCCATCGCGACCACAATGCGGTCATCACCGGCGAGATCAAGTATGCCCTCGGGCTCGGCATCCGCCTCGACCTTCCCATCGGCCCCGTGCGGATTGAATACGGCTACGCGCTCAATCCCGAAAACAACGAGCCCGCCGGGACCCTGCACTTCGCGATCGGGAGCGCCTTTTGATCGTTCCGGGAGGGGCAAGCCTCAGGGATCGGAAAAAACTGTGTGCATCGGCGCCTATCGGCGATACCTCTTCCCCGTCCATGAGCGGATATGATGTCAGCGCGCTCCGTGCCCAGTTTCCCATCCTCGAACACGAGGTTCACGGGAAGCCACTCGTTTATCTCGACAATGCCGCGACCTCACAGAAACCGCGCGCCGTCCTGGACGTCAGCCGGCACTACTACGAGGAGCAGAACTCGAACATCCATCGCGGCACCCATCACCTCGCCCAGATCGCTACCGCCGCTCACGAAGAGGCCCGGGAGAAGGTCGCGGTCCACCTCAATGCCAGTTCGAAGGAGGAGATCATCTTTACCAGCGGGACCACCGATGGAATCAACCTCGTCGCCACCGTCCTCGGCTACTCCGGACGGATCGGGAAACGCGACTCCATTCTCATCTCCAACCTCGAACACCACTCCAACACCGTGCCCTGGCAGATGCTCTGCGAGCGCACCGGCGCGGAGCTCAAGGTGATCCCGGTGCGGGACGACGGCACACTCGAACTGGATGCCTTCCACCGCTTCCTCGACGAGCGCCCGAAGCTTGTCGCTCTCACGCACATCTCAAACGCTTTTGGCACCGTCCTTCCGGTGAAACCCCTCATCCAGGCCGCGCACGAGGCGGGCGCCCTGGTCCTGATCGATGGGGCCCAGGCCGTCCCACACCTCCCGGTCGACGTGCAGGCTCTCGATGTTGATTTCTACGTCTTCTCCGGACACAAAGTCTATGCCCCCACCGGGATCGGTGTGCTCTTCGGCAAGCGCGAGCACCTCGACGATCTTCCTCCCTGGCGCGGCGGGGGTGAAATGATCAAGAAGGTCGACTACGCGGGGACCACCTACAACGACCTCCCCTTCAAGTACGAGGCGGGCACTCCGAATATCGAAGGCGCGATCGCGCTGGGCGTGGCGCTCGACTTCCTCAAGGGAGTCGGCCTCGACGAGCTGCACGGCCACGAAGCCGGACTCATTGAGCACGCGGCCGAGGCGCTCTCAAATGTCAACGGACTGAAACTCTACGGACCACACGACCGGGCGGGCTCGCTTTCCTTCAACCTCGAGGGCATCCACCACTACGATCTCGGGACCCTCCTCGACCAAATGGGAGTGGCGGTGCGCACCGGTCACCACTGTTGCCAACCCCTCATGGCTCGCTTCGAGACCACGGGCACGATCCGCGCCTCATTTGGCTGCTTCAACGACGAGAACGATGTCCAGAGGCTCGCCGAAGCGGTTGAGAAGGGAGCAGGGATGCTGCGTTAGGGACTAGGAATCCCTTGGTCCCAGGTTCGAATCCTGGTGGGCCCACCGCTTTATAGTCAGCGAATTATGAGAATTTCGACCCTAACAGAAACGTGCTGTGATGCCCAAATACTGCCCAAACGATTTCTCGTGCGTTTGGCCCGTCCGCATTTCTGAATGACAGTCGTGAAAGAAAGGGCTGTGAGGCTATTCCTGAGAGGCGCATTCTACGCCTGCGGGGTCTACACCAAAGATTGGGGGAAGGAGGAGCATGGCACCAGCCGAACTCCTCCCCTTTCTCGACTTCCTCGAAACATTCTCGCCCGACGATTGGGACAGAGCGCAAGAGTCGATTAAGCGCAGGTTTGAGTAACTCCGCG
>JAYGGC010000259.1:0-16171 GCA_046581525.1 Roseibacillus sp. | reverse complement strand
TGATCTTCGGTGAAATCATGAGCGACGAGGACACAAGGTCCGGGCGGGCACGGAGTGCTAGGGATTTGGAACAAAATGATTGAGGAAGGTGTCCAGGTCTTCACCGCAATCTTCGAGTTCCTCCTCGATGGCTTTCACCGTATCGAAGAGTCGCTCGCTGTGCGCGGCCTCCCGGTGCCCTCTCATCTCATTGAGATAGCTTCCCCGCACCTGATCTGCCGCGTTGTTGAATTTGGTATCCAGAATCCTCTGGTTTTTGAGGCAGATGTTGCAGGTCGGGCCGATGTTCGCGGGAAGTGGTGGGAAGCTCCCCTTCTCGTCGATGCGGCCGTCCTTCTGAATCTTCTTTCGAGCCAGTTGCACAACATCGAAATAGCGGCCTCTGATTCTGCGATCCAGGGTGTTGTACCAGTTCTCGAGCGCCCTGTTCATGGCGGTGCCGTTTTCCTTGATCTTCTTGGTGTGCTGCGCCCGGCCCCTGGCAATCTTGGCGGCAGTCTGGGTTCGCAGCTCCGTCCACGTGGCGGTTTTCACCGGAGAGGGCGTGGCGGGTGCCTCACGATCCGGGCTCCACTCGATGACAAAGGCGGAGGCCGTTTGGTTGTCGTGCGGGTCGGCGTTGTCCCAGGAGTGGCCATTCGACCACGGCACGATGCACAGAGCGGTCTTGTCCACTTCGAGGACGCTGGATGGTTTGGGAATCCAGGCGCTGAACTCCCAGGGCTCGCCGGTGGTCCATGACCACGCGCCCTTTGCGTAGTGTCCTCCGATCCACGCCACCCCGTCTTTCGGGAGCGTGCTTGTGATGGCCGCTTTGAGGAAGTCCCACTCGGACTCATCGCGGGGAACGGCAAGGTGCCCACCGGCCGCGCGGGCAATCTTCAGGGCCTCGTCCCAGCTCGTGCTCTCCTCTTTGAAAAAATAGCGGCGCTTCCCGTGGAAGATCGTTCCGGGCGGATACGCCGGTGTGGCTTGCCCGAGGGAGTTCACCAGCCGCTCCCACTGCGCGTCGAGGTGGCCGGGATTCTCTCCGTCCATGCGCCATTGGATCAAGAATGGAAACTTCCTGGCGCCGGGATTGCCGCGAAGGGTCCCCCTGTTTGCCAGCGAGAGGTGGTTGCCGGCGGCACTCGACGGCTTGCCGGGCAGGGTCCACTTGCTGCCGTCGATCCAGCCCCAACTCGAGGGGCCCACGGTTCCTCCTCCCAGCCACACGGCGGTGTCCTCGGGAATCAGGGAGGAGAGCGTCGCTTTCTCGGCTTCTCCGGGGATGGTGGCGAGGTGCGCACCGTGCGCTTCCGCGAAGTCGCTGGCCTCCCGCCAACCCATTGCCGAGCGGATCAGAAAGACCCGGCTCTGACCGTACTCCTGGGTGCCTCGCGGGAATCGGCTCCGGTCGCCGTTGGCAAGGGTTCGCCGCAAGCGCTTCAAGTCGGGTGATTGTTCGGGCTCAGGCCGGGACGGCCGTTCATGAGTGGGCCGACCGGGCGTGTCGGTCGTCCCCTTGGGCGATCGTGATGACGGTTTCGTTCCCGGAGTCTGCGGGGGCGCACTCTGGTTGTCGGCAAGCTCCTGCTTGCTCTTGCGGCCCTCCTTCTTCCGCGTGTAGGCGCCAATCATGAAGACGATCGCGACCAGCAGGATCGCGATGATTGCCAAGTTGCGAACGAGCCCTCGATGGGGACCGCCGGAACCCGAGGTGATCACGGGGGGAACGCTGGTGCTCTCGCTTTCCGACGCGGACGCGGACTGCGGGGCATTCGCCGCCAACTTGGAGGCCGAGGCTGGCGTGAGGAGATCGGAGGTCGGGTGCTCGAGGGACTCCTTCAGGTCACCGATGGCGAGGGCCATCCCTTCCGCATCGGCGAATCGCATGGCCGGGGTGGGGTGCACGGCACGGCGCGCAATGTCGTCGAAACGAGGATCGATTTTCTGAATCCTGGAAGGTGGGACAAAAGGCCTCCCGGGGAGTTCCCCGGTCAGCAACTCGTAGAGGATGACACCGATCGCGAAAACATCCGAGCGCTTGCTGGCCTCGGCCGGGTTCTCCATGAGTTCCGGGGCGGTGTATTCCGGGGTGCCAAAGTGCAGGCCTTCGCCCTCCTTGGCATCCGTGGGGCGGGCCAGGCCGAAGTCGCCGATGCGGGGGCGCTTGCGGGGATCGAGGAGGATATTGGCGGGCTTGATGTCGCGGTGAACGATGCCGGCCTCGTGGGCATGGGCGAGGCCTTCGCAAATCCCGTGGATGAGGCGGGCGACCTCGTGCTGCTCGATCGCTTTGCCATGCGCGGAGTGAAAGAGCGATTTCCCCTCCACGAATTCCATCACGATGTAGAGGAAGTCGTCGACCTCCCCGAAGTCGTGCACCGCGATCAGGTTGGGGTGATGGAGGCGGGCCATGGCCTTGGCCTCGGACTCGAAGCTCGCACGAAACTGGGGATCCGCGCCGAACTCCCGGGGAAGGATCTTGAGTGCGACATTGCGATCGAGAGAGAGCTGGCGGGCCAGGTAAACCGCGCCCATCCCTCCGCAGGCAATCAAGGTCGAAACCTCGTAGCCAGCCAACAGCGCGTTCAGTTCTTCGGGATCCGGCGCCCGGAAGCCACTGGCTGGAGTGTCGAGAGGCTTCTGGTCCATTCGTGAAAGGTCCGGATTCTGTCGGGAACGGTCATCCCGACCGTGGCAGAGGAATACGGCCCCTCACAGAAAATTGGATCATTGGAATTCAGATATCTGTGGGGAGGTGGATCGGGTGCTCCCCCTGCCGCTCAATATCGGCCGCAAGGCTGCCCGGCGCCGCCGTTCTCGATCGACACCGCGCCAGGAATCAGAGGGCGGTCTCGAGGTGCTCAAGGAAGGATTGCCCGTCAAAACCGCAGGCTCGAATTTCTTCTTCCATCGCGTCGATCTGGTCGAAGAGCCGGTGGGTCTCGGCGAGGAGGCGCTGCCCCTTCATCTGGCCAATGTAATCGCTCCGCAGCTTGTCCAAGGTCCCCTTGTAATTGGCGTCGGTGGCCCTCTGGTTCCCCAGGTGGGCATTGCAGGCCGCGCCGATGTCCTGCTGCAGCCTGGGTAGCGATCTCAATCGGGTCTCATCGATCCTGCCGCTTGGGAGAATGATTTCGCGGGCCTTTTGGACGGCGTTAAAGTGGCTTGCCCTGATTCGGAGAGGCAATCCGTTGTAGCACTTCTCGAGCTCGGCATCGAGTGACTTTCCATTGTCCTGGATCATCCTGCCGTGTTCCAGCTGGTCCTTGGCCACGCGCAGGGCGGCCCGCTTGCGCAGGTCAATCCAACCCGAGGCAAGGACGGGAGGCGGACCGTGGTGCGGAGTGTCGCGATCGTTGCTCCACTCGATGACGAAGGCGGAGGCGGCTTTGTCCCCGGTTGGATTCACATTGTCCCAGCCCCCTGCCGGACCGGGGACGATGCACATCGCGGTGCCGTTGGCATCGATGCCATCGGGAGGAGGAGGGACCCACGCGCTCAAGGTCCAACTCTCACCGGTGGTCCACGACCACGAGCTGTTCTTGTAGAACCCTCCAATCCACGCTCCACCCTTCGCGGGGACGAGCATGGTGACGGCGTCGCGGAGGTAGTCGCTCTCAGACTGTTCGCTGGGCACCGCGAGGTGGCCTCCGGCTCGCAGTGCGAGATTTCTCGCCTCGGCCCAACCGACCATCTTGTTCACGATGAGGTAGCGGCGGCTTCCGTGGGAGAGAGTTCCGGGAGGATAGACCGGGGTGCCAGTCGCGACGGATTCCTTCGATCGCTTCAACTGCGCCTCGAGGCTGCCCGCGTTCTCACCGCTGAGGTGCCATTGGATGAAGAAGGGAAATTCGTCGCTTCCGGGCCTGGCATGGATCGTCCCGTTGCCGGTCAGGGTGGCGTAATTCCCGGAGGGGGCGGGGGGCTTGTTAGAGAGAGCCCATTTGCTGCCATCGATCCAGCCCCACGACAATCCGCCGGTGGTTCCCCCTCCCAGCCAGATCGTGGAATCGGTGGGAATCATGGCGGAGAGCTGCGATTTCTCGGCTTCTCCCGGGAGGGTGGCGAGAGAGCCGCCGTGCGCTTCCGCAAAGGCGCCGGCCGACTGCCAGCTCATGGGAGTCTCGACCAGGAAGACGCGATGGTCGCCCAAGTCGCGGGTCCCTTGCGGAAAACGAGTCCGGTCGCCGCGGGCGAGAGCACGCTGCAAGTGGTCCAGGGTGAGCTGCTCGGGCTCAGGATCCGGCGCGGACCGGGGCGGTGGCTTGGGACCGGGCGCCGGTCCTCGTGGTGGAGTCTCTCTGGGTCGCCGCGGGATCTTGGTCCATCCAGGTTCTTCGGGAGTCAGTTGCTCCTTGTCAGCCAACTTCTCCTTGCGCTCGTTGTCCTTCACCCTCCGATTGTAGGCGATGAACATCGCGAGGATGGCGACTAACAGAATTGCGATGATGACCAGGTTGCGGATCAGGATGCGCCGGTGGCGGGCTGATTCCTGGGCGCTGGCGAGGGGGGCGACGGGGGTGTCCGATTCCGCGTCGCTGGCCGCTACGAGCTTGGCCGGGCGGGCTCTCGATTTTGCGAGGCCTCCAGGCTCGTCCAGGGCCTCCTTCAAGGAGCCCACCTCCTTCGCCATCTCACCGGCATCGGCGAAGCGCATCGCGGGGGCGGGATGCAAGGCACGACGCACGATCTTGTCGAAGCGCGGATCGACCTCCTGAAGCTGCGAGGGCGGCACGAAGTTCTTGCCGGGGAGTTCGCCGGTGAGCAGCTCGTAGAGAATCACCCCGGTCGAGAAGACATCCGATCGCTTGCCGGCGTTGGCGGGGTCCACCATGACCTCCGGTGCGGTGTAGTCCGGAGTGCCGACGTGGATGTCCTCTCCCGCCGCGGAATCTATGGGGCGGGCCAGGCCGAAGTCCCCGATCTTGGGACGCTTGTTGGAATCGAGGAGAATATTTGACGGCTTGATGTCGCGGTGAATGATCCCGACTTCGTGGGCATGGGCGAGGCCCTCGCAGATTCCGTGAATGAGGCGCGCCACTTCCCTCTGCTCGATCGCGATGCCGTGGGCGGAGCGGAAGAGGGACTTTCCATCCACTGCTTCCATGATGATGTAGAGGAAGTCGTCGACTTCCCCGAAGTCATACACCCTGATCAGGTTGGGATCGTTGAGGCGGGCCATGGCCTTGGCCTCGGCCTCGAAGCTGGATCGGAACTGGGGATCCGCCCCAAACTCCCGGGGCAGGATCTTGATGGCGGCATGGCGATCGAGTTTCGTCTGCCGGGCCAGGTAGACCGCGCCCATCTCGCTGCACCCAATCAAGCTGGAGACTTCGTATCCGGGCAGCAGCGCGCTCAACTCTGCCGGCTCCGGAGCCTTGAATTCACGGTCCGGAATGTTGATGGGGCGCTCGTCCATTCGTTGGCTTGATCAGGCACTGAAGGGGAAGCGATGGTCAAGCCGTTCCCTTTGTCAATCGGGGGATACCACAATTGGGGGAATCGCGAAATGAGGATCTCCTGGGAACGGTGCAATTCCAGTTGCGGTAACTGTTGGTCTACGAAGGTGGCTAGAGGAAACTGGAAGGCTAAGAACACCTACTGTTCCCGGGTTGGAGGATTGGGGGACAGGAGAGAGACCGGGGGTCGTGGAATAACGAACTTGAACGTCTCGTTGCCAGCAAGGAACCTTGTAGCATGACTGGAAATTTGCTGCCGCCATCACCAGGAGGCCACGCCAGTGGTTCGCCCGCATCCTGATGTCAACCATAGTGGGAGTGGCCTTGATGGGAATGGTGCTTCCGCCGGGCGCCCTGATGGCCGCCGGTTGTTGTGGCCCGCGCGCCGAAGCCGCCGGAAAAGAGAGGAAGCCTGTCACCAAGGAAGACGTCGCGCGCTTCAAAACGGAGTGGGAGCACCTGGCCGCCGCGGCCGAGCGTTCACTCGATGAACTCGACCGGACCCGCTTCGACCTTGTGGCCCTGCATCGGGCCCTTGGTGATGACCTGGAGACAATCTTCCGCTGGGTGCGCGAGAACACGCGTTGGGTTCCCTATCGCGGCGCCCTCAAAGGACCTGTTGGGGTGCTCTTGGCGCGACAGGACAACACCCTTGACCGGGCCCTGCTCCTCGCGCGTCTCCTGGAACTGGCCGGGCATTCGGTCCAAATCGCCAATGGCGAACCGTCCCGGCGCCGCCTTCCCGATCTGGAAAAAGTGGCGCGCGCGAGCATGAAGAGCGCGCTGAAGTTCCAGGCCAACCGCAAGGCGGATGATTCTGCAAAACATCGTGCGGAAGTCCAAGGTCCAAGGCCGGGGGCCGCAAAGAGCCCCCTCCGCGACGGGCGCGAAAGGGGCTCTGCGCTCTCTCGTTGTTCTAACGAAAATCTGTTCTCATTGGCGAACTAGCGCCGACTCCGGCGAGTGGGTGAGAGCTTGGTGGGTTCCTTGCGTGGCTTGGTTGATCCAGGGGCCTGCTGGGGAGGAACTTCCCGGCTGCCCTCGGAGAGGAAGACGTTGTTGGGGAGTTCATCACCGATCTCGGTGTTGCGACGGATGATGCGGGCGAGGGTCTGGCCTTCGACCAGGCGGACCAGGGCAGGCGGAAGGTAGTTCTGGTACCAGAAACGGTCACCGTCGCGCAGGCGAATGAATTGATCGGCGAGGATCCTGCGGTTCAGGGGACCAACCATCGCGCCGCGCACGTGGGGTTCGCAGAGTCCGCCGATCCAACAGTCGACCTGGTTGACGTTGTCATAGACGGACGCCATTGGTCTCCACACTTCCGGATCGCGATTGATGTCGCGGAAGCTGCGGGCGGGACGAATTCCGAGTTGGCGGCAGGAGACGTTGAAGCTGGGGAGTCCGTGATCGCGGCCACGCTGCATGTTGAGGGCGGCGAGATCGAAGCCACCTGATCCGGGTGGACCGAAGAGGAAGTTGCGGACCGCGTCGACGAGTTCGCCGTCGAGTTCCTGGCAGGTCTGCCCGGCGGGATCGTGCAGCACCGACTCGATGCCATGGTCCTCTATCTCGGCGGGGGTGAAAAAGGCGGCCGCGAGGGAGAGGTGGCCTTCCCCGGCCTCGTCTCCCGCCGCGTCGAGACGCAGGAGGTCGGGGGAGAGGAAGCTGTGACCGAGGCGATAAGCCGCAGCCGCGAAGACATTCGAGATGGTGGGATCGACCTCCGGATCATAACCGCGGTAGGGCGGAATGGCATCCGGGCCCAACAGCACGGGGAGGAATTCCCGGTAGGTGATGACCTGCATCTCGGCGCCCACGATGAGGCGGGCGAATTGGTAGATCTCCTCTCCGGAGGCGGAGGGGTTGATCTCGATGTAACGGCCGGCCCAGTGGTTGTGCTCGCGCACGAGGAAGTGGCGCAACGGGAGGGCCAGGGCGCGGTCTTTGAAATCGAGACAGCCCCTGATCTTCGGATCAGCACCAATCACGACCTCCTCAGGCGGGCCCTGGCCAACGTGGTGCGTAATGCCAGCCGCTATGCAGGGGAAGCGGGGCCGATTGAACTGCGCGCTGAAGTGAAGGGGGAGGAGGCCATCATCCAAGTGCGCGACAATGGTCCCGGGATTCCGGAGGAGTGGATCGAGAAGGTCTTTGAGCCCTTCTCGCGGCCCGAACGGGCCCGCACCCGGGAGGGCGCCGGACTGGGACTCGCGATCGCGAGGACCTGCGTGGAAGGTTTGGGCGGGCGAATCAGGGCCCGCAATCGGGAAGAAGGTGGCCTGGTGGTGGAACTTGAAATCTGCGCGAAGCTCAACGGTCGTGAAGGATAGAGCGTAGCGCCCCCGAGTTCTCCGCAAATGCAGTTAGGCCCTGAAAATAAGGGTCCGAAGGCTCCAATTTCGATTCCTGAAAATTCCTCCGAAAAAAGTGCCGAAACCAGTTGACGCTGGGTTCGTTCCAGCTATGTTCCCGCCCGCCGCTCGAAGCGGCACGTGAGAGACAATGAAAGGTCGATCGCGACGAAAGTCCGGTCGGCTTTTTCGTCACCACGATGAAAGCTCTTTTACAGTGTTGGTCCCGCTCTTTTTAGCGCCGTGGTTGCACCTTGTGTGCCACCACACGAAAACAGCGGGATGAGAAGATAAAGCTAAATTGTGTGCTGCGTGTTGGATCATCCGATGCGCAGGGCCGGGAAGGTTTCACGACCCCCCGGTAGGTCAATTTTGGCAATTGCTTTGAACAGCGATCATAGCCAATCAAAATTTCTACGGAGAGTTTGATTCTGGCTCAGAACGAACGCTGGCGGCGTGGATAAGACATGCAAGTCGAACGAGATCTCTGAATAGCTTGCTAATCGGAGTGACAGTGGCGGACGGGTGCGTAACACGTGAGCAACCTGCCCTGAAGTGGGGGATAGCCTTCCGAAAGGAAGATTAATACCGCATGTGGTCTTCGGATCAAAGGTGGCTTCGGCTGCCGCTTTGGGATGGGCTCGCGGCCTATCAGCTTGTTGGTGAGGTAACGGCTCACCAAGGCGACGACGGGTAGCTGGTCTGAGAGGACGATCAGCCTCACTGGAACTGAGACACGGTCCAGACACCTACGGGTGGCAGCAGTCGAGAATCATTCACAATGGGGGAAACCCTGATGGTGCAACGCCGCGTGGAGGATGACGGTCTTCGGATTGTAAACTCCTGTCATCTGGGAGTAAGCCTTGTTCGTTAATAGCGTGCAAGGTTGATAGTACCAGAAGAGGAAGGGACGGCTAACTTCGTGCCAGCAGCCGCGGTAATACGAAGGTCCCAAGCGTTGTTCGGAATCACTGGGCGTAAAGCGTGCGTAGGCGGCGCGGAAAGTCAGATGTGAAATCTCTGGGCTCAACCCGGAAACTGCATCCGATACTCCCGTGCTAGAGTAATGGAGGGGTAGCTGGAATTCTCGGTGTAGCAGTGAAATGCGTAGATATCGAGAGGAACACTCGTGGCGAAGGCGAGCTACTGGACATTTACTGACGCTGAGGCACGAAGGCCAGGGTAGCGAAAGGGATTAGATACCCCTGTAGTCCTGGCAGTAAACGGTGTGCGCTTGGTGTGGGAGGATTCGACCCCTTCCGTGCCGGAGCTAACGCGTTAAGCGCACCGCCTGGGAAGTACGGCCGCAAGGCTAAAACTCAAAGAAATTGACGGGGACCCGCACAAGCGGTGGAGTATGTGGCTTAATTCGATGCAACGCGAAGAACCTTACCCAGGCTTGACATGCTCGTCATACCCTCCCGAAAAGGAGGGGTCGGTTCGGCCGGACGATGCACAGGTGCTGCATGGCTGTCGTCAGCTCGTGTCGTGAGATGTTTGGTTAAGTCCAGCAACGAGCGCAACCCCTGTGAACTGTTGCCAGCACGTAATGGTGGGGACTCTGTTCAGACTGCCCAGATCAACTGGGAGGAAGGTGGGGACGACGTCAAGTCAGTATGGCCCTTACGCCTGGGGCTGCACACGTACTACAATGCCCAGTATAATGAGAACCGAGACCGCGAGGTGGAGGAAATCTGCAAAACTGGGCCCAGTTCGGATTGGAGGCTGCAACTCGCCTCCATGAAGCCGGAATCGCTAGTAATGGCTCATCAGCAACGGAGCCGTGAATACGTTCCCGGGTCTTGTACACACCGCCCGTCACATCATGGAAGCTGGTCGCACCCGAAGTACATGCGCTAACTTTTTACTAAGAAGCAGTGTCCGAAGGTGTAGCTGGTAACTGGGATGAAGTCGTAACAAGGTAGCCGTAGGGGAACCTGCGGCTGGATCACCTCCTTTCTACGGAGTAATTGCCCTCATCGTTTAACCGGGGGCATAGGTCGATGCCGTCCCTGGCAGGATGAACCTGTCAGTCGGCACCCGCTGGAGCGAAAGCGAAGGCAACCTTTATTATACTCGATCTTTTTACCTGTGCTGAAGTGACCCTTCAGGCAGCATGCAATTTAGCTCTTATCTTTTCAGTATCCGATCATGAGACGGGGGTATAGCTCAGCTGGTAGAGCACCTGCTTTGCAAGCAGGATGTCAGGAGTTCGAGTCTCCTTGCCTCCAGGCTTTGTTCTAGGCTTTGTCCGAGAACGAAGGCTGCCACGGCGAAGTTCCGCTTGCGGAACGGAGACGGGCTTCCGCGCACGAACTGCCGGTCGCCTCGAACTACACCTTGGCGAGCCAATTCCTGGAGGGAGTTGACTAACTGCCGATTACCGGTCAATGGGCCTGTAGCTCAGTTGGTTAGAGCACGCGCTTGATAAGCGCGGGGTCGCTGGTTCAAGTCCAGCCTGGCCCACCATCCCTGCCTCACCGGATTCCTTGCACTGATGAATCAATTTCGTGCCGCTCTTTGACATCCATGTGAAGATTCTTTTTAAGTTCTGCAAAAATAATCGATCTGATCGATTTGAAGACAATTCAAATCAACTGAGTCTGTCTTGCAGTCCTTGGAATGACTCGACCTTTTTAGTATGTACTACGCAAGTAGTATTGTACGGCAAAATTACGCGAGGCCGGTTTTAAGCAGCCGGTTTCGCATGCTGATTTCGAGAATAGGAATCAAGCTGATAAGGGCATAGAGTGAATGCCTTGGTGCCAACAGGCGATGAAGGACGTGATAAGCTGCGATAAGCTTCGGATAGCCGCACACAGGCTTTGACCCGGAGATTTCCGAATAGGGTAACCTGGCTCCAGTAATATGGAGTCGTCCCACTCTGAATAAAATAGGAGTGGGTACGCAATACCCGGTGAAGTGAAACATCTCAGTAACCGGAGGAAGAGAAAACGAATGTGATTCCGTAAGTAGTGGCGAGCGAAAGCGGAACAGCCCAAACCAGGGTCTTTGGCCCTGGGGTTGTAGGACCCCGCTGTGGGACCTCAGAAGGTAGGTGAAGCTTTTGGAAAATTGCTCCAGAGAGGGTGACAGACCCGTAACCGAAACCCGAAGAGGCCCTAGGGAGTTCCTGAGTAGCGCAGCACACGTGGAACGTTGCGTGAATCTGTCCCGACCACGGGATAAGGCTAAATACTAGTTGGCGACCGATAGTGAACCAGTACCGTGAGGGAAAGGTGAAAAGTACCGCTGTGAGCGGAGTGAAATAGAACCTGAAACCCTATGCCTACAAGGTGTCAGAGCAAGCTTGTCTTGTGATGGCGTGCCTTTTGCTTAATGAGTCTGCGAGTCACTCTCTGTGGCAAGCTTAAGTTCTTTTGGAACGGAGGCGTAGCGAAAGCGAGTCCTAATAGGGCGTTTAGTTGCAGGGGGTGGACCCGAAGCGGAGGTGACCTACCTATGGCCAGGTTGAAGCGTGAGTAAAATCACGTGGAGGACCGAACCGTTGTGTGTTGAAAAACGCTCGGATGAGCTGTGGGTAGGAGTGAAAGGCTAATCAAACCCCGTGATAGCTGGTTCTCTCCGAAATGCATTTAGGTGCAGCGTTACGTGCTGAAGGACGGGGGTAGAGCACTGAAAGGGCTAGGGGGCATACCCGCCTACCAAACCCTATCAAACTCCGAATACCGTCCGGTGGAGCGTAGCAGTGAGACAGTGGGGGATAAGCTTCATTGTCGAAAGGGAAACAGCCCAGATCAGCAGCTAAGGTGCCTAAAGTATGCTAAGTGGAAAGGAGGTGGAGTTTCATAGACAGTGAGGATGTTGGCTTAGAAGCAGCCACCATTTAAAAATAGCGTAACAGCTTACTCATCGAGAGACTCTGCGCCGAAAATAATTGGCGATAAGCATGCTACCGAAGCTCTGGATGTCATACCCTCGGGTATGGCGTGGTAGGAGAGCGTTCCCAGTGCAGTGAAGGGTGATGGCGACTGACCCTGGAGCGCTGGGAAGTGAGAATGCAGACATGAGTAACGATAAGAACGGTGAAATCCCGTTCCGCCGTAAACCCAAGGTTTCCCGGGCAACGTTGTTCGTCCCGGGGTTAGTCGGGACCTAAGCCGAGGCCGATAGGCGTAGGCGATGGAAAGCAGGTCAATATTCCTGCACCTCCGACCCTTAAACTGGGGGGACGCGGTTGGAAAAGTGACTAGGTTATTGAATTCCGAGATGCGGCTACGGCCAATTCGTATCACCAGACCAACTGCCAAGAAAAGCCCCAGCATATGCTAAGGAGCCCGTACCGTAAACCGACACAGGTGGGTGGGTAGAGTATACCAAGGCGCAAGAGTGAAACCTGGTTAAGGAACTCGGCAAAATAGCTCCGTAACTTCGGGATAAGGAGTGCCCCCTTTAGGGGGGGCCGCAGTGAAATGGCCCAACCGACTGTTTAGCAAAAACACAGCATTGTGCTAAGACGTAAGTCGACGTATACGATGTGACACGTGACCAATGCCAAAAGATTACGGTAAGGTGTTAGCCCTTCGGGGCGAAGCTCCGAGCCCAAGTCCTGGTGAATGTCGGCCGTAACTATAACGGTCCTAAGGTAGCGAAATTCCTTGTCGGGTAAGTTCCGACCTGCACGAATCGTGCAACGAGTTGGGCGCTGTCTCAACCAGGTGCTCAGTGAAATTGTAACACCGGTGAAGATGCCGGTTACCCGCAGAAGGACGGAAAGACCCTATAGACCTTAACTGTAAGCTGTTACTGTTTATTTGATTTCAATGCTCAGCATAAGTGGGAGGCTTTGAAGTGGCGTTTTAGGACGTCATGGAGCCGCCAGTGAGATACCACCCTTTGGTATTGGATGATCTAACCCCGAGCCGTTATCCGGCCGGGGGACCCTGGCAGCCGGTCAGTTTTACTGGGGCGGTATCCTCCCAAAGAGTAACGGAGGAGCGCGAAGGTGGGCTCAGCGCAGTTGGCAACTGCGTGTCGAGTGTAAAGGCACAAGCCCGCCTAACTGTGAGACCTACAAGTCGAGCAGATACGAAAGTAGGCCTTAGTGATCCGGCGGTTGAATGTGGAATTGCCGTCGCTCAACGGATAAAAGGTACCTTAGGGATAACAGGCTGATCGCGCCCAAGAGTTCATATCGACGGCGCGGTTTGGCACCTCGATGTCGGCTCGTCGCATCCTGGGGCTGGAGAAGGTCCCAAGGGTCCGGCTGTTCGCCGGTTAAAGCGGCACGCGAGCTGGGTTCAGAACGTCGCGAGACAGTTCGGTCCTCTATCCTCTGTGGGCGTAGGAAAATTGAGGGGTTCACTTTCTAGTACGAGAGGACCGAAAGTGACGCACCTCTGGTGTTCCAGTTGTCACGTCAGTGGCATTGCTGGGTAGCTAAGTGCGGAAGAGATAAGCGCTGAAAGCATCTAAGCGCCAAGCTCCTCCCAAGATGAATTTTCCCTGAGGATCGTGGAAGACCACCACGTTGATAGGCTGGCGGTGTAAGTGCAGCAATGTATTCAGCTCACCAGTACTAATCATCCGATAGGCTTGATTCCTTCTCTCTCGAGATCGGGAATTTCAAGGACTAAGACGGACAAGGTCAAACAGATCGCGAACTTACGATCGAATTCTTCACATGGATGTCAGAGAGTGGCACCGGCACAAGCTGGGGCCGCCAGAATCCCAGTTCCGTAGGAAACGACGGAATTGCCTTCTGGTGACCAGAGCGTAGTGGAACCACCCGGTCCCATCCCGAACCCGGAAGTGAAACGCTGCTGCGCCGATGGTAGTTGGGCGAAAGGCCCCGCGAGAGTAGGTCGTTGCCAGGTATTTGCCCGGCTTCTTCGAAAGAAGAGGCCGGGCACTTTTTTTGCCCCAGGTGGCAGCGGGGGAAATTGAACAGGAGGGAACGGAGATTGGGGAGGGTTTATCGAGGCTCGCCCCTCTTCCTTCCCCTCCTCGGTTTGCTCCTGTTCCATTCGAGGGGGACTTGGGAGGGAATTGAACAGGAGGCCGAAGGTCGGGGGCAATCGGAACGTATCGGCTGGCATGGTGACGAACTTCTATACGCGCCTCGCCGGCGTTCTTGGGTTTCTGGGAGTAGCGCTCGGAGCCTTTGCCGCGCATGGAATCGAGGAAAGGTTGCAGGCCAACGATCGGGTCGACACCTGGGAGACGGCGGTGCTCTACCATCTCGTTCATGCACTCGCCCTGCTGGTGCTGGGGCTCCATCCCAAGCCCTCAAGAGTTGCGGCCTACTCGTTCGTGATCGGAATCATCCTCTTCTCCGGGTCCCTCTACGTTCTGTCTCTTACCAACATCAGCAAGCTGGGCATGATCACCCCCCTTGGAGGACTCGCTTTTCTGACGGGCTGGGCCGCCCTCGCCTTCAAGCCGGTTGATTGAGGTCCTGATTGACCTGCTTCCAGTTTGTGGCCCACTCAGAGTGAGAAGATCTGGCTCAATATCTGGCATCGGCTGGGCGAAGCTCTCCTGGCTCGGTCCGCTGCCGTCGCACTCGCGCAGCAGTCGGATGATCTCTTCTGGTTTGTGTCCCTTTTGCTTCATTCTTCGAGGACCTGGTTATCCAAATCCTCTCATTTCACGTGGGCCAGTCTTATTGGTGGCGGCCAGTGGCGCCGGAATAGGGTGAAGATTGGAGAGCCCAGGGAAGATTGAAGGCAGGAGCGCCTTTGATTGCCACTCGCCGGGCGCTTCGCTAGGCCTTGCCCATGAGACCATCACTTGTTCTGGGGGCAGGCATCCTGCTGGCGTCGGCGCAGTTGTCCATCGCGGAGGAGGCGGCCAACGAGAAGTTTCAGCGCACGCTGACCGCCGGGAAGGGGCGCTTGGTGATCCCGGCCGGGGTCCATCTTTTCAAAGCACCGCTGGTGGTGGATCTCGCCACCCTGGGTTCGGTTTCCATTCGAAGTGATGGCCCAGTGACGATCCGGATGGCGGGACCGGGTCCGGCCTTTCGGTTCGTGGGGACCCATGAGGGTACGGCCGATCCGGGGTCCTTCAAGAGCGAGAGCTGGCGGCAGCGCATGCCGCTGCTGGAGGGGATCGAAATTGTGGGAGCCCATGCCGAGGCGGACGGGATCGAGCTCACCGGAACGATGCAGGCGATTCTCAGTCGCGTCTCGGTCCGCAAGGCCCGGCATGGCATCCACTTGGTGAAACGCAATCGCAATGTCATCATCTCGGACTGTCATCTTTATGAGAACAGCGGAATCGGTCTCTATCTCGACGATGTAAACCTGCACCAGATCAACGTTTCCAATTCGCACATCAGCTACAACCGGCAGGGCGGGATTGTCGTGCGCGATGGACAGGTGCGCAATCTGCACATCACGGGCTGTGACATCGAAGCGAATATGCCCGGGGACGACACCCCCACGAAGGCCGCCAATGTTTTGATTGATCAGTCGACATCCGGTCGGAAGACCTCGATCGCGGAGGTGGCCATCACCGGTTGCACCATTCAACACTCGGCCCACTGGGGCGTTTCCAAACGGGCGCCGGGCGGAGCAAACATCCGGATCCTCGGGCACGCGGAGCACCGGCCCAACATGATTACGATCACCGGGAATGTCCTGAGCGATACCACCACGCACGTCCACCTGAACCAGGTGATGGACGTCACGCTGACGGGGAACACCTTCTTCACCACCGAGCCCACCGACCTCCTCATCGAGAAGAGCACGCGGGTGAACGTTTCCGCCAACGTCTTCAACCCCAGGGAGCCAACTTCGGTGGGAGGAATTGTTGTGCGCGACAGTTCCCATTGCCTGCTCCTCGGGCTGACCATTCACAAGTTCCAGGGCAAGGAGGCCTCCGTCCTGCTCGAGCGGTGTTTCGCCTCCCGCGTGGCGCAGTGCCTGATCTCCGACGCCCTGCGGGGAATCAAGCTCACCAACTGCGAGTACTGCGTGGTGAGCGACTGTACCCTCACGGGTTTGCCCGAAGGAGTCGATCCGGTGACCGCAACCGGTAAGGGAAATGTCATTCGGGACATCCTGAGACCGTAGCCCTGCAGGCGCGCTGGAGAATCGTGCTCGCTGCGCAAGGAGGACGACCAGTCAAGGGGCGCGCAGCCGCAGCACGTTGGCGCGGAGGTCGATGGAAGCCTTGAGGTGATCGAGGCAGGTCCGCGCCGAGGATCTCGAGGACCTGTCCGTGCCTTCCCCGGACCGTGAAATCGTTTGCGTAGTCGTTGTCCAGGGAGAGGGCGGTGAGGTCACGGATCTCAAGTCCCCCAAGACGAACCGAAGGCGGGATGCCCAATTGGGAATCCACCGAGCCGGCCGCGGTCACAATTTCGCCCTCACCGAGAGGGGCGAAGTGCTCATCGCGGGCAAT
>JAYGGC010000083.1:0-51164 GCA_046581525.1 Roseibacillus sp. | reverse complement strand
GCGGATTGGTCGAACTCGTCCTCGCCTCGGGGACGCGCCTCCTTCTCGAGGGGCCCGCCCGCATGCTCTTCAACGATCCCCACCACGTTCACCTTCAGGAGGGACGTTGTCTGGTCACCGTTCCGCGCTCCAGTAAGCGCTTCACCCTGAGCTCGGCCCACGCTTCGGTCTGGGCCCTCGATTCCGAATTCGCAGTCGCTCTGCAGAATCCAGAGGCCGCCTTGGATCTCGGAGTCTTCGAAGGCCGAGCCTACCTCGAGACGGAGCACAGCGAGGATTCCCTGCCGGTGGGACGACGGGATGCCATTCGGATTGCCGCCAATGCCCAAGCAATGTCGATCGCCTTTCCCTTCGAGTCCTTTCACCGTCGCTTCCCCACTCGCGAACTCGCCTGGCAGGCGCCCGCCCGGAGTTTCCAGCCTGTCATGATCGATCACGACCTCACCGGCCTCGTCTGGGGACCAGGCCCTTATCGCATCTACTTCAAGTGGATGCACGGGCACGACGCCCTGATCATTCATTCCTCGGAGCTTCTCCTTGATGGTGAGCCGGTTGTGAGGGACACGCATCTCGGCATGGCGGGAGATCCCCTTCACACCGAGGCGCACTCCTACCACTTCGACATTCCGTTCTCCTCCTACCGGAGTGGCAAATGGACCCTCCGGACCGAAGTGCAGACCAATCCGCGGCACCTGGATCAAATCCAACTGCCCGACGAAGTTCTCAACCCGCAGGGCGTCGTTCTCCTCGCCGGCGACCCGCGCCTCATTCTCGCCCGCAACGAACTGCGCCCCACCCTGACAGCCCGGCCAGACTCCCATGGCGTCCTGCTGGTGGAACAGGGACGCGCCGCCCAACCCTACGAGTTCTTTCATGAGTGGGAATACCTCCACAATGGACTCGTCTACCGACGGACTTTTTTTGAGAACGGAACGGCACGGCTTGAACGCGACGGTGAGGTTCTCCCCAACTTTGATCGCGCCACCTGGACCGTCGAACATGGCGTGCTCACGCTCTCCATTTGCCACCCGGACACCGACGACCTGCAGTGCATCGAGCGCCACCTCCTCCGCGAAGACGGCACTCTCCTCTTTCTCGATCGGCCCTACCGCAACGCGCGGCGGCTCATCCCCGGGCTCTGATCTCGCGCTGACCACTTTGGCGCCTCGCGCCTCTCTTCAGCGACTCACCAGGTGCGGCGTCACGAAAAAGTAGAGATCGCTCATCATCTTCTGCTTACGCTTGCTCTTGAAGAGGTGCCCTATCAGGGGAGCGTCGCCGATGATGGGAATCTTCTCTTCGCGCCCCACTTGCCGCGCCATGCGGAGACCGCCGAAGGCCAGGGTGCTGCCGTGATTCACTTCCACCCGCGTTTCGGCCTGGCGGGAATCGAGAATCGGATTCATGAGCTGGGTATTCAGCGTCCCGTCCTTCATATTCGGCAGGGGCGCGAATCCTGAAATCGCGGACACCACGGTGAGAATGTGCAGCTTCACCGAATTCTCTCCGATCGTGAGCGGCGTGATGTGCAATTGCACCCCCACCGGCTTGTAGGAAATCTTCTCGGTGACGAACTTGTCGTTGGTAAGACGACCTTCGCGGATGGGCAACTCCTGACCAGCCATCATGTAGGCAGGTTGGCCGGCTTCCACCGTCATGCGCGGTTGCGAAACCACTTTGACCATGCCCTCCTTCTCCAGGGCTTCGAGGGTCACATCCATCCCGATGCCAGCTTTCTGGAGCATCCCAACCAAGTTCAACACACCTCCTGGGTCAGGTCCCACTCCGTTCAGGGGATCGACGACTTTTCCGACAAAGGAGGCTGGACTGAAATTACCAAGGAGTGCCTGCGAGTTGTTGCTGCCAAGGTGCTTGAGAAGAGTGTTCATGCCCACCTGCATGTCGAAGTCCGAGGACACTTCGAAAATGCGCACCGAAATCTCCACCTGCTTGCGCCCCGAGTCCACGTGCTCCATCAGCAACATCACGCTGTCCTGCGCTTCCCGCGCGCAAGTGATCACAATCACATTCTCGGAAGGCAGGGCTTCCACCGTGCCTTGATCACCGAGGTGCGACTGCACCACCTTCACCAGCGGCTCCAATTGATTCGGCGTGACCGTCACCACCGAGTTGTCATTGAAGCTCTTGCGCGTGTTGGCCACTCCCACTCCACCAAAGTGCTCCAGACGATAGTAGATCTGCACCTTGCCGTCCGGGCGGCTGAAGGTCGGGACGTTGCGGGTGCGGCGGGCGGGCGGCGCGGAATGCGCGACGAATCCCTCGCCGCCGTACACCTGGGGCTTCCCAAAGATCTTCGACCAATTCTGACCGGAACTCAGCTTTCCCCAGTCCGCCAGCTTGATGAGCTTCTCTGATCCACCGAGTGCACTCGCGTCCCGGCCCGGGTCCTTGGACAGGACGATAGGCGTTCCCAGCGCGATCGCGGCATCGCCGCTCTCACTATCCACAGACCCGCACTGCACCAGGAGGAGGAGGGGCAGGGCCAAAGGCAAAATCCTGACGAGGCGCATCGCCCGAACCATTCGAGGTGAATTGGTTACGAGGATGCCCGCGCGGGGGTTCCCAATCTCGTATGACGATCCCATAGGGGTGAACAGTGGTCGCCGAAAACTGCAGGGACTCTACCAAGCCCCCCCTGGAATTATTACAGAAAAATTAAATATCTTACTTTCTTTCCTAAAATGTGCGCAGTAATTACATTAAATATTGTGAAATTCCCGAGGCGCTTGACCGGAAAACCGGTGTTAATCATGGCAGATGCCACTCTCCCGGGACCTCCAAAGCCGCGCCGCGATAGTCAACCAAGGGCATCCTCTTCGGGGTCCTGGGACTACTCTCCGCCGGCATCCTTCTGCTCGAATTCTTCAGCTGGCGCCACCTCGCCCTGCTCGCGATCGCGATTTGGGTCTTCTGCCGCGCCTACTACTTCGCCTTCTACGTCATCGAAAAATACGTCGGCGGTGAATTCCGCTACGCAGGTCTTTTCGACTTCGCAAAGGACCTCGCACGCCGCAAGCGCTCGTGAGTTCCCGGCCCTCCTTTACCGCAGCGCATCGCGATTGTTGGTCCAACCACCGAAACATCCCTCCTCTCGGAGGCGAGCCGACGCCTACTCCCCCACTCGCGTCAGCAGGTAGACCGCGAAGGAACCCAGCCAGTGCTCACCTTCGTAGCTGCCGCTCAACACCTGCTTCAACCCGGCCGCTTCATGACGATCCGCAGCCTCTAACAGAACGATCCTGCGCGCATCATCATTCGGGAGGACCTTCGCGACCCCGCGCATGGTCCAGGCGCGATTGAGATTCAGCCCAACCAGGTGAACGAGGTGTCCGTCTTCGAGATCCTTGGGCGAGACCGGTTCCAACAGGTTTCCCAGTTCCTTCTTCGCGAGGCCTGGAAAGAAGCCCGTCAACCACTGGTCGAACTCGGCGGCCGGCAAGACCCGACGCATGAGATCCGCCTCGTTGAGACCGGAGGAAAAGAAGTCGTGGCCCGACGGTTCGTAAGCGACGGGGTAGTTCACGTCCTTGCCGTAGAAGGCCGCGCACCTCTCCCGCACCAGCTTCTCGAGATCAGCGTCCCTCGTCCCGCGGGCATAGTCCAGCATCTGCGCGAGCGGAAAGGCGGTCTCGGGATGGAATCCGCAACGAATTGGCCAGTCGAGCTTGGGGAGATGCTCACGCGCATTCTTCAGGATTGCAGCTTCGATGGGCGCGTAGCGCCTGGCCCATTCCACTCCCTGCGCATCATCCCAGGTCCGCAGTTCCAAGCCCAGACGGAGCGCCCACCCCCAGCCGTACATCCGCTCGAAACTCTTGTTGGCGCCCAGGTAGTCCGCTTCGACCCGCAACGCCTTTTCCGTGAAGCGTGCTTCCAGGACCTTTCGCACTCCGGCGGACTTTTCGTGATCGGGAAACAACTTCAGGAGCCGCACCAGGGTCCAGTGACCATGTACCGAGGAATGCCAGTCGAAGTGACCATAGAAGACGGGATGAATCTTGCGCGGCGGGCGCACATCCTGGTCGGACTTGAAGACATGGCCGGGCTTGTTCGGATACTCGCGATCGATTCCCGCCAGCGCCAGGTCCATAAAGGTCCCCGCCTTCTCCGCATCCAGTTTCCCTGCCGTCTCCGCCCTCACGGGCCCGAGCAGAACAACCGCCACGAGGAACCACCATCCCGAAATGAGTTTCATGGAAACAGGGAAACAAACCGGCACCCGAATTTCCAAATAGATTTCAGAGCCACGCGCCAATTCCCGCTCGTTAACACGAATTGACGGACATGAAGAACGACCGCAAGATCCCCAGCCTGATGAAACCGGGGTCTTCACTTCCGTGTGGGCCGGTTCAGCAACCTCCTCCGGTAACTGTCTTCCAGGAAACCCATGGACTTCGAAGCTTATCCCAAGCACCCCGGCTGGAAGGTCGGGAATGAGGCGCCGAACATCCGGGATCCCCTCCCCGACTCGCCCGAGGACGAGATGATCTGTCTCTACGGATCCGCGCCCGGCGATTGGGAACACCGGCTCTACCTGGTCCCCGCCAACACGCGCATCGATGAGATTGTCGAGTTCTTCGAAGTGGGGACTCATGATGCCATTGCTCGTCACTGGGAGGAACGGGATTGCATGGACCTGGTCATCGACACCCTCACCGAGGTGCACGGCATCGTGCCTGGCTCCATCCAACTCGCGGACTCCGGAGCCCTCCTCTTCCGCTTCTGGAGGCGACTCAGGCTCGATGAATTGGAGGAGATTGAAGCGGCCTACGAAAAGGTCGATGAGTTCAAGGCCGGCCTTGAAGGCTATTTGAATGGCGCCAGCGGGGACTCCATCCTCGCCGAGGTCCGCGAAACGGGTGTCCTGCGGCTCTGGTGGCCGTAGGCTGAGTCCGCCTTCGTCCAGTTCCACCTCGAACTCCAAGCTGGAAAAATCTGCATTGATCTGTGGCCCCGATCGGTGCACATCGCGCCTCCCCCATGGACTGGACGATCGAGCAAGCCCGCGACCTCTGCGGCATCCGCCGTTGGGGCAAGGAATACTTCGATCTCAACGAAGAGGGCGAGGTGGTCGTCAACCTTCCCGACAAGGGCTCGTCGCGCGCGGTGTCCCTCAAGAAAATCAAACTTCCACCGTGGCTGGATGGGTCACCGTGACCTCAAATTCCGGAGGCTTGTCGCTTCGCAGAAAGTAAACCGCCACCCCGAGCCCAATCCAAAGAACCGAGGTGAACAAGAATGTCACGACGGCGGTGATAACAATTGTCTGAGGCGTATTGGCGTGCATTGGTCTTATTGCCGAAGAGTCCCCTGAAGACCAAGCTCGGGGATGATGACCGGGCAAGAAATCACGCCGCGGAAGAGCCCGGGGGCACGTGGCCGAACTTCGGCCGGTTTAACCATCAACGCCACGAGATAGCGGAGTCGCCGCCTCGCGCAGGTGCTGGTGCCTCGCTCCTCCATCGGGCATCCGGTCACGAGCGTCCATGACTCCTTCTCATTCTCGTTGCGTCGAATCTTCGGGTGGCGGAGGCAACGAACTTGAACACGCGCCTTGGGAATCTTCGGGCGCGATACGATCGCGGGAGTGCTCCGAAATTCATATTCATTGGCAGAATCCACCAGGAATTGATGAATGCGATCACCGTCCCGTCGGTTACGCCACGAGTTCCAGATCCAACCGGCCGCGCCGATGATGGTCGCGCAATCAGGGTCGCGGCCAGTGGGTAGTTGCCAAGAAGCTCAAGATCAGTGCTCATGAATCCGTGATCCCGGATGGTCTGATCGAGGGTAGCTCCTGTGATCACCTCGGCCAATCCTGCACCGAGGGTGGCAGTAGCAGGCCGTTTCGACTCCTACTCCTCCGCCGCTGCTCTCCCCATCAATAACGCCGCAGGAACCAGCAGCAGGAGGAATTCAATCCGTGGCGCGGAGTAGAGGGAGAACATCTGCCCACAGTCGAAGAGAAGCGCCATCGACCCGCTCGCGATGAGGGCGAGCCAGAGGGCTTCCTTGCGCTTGGCCTGAACCAGCGCGCAGCGGGTCGCCCAACCAATCACGAACAACAGGATGCCAAGCCCAAGCACCCCGGTGAGAATAAACTGCGTGAGATAGGCGCTGTGGGGATGGTCGACAAACCAACCCAATTCCTCTTCCGCGATGGTCACATCGGCGGACATGCCGCGACCGATGATCGTATCCAGGATGGTGGTGCGATCGAGGAACCATTGATAAATGGCGACGCGACCCGCGGAGCCACGCTCGATGAGATTGACCTCGGCGTCCAAGCGAAGGAGCACCACGATGTAGGCCCCGACGGTCACCGCGATCGTCAGCACCGCAGGCCACACCGCGCGACGCAGGTAGTAGACGAGCACCAACAGGCCCGCGCCTGCCGCCAGCATCGCGCCACGGCTCTGCGCCATCATCAATCCGAAAATCAACACTGCGAGGCAGGCAAGCCACGCGATTCGCAACGGACGCCGGTCGTCGCGCCGCGTGAACCAGGTTGCCACCACTGCACCAAAGGCACAGAGCATGCCGGTGAGCACGGGGTTCAGTCCGTCCTCGTAGATGAAAACGTTGCGCAGGCGATCAACCGCGAAGACCTGATCCTCCTCGGCATAGAAAAGGAAGAGCGAGAACAACGTCACCGTGGTGGAGAGGATTGCGAGGCCGGCCAGGATCCATGCGCCCGCGCCCTCCCTGCGCCCGATGGTGACCAGTGCGACCAGGAGCAGAAAGACCATCGCGAGATCGGCCGGGTTGGAGAGCGGTTCACTGCCATCGGACCACAGGCGACTGAGGGCCTGGTAAACCAACAACCCGGCCGCGCCCCAGAGCCAACGGGTCTCGCGAAAGCTCTTCACCAGGAGGTCTCCGTTGAGAAAGAAAACGGGCAGCAGCCACTTGAAGACCCGGCGTTGTTCCCAGCCGTCCGCCATGAAATAGCCGCAGAGCCAGAGGCCGACTGCAAGGGCGAGATAGAACTCACGCGGTCCCCACAGCACCGTGAAGCACCCTCGGAGACGCTTTCCCCCACCTGCCATCGCTCCAATCTTTCGCCCCGGCGCGGAAGGTCAAGGCAGGGAGAGAAAAACCTTTCGCTTCCCGCCCGCGCCCCGCCCCCCATAGTGTCCCCGTGCACGACGCGTTGGTCCAGCTCCTCGGTCTCGACAAAGTCTCCACCGCGGAGGACGTCCTCGCGACGCACGCCACCGACAAGTGGCACGCCTCCTCCCTCCCGGACACGGTCGTCTTCGCTGAATCGACCAATGACATCTCACAGACCCTCGCCTTCGCACACGAACGCGGGATTCCGGTCACCACCCGCGGTGCCGGAGTAGGCTACGTGGGCGGTTGCGTGCCTTCGGAAGGTGGTATCGCGCTCACGGTGGCCCGCATGAACAAGATTCTCGAACTCAATCCTGCCGACGGGGTGGCGGTGGTGCAGCCCGGCGTGATCACCGGCGACCTGCAGGATGCCGCGCGGGAGATCGGCTGGTACTATCCGCCCGATCCTGCCTCGCTGAAAGAGTGCTCGCTGGGAGGCAATATCGCCACCAATGCCGGCGGCCCGCGCTGCCTGAAGTACGGCGTGACCCGTCCTTACGTCCTCGGTCTCGAAGTGGTGCTCGCCGACGGCTCCGTCCTGCGATCCGGTTCGCGCTGTCACAAGAACAAGACCGGCTTCGACCTGGTCGGTCTCTTTGTGGGCTCGGAAGGAATGCTCGGGGTGGTGAGCGAGGCCACCTTGCGCCTCATTCCGCATCCCCAGTCGCGCGCCATGCTCACTGCGACCTTCGCCCGGTTTCCGCAGGCCGCCCACGCGGTGCAACGGATTCTCAACTCGGGTCACCTGCCTTCTGCCCTCGAGATTACCGATGCCCTCACTCTGCACGCGGCGCGGGAGTTCCTAGGGCCCTCCTCCCTCCCCGACGGCGATGCCCATCTCATGGTCGAAATCGATGGCCGCCAGGCCGCGGTGGATAGCGAACGCCAGGAACTCGCAGCGCTCCTGGAGGAGCTCGGCGCACTCGCGGTGGAGCACCATACCGACGACGCAGCCTGTGAAGCAATCTGGCAACTGCGACGCGACTTCTCCTACTCGTTGCGTCACACCGGACTGACCAAGCTCAACGAGGACATCGTGGTCCCCCGCTCCAAGTTGATCGAGCTGGTCGAATTTGCACATGCCCTCCAGGAGAAAACCGGCATCGCGGTTGCGTGTTTCGGCCATGCGGGCGATGGAAACATCCACACCAACCTGATGGTGGAGAACTACGACGACCCAGCGGTGCGCGCCCACGCCGAGGAAGCCCTCGACCTCCTCTTCACCTGGATCCTCGAGAATGAGGGAGTGATCACGGGCGAACACGGCGTCGGACTCGCCAAGAAACGTTGGTTTCCCGACGCGGTCGGAGAGTGCGGCGTGAGCACTCACGTGGCCCTGAAAGAGGCCCTCGATCCAAAGGGGATTCTGAATCCGGGCAAGTTCGTTTGAAGTTGCCTTCGATCTCGGCAAGGGATCCGAACCAGTATAAGGAGGACCCGCCATGTTCCTTTTCACTCGTTCATTTCTGCTCTCGCTCTCGCTCTTGCTCTTGCTCGCACTCGTTCCCTTCACGGTCCTCGCCGACGAAAAGCCGGCGCTCAAGAGTGGCACCGGGCCGGGATGGCAGCAGCTCACCGGCAAAGACTTCGTCAATGTGAACTGCAAGGAGGACACCTGGACGTGGAAGGAAAACGGTGAGGCGCATTGCACCGGGAAGCCAACCGGAGTGATCCGGATGCACAAGGAGATCACCAACTTTGAATTGGTGGTTGAGTGGAAGCACCTGAGAAACGCGGGCAACTCGGGCGTCTTCGCGTGGGCCTCCCCGGATTCGATCAAGCGCCTCTCGGAGGGGAAGGGCCGCCTCCCGGCCGGCATTGAAGTTCAGGTCCTCGACTTGGGTTACACCAAGTTCTTTGAGGAGAAACACAAGAGGCCATCGGATTGGTTCACCTGCCATGGCGACGTCTTCCCCACCGGTGGAGCCCGCATGAAACCGTTCCCGCCGGTCGCGCCAAACGGCAAGCGCAGTTTCCCGAGCAAGAATGTCACCAAGCCCTTCGGGAACTGGAACCACTATTACATTCGCGCCGTGAACGGGGAAATCCGATTGTGGGTGAACGGCGAACAAGTCTCCGGCGGAAGCGAGTGCAAGCCCGCCACCGGATACCTCTGCCTCGAATCAGAAGGCGCCCCCATCATCTTCCGCAATATCCGGCTGAAGATTTTGCCCTGACCTTCGAGGAAGCTGGAACGAAGTCTGCAACGAAAGGGGCCGCCGCCCCCTTGGGCACCATCCTACTGCGACCGGCGATAGCCGCATTTTTTTCAGCAAATTCACAGGTGCCGCGGCGCGACACAGTTTCCAAACACGCCCTGGCAAGGTGGGCGAGCGCCCGGCCGGCCTTGTTTCCGCAGCCCTGGTCCCTCCCATTGGCGACCAAGACGAAAGTTCCCCGTTGTAAGACCGTTCCCTCAGGGGATAATGCCCGGAACGGGTTGCCGTTTTCCAATGAGATTTCTTTCCCTTGCCCCTGCCCTGGTGCTCTTGGTCGCGCCCAGCCTGGCGCGCGCCGACTTTGAATTCGGGGTGTACAAAGATCGCCTGCCCTGGATTTGGGAAACTCCAAGGCGGCCGCCCGTGCCCTCGGTGCAAAACTCAAGCTGGGCGCGCGATGACATCGACCGCTTCATTCTCTCCGCCCTCGAGAAGGACCGGATGCGACCGGCGACCCCGGCCAGCGACCGCCACTGGTTCCGCCGCGTGAATTTCGCGATCACCGGCCTGCCACCGACCCCCGCCGAGATGACGGCCTTCCTCGCCGAGCAATCCCGGGACCGCCACAAGAAGGCGGTGCAGAAACTGCTCGCCTCGCCGCACTACGGCGAACGCTGGGCCCGCCATTGGATGGATCTCGTACGTTATTCCGAATCGCGAGGACATGAGAGCGACTTTGGGATCGCCAACGCCTGGCAGTACCGTGATTACCTCGTCCGCGCTCTCAACACCGACGTGCCCTACGACCAGTTCGTGCAGGAACACCTCGCGGGCGATTTGCTGGCCCCCCCCCGCCTCCATCCCGAGACCGGCGGCAACGAATCCATTCTCGGTACCGGCTGGCCGTTCTTCGGGGAAGAAATTCACTCTCCCGTCGACATTCGCCAGGACGAGTGTGACCGCACCGACAACAAGATCGACGTCCTCAGCAAAACGTTCCTCGGACTCACCGTGGCCTGCGCACGCTGCCACGACCACAAGTTCGACGCGATTTACCAGAAGGACTACTATTCGCTCTCCGGCTTTGTCGCCAGTTCGAGCTACCGCCAGGTGCGCTTCGAATCGATGGAGACGAACAAGGCGCAGGCCAGGAAGCTCGAGGCCTTGCGCAGGGAAATGGCGGTCGAGGTCCTCAAGGCTTTCGTGAAGGAGGCCACCCCTCACTTTGCCGAGATCGGCAAGAAGCCCACCCACCGCATTCCTGGACCGCTCATCCTCGAACCGGTGGAAGGCCTGCGGGTGATCGCCGACTTCACTCGCCCCGGCGCCTCGCCGTGGATTGTCGACGGGCCCTCCTTCGGCTCAGCGGTCTCCCCGGAAGGCGCCTTGATCCTGGGATCGAGCAACGGTGAACCCGCCCTGCAGATCGCACCCTACGGCGCCGCCCGTCGCGATCCGTTCTGGAACGGACTCAAGATTGTGGGCAGCGAAAACGACTCGGGGTCCTTCAACAGTCACGCACGATCGGGCAAGATGGTGCGCACGCCTGCCTTCGAGTTGAAGTCCGGCAAACTCCACTATCTCATTCGGGGTCACGCCTTCGTCTATGCAGGGGTGAGCCAGCATATCATGGTGACCGGTCCGCTCCACGGACGCCTCATCCAGAAACCCAAGGTGGACGGCGACCAGCCTCGCTGGGTGGGCCACGACCTCTCGCGTTACGCCGGGCTGCGCACTCACATCGAATTTGGCGCGGAGGGCAACAGTCCACTCGAAGTCCTCATGGTGGTGGAAGCGGACAGGCCGCCCAAGATCGAGCAGAAGCAGCTCAACCTCACGCGCAACGATCTCTCCAAGGCGTGGAAGGATCTCGCCGACGGCAAGATCGAGCCGGCCAACATTCACGCCGCACGCTGGATTGTGCAGCAGCCCGGACTGAAGGCCTCCCAGATCGCGGGTGACTACCTCAAGCGCCTCGAAGAGATTCGCAAGGGCGTGAAGTGGGAGTCCCGCCTCGCGGTTGCGTGGCTCGATGGCAATGGCGTGAACGAATACACCATGGACCGCGGCAGCCCCACCCAGCCTCTCGACCCCGCGGTGCGGCGCCTTCCCGTCGCTCTCGGCTACAAGGAACTGGACGCCCGAAACTCCGGCCGGCTCGAATTGGCCATGCAGATCACCAATCCGCAAAACCCGCTCACCGCCCGCGTGATGGTGAACCGCATCTGGCACCAGCTCTTCGGCCAGGGCCTGGTGCGCACGGTCGACAATTTCGGCTGGCTCGGAGAGCGCCCCTCTCATCCTGAGCTCCTGGATTTCCTCGCCCGCGAGTTTGTCGACACGCACAAGTGGTCGGTGAAGTCCTTCATCGAGCGCCTTCTTCTCACCCGGACTTTCGCGATGGCGAGTGAGAGCGCGAATCCCGAGTTCGACGCGCGCGATCCCAACAACATCCAGCTCCACCGCATGCCCGTGCGGCGGCTCGAAGCGGAAGCCATCCGCGATTCCGTGCTCGCGATCTCCGGACGCCTCGATCGCAAGGTCGGGGGCAAGCCCATCCCAACCTATCTCGACGAATTCGTGGTGGGGCGCGGTCGTCCGGGCAGCGGACCGCTCGATGGCGGTGGACGGCGGTCGATCTACACTTCCGTGCGTCGCAACTTCCTGCCCACCCTCATGCTCGCCTTCGACTTCCCAACGCCCTTCAGCACCAAGGGCAAGCGCGACATCACCAACGTTCCGGCCCAGTCGCTCGCCCTCATGAACGACAAGCTCATCTACGAGCAGTCGAGAATCTGGGCTCAGCGCATCCTGAAGGAGCTGCCGGGCAGCTCTCCGCCGGAACGACTCACGCGCATGTTCGAGGATGCTTTCGCGCGTCCCCCCGCCGACCACGAACTGGCCATCCTGATGGACGCGCTGCCGGAGCTCATGCAGCTCCACGGCGGCAAGCCCGACTCCCCCGAGCTCTGGCACGACCTCTGCCACGGGCTCTTCTCCATGAACGATTTCATTTACCTGCGATGAACGGAGCCCTTTATTCCCGGCGCGAGATGCTCCTGCGAACCTCCATGGGGTTCGGCGGTCTCGCCATGGCCAGCCTGATGGATCGGTCCGAGGCCGCGCCCGTGCGGCTCCCCCGCAGTCACTTCCCGCCCAAGGCGCACAACGTGATCTTCCTCTTCATGGAAGGTGGGGTCTCGCAGGTGGACTCCTTTGACTACAAACCGATGCTCGAAAAGCATCACGGCCAGGATCCGCGCAAGGCCATCGGCAAGCTCGAGAAGACGCAGTTCGACAACATCGGCAAGGTCCTCAAGTCACCGTGGACCTTCAAGCAGCGCGGACAGTGCGGCGCGTGGGTGAGCGATCTCTTCCCCCACATGGCCGAGATGGCGGACGACCTCTGCATCGTGCGCTCGATGACATCCAAGTTTCCCGAGCACACCTCCGCGAACTACTTTTTCCACAGCGGCACCGGACTGCAGGGCCGTCCCAGCATGGGGGCGTGGGCGTCGTATGGACTGGGCAAGACCAGCGACAACCTACCCGGGTTTGTGGTCATCAACGGCGGCCGCATTCCTTCGGGCGGACTGGATTGCTTCTCGAACGGCTTCCTCACCGCCACTCACCGCGGGAGCCTCCTCAACGCCAATGGCACGCCCGTTGCCAACGTGAAACCCAACGAACGCAACTCCCAGGCCCAAGCCATCAAGCGAAAGCTGATCGGCCGCCTGAACGCCAAGACCGCAGCGGGTAACATGGAACTGGAGTCTGCGATCGTGAACTACGAACTGGCCGCGCGCATGCAGCTGGCGGTGCCGGAGCTCATGGACTTCAGCGACGAGAGTGAGGCGACCAAGAAGCTCTACGGGATCGATGACGGCTACAAGGGCACGAGGACCTATGCCCGCGAGTGCTTGATCGCGAGGCGGCTCATCGAACGCGGAGTTCGTTTTGTGGAGCTCACCATCCCCGACATCGGTGAGGACCGCTGGGACGCCCACAACGGTCTGCAGAAGAATCACGGCAACAATGCCAAGTCGGTGGACAAGCCCATCGCGGGACTGCTCAAGGACCTCAAGGCCCGCGGCATGCTGGATGACACCCTCGTGCTCTGGTCCGGCGAGTTTGGTCGCACCCCCTTTGCGCAAGGCGGTAACGGCCGCGACCACAACGAGTTCGGCTTCAGCCTCTGGATGGCCGGAGCAGGGGTGAAGGCCGGGACCGTTTACGGCGGCACCGACGAATGGGGCTACAAGGCCGTCGAAAACGTGATGGAAATGCACGACCTGCACGCCACCTTGTTGCACCTCCTGGGCATCGACCACAAGAAGCTGACCTATCGCTTCAGCGGTCGGGACATCCGCCTGACCGATGTGCACGGACGAGTGGTGAAGGAGTTGTTGGCTTAGGGATTCCAGAAGGACGAGGCGGGAGGATCGTTCTCACTGGAGTGACGAAAAGTTCACGGGCCAATTTCCAAATAGGATTCAGGACCAATCGCCAAATCTCAAGGAGGTGCCGAGCTGCAAGCTTCGACCACGCGGCCCGCTTCTACGCCACGATGTCCGTCAACACCTTGCCATAGACATCCGTCAAGCGATGGTTCCGGCCGGAGTGGAAGTAGGTGAGCTCCTCGTGATTGAGTCCCATCTGGTGGAGAATGGTGGCGTGGAGGTCGTGAACGTGGGCTGGGTCTGAGGCGACGTGGAATCCGAATTCGTCAGTCGAGCCCCGGACTGTCCCGCCCTTGATGCCGCCTCCGGCCATCCAGGTCGTGAACCCGGCGGCGTGATGATCGCGGCCGCCTGTGCCCACCGGAGTGCGTCCGAATTCGCCGGCCCATACGATCAGGGTTTCGTCCAACAGGCCGCGTGACTTCAGGTCGGCAAGAAGTCCTGCGATGGGCTTGTCGGTCTGTCCGCAAAGCGACTGATGGCGCTTCTCGTTGTCGCCGTGGGTGTCCCAGTTCGAATGATAGAGCTGCACGAACCTGGTTCCCCGTTCGACCAGGCGGCGCGCCAGGAGACAGCTCTTTCCGAACTTGTCGGTCTGTCCCTCGCCGATCCCGTAAAGCGTCCTGGTCGCCTCGGTCTCCTTCGAAGTATCGACCACTTCCGGTGCGTGGGCCTGCATGCGATAAGCGAGTTCGTACGCTTCGAT
Organism: Roseibacillus sp.; assembly: GCA_046581525.1. Lineage (GTDB taxonomy): Bacteria > Verrucomicrobiota > Verrucomicrobiia > Verrucomicrobiales > Akkermansiaceae > Roseibacillus_B. Next base: position 36,705 of record JAYGGC010000083.1, on the reverse strand, counting down.
GCGGGCTGCAAGCTCCGGGTTCCCCGGGAGGTGGGCCATGTGCTCGCCGTTCCACTTGGCAAGCAGGTCGAGCTGATGACGCTGTGCCTGGCGGGTCCGTTCCTGGGGCGGCTTGAGATTGGGGACCGCGTCCCCGGAAGTCTTGAAGACCGTCCCCTGGTGACCAGAGGGCATGAAGCCGGAGCTCCAGTTCTGCGCACCGGCATAGGGAGCCCCGTTCACGAGCACCACGAATCCGGGCATGTTGTTGTTTACCGAGCCGAGTCCGTAGTTTGCCCACGATCCAAGGCAGGGGAACCCCTGGCGGACGAAGCCGGTATTCATCTGCAGGGAGGCCGCTCCATGGGCGGCGCTGTCTGCAGTGGTGCCACGAATGACCGCGATGTCATCGATGCGCTTCCCGACGTGCGGGAACAATTCGGACACCTCGATGCCAGACTGACCGCAGGGCGAAAACTTGAAGGGCGAACCCTTCAGCTTCCCCTTTCCCTTCTGACTGATGCCCTTGCTCGGTTTGAAATCGTAGTCCTCTCCATGCCGTTTATTCAGCGTCGGCTTGGGATCGAAGGTGTCCAGGTGGCTGGGTCCCCCGACCATGAAGAGAAAGATGCAGGACTTTGCCCTGGCCGGAAAATGCGTTCCGGGCAAGGCGGGCTGCACACCCTCGGCCCGCACGCCGTCCTTGGCCAACATCCATGCCATGGCGGTGCCAAAAAAACCGTTCCCGGCCTGCCAGAGAAATTCCCGCCGGGTGCGTCCGCAGGAGAATTGGAACGGTTCGTTCATTCAGTTACGGTAGACGAACTCGTTGGTGTTGAACAAGACGAGGCACACGGAGGTGAGCGGATCCATCTTCTTTTCATCCTCCGCCGATGCCAGGAAGCGGAGAACATCCTCGACCTCCTCCGGGCGCGGGCTGCGGCACAAGACCAGCTCAAAGGCCCTTCGAATCCGCGCTTCGTCGCCTTCTAATTCCCGCAGTCGAGCCGCGAGATGGGCCGCCTGTTCATTGATGAAGCGCCCGTTCATCATGAGCAATGACTGCACCGCCGTGGTGGAGAGGACCCGCTTGGCACAACTGCAGGACGAATCCGGAGTGCCGAGCACCGCCAACTCCGGAAGCGGAATGGCCCGCTTGGCAAAGACGTAAACACTGCGACGCGAGGCTTCCTCCTCAGACGATTTTCCCCAGTCCGCGCCCGAGGACGCGCCCACCACCTTGTCCCCAAAGGGTGGATAGATCGGCTTCCCCTTCATCTTCAGATTTAGTTTTCCACTGGCCGCCAGGATCGAGTCGCGAATGGCTTCTGCTTCGAGGCGATGCACCGGCCATCGGGAGAAGAGATCGTTTTCAGGATCCGATTCCGGGTTCGGGTGGGTTGCCGAGAGGCCGTAGGTAGTGGAAAGAACGATGGTCCGGTGCAGCGGCTTGAGCTTCCAACCACCCTTGATCAGCTCACTGGCCAACCAATCCAGCAATTCCGGATGGGAAGGGGCGCCTCCCTTCACTCCAAGATTGTTGGCGTCGGGCACCAGGCCGCGTCCAAAGTGATACTGCCAGACCCGGTTGGCCATCACGCGGGCCGTCAGCGGAGCTCCGGGGCCAGTCATCCACTCCGCCAGGGCCCGGCGGCGGCCCGGCGACTTGGCGGTCGGTTTGCACTCGGGCAGGCCGCCACGATCCAGCACCTCGGGCAACCCGAAGGCGATCTCCTCCCCTTTCTGGTGCACGTCCCCTCGAATGCGCAGTTGGGTGGCTTTCGGTTTGGGACCGCGATCAGGAAAGACCCAACCCATCATGGGCGCGGGCCGCCTGGTCTCGACTTCCTTCACCCTGCGCTCCTGCTGAATCAACTCCTCGCGCTCAGCCTTCTCCGCCACTTCCCGAACTGCTCCGCGCACTTTGTTTCGCTCCTTCTCGAGCATGTGACGATGCTGCTTGGACCGCTTGTCCGGTTCGGTCGTGATCGCTTCGATGGTCAACCTGAGCTGTTGCTCGTTGAGCTTGGCCTTCTTTCCCTTGGGCAGGCCGTGCTCCTGCCAGCGTTGCAAAATGGACAACCAAGCCCTCGCTTCCGCCTCCCGCTGCGGCCCGAGCTTTTCCTCCATGAACCGCTCTTCATCTTCGCGCTGCCGTTTGTGATCCGCTTCCGTTCCTAGCGGGCGTTCCTTCTTGGTCACGTCGAGCGACTCGAAGGCGGCCAGCATCCGGTAGTAGTCCTTCTGGCTCAGGGGCTCGAACTTGTGATCGTGACAGCGCGCACATTGCAGGGTCTGTCCGAGGAACGCCATCGAGGTGGTCGCCACCATGTCATCAAGGGTGTCGTAGCGAGCCACTTCACGATCAGCAGCAATCGTGTCGAAGGTCCCCAGACTGAGAAAGGTCGTCGCTACCTGGGTCTGCGCGGTGGCGTCAGGAAGTTCGTCACCGGCGAGTTGTTCCGCAATGAATCGATCGTAGGGGAGATCCCGGTTGAAGGACTCGATGACGTAGTCGCGATAGCGCCAGACGAACTTCTTGTACTCATCGCGCTCGTAGCCTTTTGACTCCGCATAGCGGACCACGTCCAGCCAGTGTCGGCCCCATCGCTCACCGTACTGGGGACGGCCCAGGAGGCCGTCGACGACCTTGGCGTAAGCTTCCCCGGTGGGATTTTCCAGGAAGGCGCGCTGTTCCGCGGCGGTGGGAGGCAACCCGATGAGATCGAGATAGACCCGGCGGAGGAGGACCGCGGGATCGGCCGGAGGTGCCGGCGCGACAGACTGAAGCTCGAGTTTCGAAAGGATGAAGTGGTCGACGGGGCCACTCAGTCGCTTCGTATCCTTAACCGCCGGGAGCTCAGGAAGTTGCAACGCGCTCCACGCCCAGTGGTCCTGCGGATTTGCCGGGTTCTCCGCCCCCAGGGCAAGCCCAGCCGCCGCCGCCCACCAGTGGGAAACGCAGAGGGCGAGAATGAACCTGATCCGGAGAGTCTCGATGCCTTAGATACGCAGTCTTTCGCCCCGGCTTTCTCGCCAGTTGTCCCGCAAAGGGAGTAGAAAATGCCACCTCAGCGTTTTCGCTTTGGGGGCAGGCTCGGAGGCTTTCCACCCTTGCGGAAATCACGCGACCGATCGTGCTGCTCATCGGTCTTCGACTCCTCGGCGTCCCCATCGGGAGCAATGCTGGACACCTGCTGCGGAGGATTCGTGAGGGAGAGCTTGAGACGATGGATTTCTTCCGGGTGCGGTTTCGACATGGCGTCGGCATCGACGAAATCTACTTCGATGCCGTCCCTCCCGCGCTTACTGCGGGCGACAAAGGCCAGGGAAACCGCTGCACCTTTTGCAGATACTCCGGCGGCGTCCATCTCTTCGTGTAAAGCGGCAAGTAGTTCTCGCAATTCCATGCCCCATCATGGCGTGACCGGGGAGGTCTTCCCACTACAATCCGGCAGGCCGATTGGAACAAGTTCCGCAAGGGAGGTCGAACGCTCAGGATGCAGGAGGCGCTCTGAACACTGATTAGTGAATTCGGAACACCGATGGTCGCAGCCCTGCTAATTCCTGGTCCAGATCCGCGTATTCAAGTTCAGGCCTTCCACGATCTGGAAACAGGCCGCCATCTGCCCCAGAAAGCTGTTCATCTGTCCGTGATCGTGGGCAGGAAGGGAGAGGCTCGGTTCGAACCAATCGTCATTGTTCGGAATGGTCATGTAGACGTGGGAGGTGCGAAAGGCGAAGCGCACGTCGTTGTTGAGGCGCCCGCGCAGGGCGAGCATCCGCTCCTGCATGTCCGGAGTGAGCACGTAGCGCGATTCCACCGGATCGGTGGCGCGCACCACGAAGGCTTTTTCAAACTCGGGGTTCTCCATCTCCTCGAGGTTGCCACCCCATTTCTGGAACATGCGCCCAATCCGTCCGAAGGTGGCCTCCGCGAAATCCGGCGTCACGATCACCTCGCTCTTAAAATCCTTGTGAAAGTCCGCCACCACGAGGAGTCCCTTGAAGATGGTCACCCAGTAGGTCGTTGTGCGCCCCTTGGAGTCCGTGCGCGTGCGCTTGTCCTCGGCATGCACTTCAGAGAGCCACAGGCTGGTTTTCCCGATGCGGCCCTCGAAAAGGTCTTCGCAACTGTAGCGATCGACGTCGTCCTTGTAGAGACCGCAGGCGTGAAACCAGGACTCCGGCAGGCCGCGGTCCGGGTGGTAGGCCATCCCTGGTTCCAAGCTACCAGTGATGCCACCGATCACGCGCTTCTTATACTCGGCCTCGTAGACCACGCGGCCGCTTCCGAAGAATTTCGAGTTGACCACGATGGCCGCGATGAGGAAGGGGATCACGCCGAAGAGGACGCCCAACGGCGGAAGGAGCACAACGCCAGGGAGGGCCACGCCGGCACAAATCAGAGCCGCAAGGAAGAGCACCTGGTACCCGTTCCTGCGCTTGATGAGTATTTTCTGCCGGAAGTTCTCCAGGGCACGGAGATCCGGAGCGAGCTTCTCGGCGAGAGATGACACGCTCCACGGCGCCTGCGGCGGACCTCCGGACTCGCTAGAGCCGGACATCGGTCACCTTCCGTTGATCCTCGGGCGTCTCGAACCAGTCCTGGCTCTCGAAGCTGAAGATGCCCGCGAGAATGCTGCCCGGAAACATCTCAACACCCTCGTTCCAAGACGTGACGGCAGCGTTGAAGGCGCGACGCGAGGCCGCAATCTGCGACTCCACCTCAGTCAGGTTGCGCTGCAGGTTGAGGAATTGGCCGCCCGCCTTCAGTTCGGGGTAATCCTCCGCCAGCATCATGACCCGCGCCACTCCGGCGCCGAGGTCCTGCTCGTAGTTGAAGCGCTCCCGGCTATCCGACTCGACCGCATCGATTCCACGCCGGGCCTTCGTCACACTCTCGAACACCTCCTTCTCATGAGAGGCGTAAGCTCGCACAGTCTCAACGAGTTGTGGCACAAGATCCCAGCGCTTCTTGAGCTGCACATCGATTGACGCAAAGGCGTTCCGCATCTTGTTTCGCCGGCTGATGAAGCCGTTGTACATCATGATCAGCACGAGGAAGACGATCCCCGCGATGATGCCCAGTATAATCAGAAGTGTTCCCATCCCGGCCTTTATCTACGGAACCGGGAACCACTTCTCCACTATAATCACTCAGACGCTTTGCACAGTCGCGCTCACTTGGCCTCTTCCCTGGCCAGCTCGATCACGGCGGCAACCGGGAAATGATCGGAGGGCCAGATCCCATCTTTGTGATGATACTCAATCCAGGCCTTCTTCGTCTTCCACCCCTTCGAGACGAGGACATGATCGATCATGTGCGGCCCCTCCTTGTTGCCAATCCATCCGTTGAAGGAGCGACGGTTTACGGCCTCGGGGTGCAACTCAAGGAAGGTGGAACGCAGCGGGGTCTTCCACTTCTCAGGCCCCTCACCGCCGGCCAGCTTGACTTCCTGGCCGATCAGGTAAGCCACGCCGGGATTGGTCTCGGTGGCGTTGAAGTCGCCAGTCACCACCACGGCTTCATCCTTCTTCGCGCGCCCATCGGCCCGCGCAGCGATGAGACGACCAGCCTTCTCGCGGGACGGTTGGTTGCGGTGATCCCAGTGGGTGTTGAAGAAGTAGAATCCCTGGCCAGTCTTCTTGTCAACGAGCCGCGCCCAGGTGCAGATGCGGATCACCTGGTTTCCCCATCCTTTGGAGCCGGCCTTTTCCGGGGTGTTGCTGAGCCAGAACGTGCCGCATTCCTTGAGATCTCGCTCGAGACGCTCCTTACGGACGAAGATGGCGGAGTACTCGCCCTTGCTCTCTCCGTCGTCACGGCCCACCCCGAAGGTCTCGTAGCCGGGGAGCCTCCCGGCCAGGTAGTCCATCTGGAGCGCGAGCGCTTCCTGCACCCCGAAGACATCCGGATTCATCTTCCGGATCGTCTCAACCACGAGGTCCTTGCGCTTTTCCCAGCTCCGATTCCCCCGGTCACCCCGGGATGCGTAGCGGATGTTGAAGGTCGCCACCGTGAGCTCCGCGGCCGGGGCAGCGGCAGTGAAGAGGCAGGTGAGCAGCAGGATCCAGCGCATCATTACGAAAAGCTAGCAGGGCGACTCTCGTATGTCCAAGTCCATGCGCGTCCTCATCCTGCTTCTCCTCCTCAGTCCCGCCCTCCTCGCCGAGTTCATTCCGCCCGGCAAGCAATCAACCTGGAACGGCTATTCCCGCTACGACTTCAAGCTGCCCGACGAGGGCGCCAATTGCATCGTGGTGATTCCGAAGAAGGCGGCACCCGGGAACCCGTGGATCTGGCGCGCCCGCTTTTGGGGACACCAACCCGCCCTCGATCTCGCGCTGCTCGAGAAGGGATTTCATCTCACCTACTGCGAGGTGGGTAATCTCTTTGGTTCCCCGACCGCCGTGAAACGTTGGGACGCGTTCTACTCCTGGATCACCAAGGAGGGACTCTCAGCCAAGCCCGTTCTCGAGGGAATGTCGCGCGGCGGTTTAATCATCACGAATTGGGCCTCCGCCAATCCGGGCAAGGTCTCCGCCATCTATGGCGACAACCCGGTGTGCGACTTCAACTCTTGGCCAGGTGGAAAAAACGGGAAATTCTCGAAGGGCGACTGGGAGCGTTGTCTCAAGACTTATGGCATCACTGCAGAGGCTGCCGCCAGGCACCGCCAACCGCTGTCCCCCGCAACGCTCAAACCACTGGCCGAGAAAAAGGTCCCCTTCGCCCTCGTGCTCGGACTGGCCGACAAGGTCGTCCCGGTGGCGGAGAACGGGGAAGCCCTCGCTAGAAACTATGAGAAGTTGGGCGGGCCTGTTAGAGTGTGGCGCAAGCCGGGCAAGGGACATCACCCCCACGGTCTCCAGCCCCCCGACGAACTGGCGGCCTACCTTCTGGCCGCAGTGAAGGCCGGGAAGTAACGCCCGCAACTTCTTCCCAAACTTTCCCTCGACCGCTGGGAACTCCCGGTCTCATCATTTCCCCGATATGAAATCCCCCGGGCTCCTCCGCGCACTCGCTCTCGCCGGGCTCCTGATCAGTGGCTACCTCTTATTTCAGAAGGTCACCGGGCAAATCGATACGATCGTGGGCTGCGGGGGAGAATCGGGATGCGCCAATGTCCTCGGATCGCGCTGGTCGCAATACTTTGGCGTGCCGGTCAGCGCCCTCTCCGCCACCATCTACCTCGCGCTCCTGGTCGCGACCTGGAAACCGTCACGACCGGTTTACGCCGCCTTTGCCATTCTCCTTGCCGGCGCGGCGCTGTGGTTCGTGGGACTTCTGATCGTCGAGGTCAAAGCCTTCTGTCCCTGGTGTAGCGCCACCCATGTGATTGGCGTTACCTGCGCGGTGATTCTCTTCCTCTCCGTGCGCAAGTTGGAGCGTCCGGAAGGTCCGGAAACCCCGCTGCACTTCGCTCCCCTTGGGGCCGTGACAGCCATGATTCTCCTGGTCCTCGGACAGGTCTTCGGACCAGTTCCGGACACTCACCTCGAGACCGGAGGAAGCCAGGAGAAGGAAAACAAGGAAACCGCGGTCCACGCCCGCCCGGCGGGGACCAAGGAGGGACGCCTGGTGGCGGTCTTCGACGACAACAAGCACTACAACACCGGCACTCTGCCCCACCTCGGTCCGGCCGATGCTCCACACGTGATCGTCAAGTACTTCGACTTCACCTGCGCCTCATGCCGCGACATGAAAGAGGATTTGCACATGGTGGTAACGAAGCACCCGGGCAAGTTCTGCATCATCATGCTGCCCGTGCCGCTGAATCGCTCCTGCAATCCGCACTACCCAGGGCGCCTCGATAACCACGAGCACGCCTGCGAGCTGGCTCGTCTCGGTCTCGCTGCCTGGCGCGCCAAACCGGAGGCCTTCCCCGAAGTCCATGAGGCCCTCTTCACCCGCCCGGTGCTGCAACCCGAGATTGCTGAGATCGCGGTCGCCCAGATCGTCGGGGAAGAAGCGCTCGCCAAGGCACTCGAGGATCCGTGGGTGGACGAACTCCTCAAGGCCAACCTGAATGACTTTCGCCAACTCATCGCGAAGACCATCAAGATGCCCAAGCTCCTCGTGGGCAAGGGCCGCATGCTGCACGGCGTGACCAACTCCGCGGAGATCCTCCTGCGCAGCCTGGAGCATGAGTTCAAGCTCACCCCCAGCAAGTGAGGGCACCTAGCGCGCCTGCGCGGACAACCGGATGAAGAGTTCGGCCTGATCCTCCAGGAGAAGGGGGAACACTGGACATCTCATACAGGGGCTGGAGGACAAGCAAACCAAGCCAACCCCTGAGAGACAATAGGGATTTCCAATGGAGGGCCCAAACAATCTGGGTTTTCCCGCCCCCATGGCTGGGAAATGGTTCAACTCTCGATGAATAGATCCCCTTCGCCTCCGGTCCAAAGAAGCGTAACCAGAACCCCAAAAAGAAATGATCAAGAGAATCTTAGCCATTGCAGCTGTGGCCTTCGCAGGTCTCCTCACCGCACCCAACGCCGAAGCCGGTCATACCGTAGAGACCTCCATCACCTACCGCAGCGGATACGCTTCCTGCGGTTGCCCGATCTACACCAGACGCTTTGTGCGCAGTTACGATCACCATGGCCACCCGATTTACGGCTACTCCCATGTGCCATTTCCGCACGGAAGTTCCTGCCGTCTTCGCACGGTGCACGGCCACCACCCCCACCTGAATCACGCGCCGGTGTATCACCACACCAGCAGCCACCACTATGCCCCGCGCATTGTGATCAGCAGCCGGAGCCGCGGTCATCACGGCCATCACAGCTCGTTCTCTTTCGGAATTTTCCGCCGATAGGACTTTAGCCAGCCCCCCAACCCCGGAAACGAGGAGGACTTCGGTCCTCCTCGTTCTGTTTGGGAACGATTGCTTTTTGAGGCAAGAAGGACGGAGGTCTCCGCTATTTTCCTAGGAACCTCCAACCTCCGTTCGTTATCCTCCCCGAGATGCTTTGCCGCGCCGCCATATTCTGCGCCCTCATTTTGATGAGCGGACTCTCGGGCGCGGCGCCCAGGGCCACCGACGAGATCCTCTCCGCCCTGCAAACCCGGCTCGAGAACGGAACCGGTTTCGATGATCTCATCGAGCTGCTGGGAGAACTGGAACCCATCGATCTCACCAGGCTCCAAACCGAGTACGACAAGGTCTGGCCCAGCCTGCGCGACGCATACCTCGGTGCCTTCAAGGTCGCCGCCAAGGAACAGAGCTCCGGCACCATGCGGCAGGCGGACCAGAAGATCATCCGCCAGATGCGGGAGGATTTTCACTCCGTCCGTGGCATGGCGGAGGGGCCCATGAAAGACGCCCTCAAGGCCAGGAGCGGACCCGCCATGGATCAGCTCCGCGAGCTCATGCTTCCTTCCGCCGCACGAATCTTGAAGATCGCAGGGGACGAACTGAAGACCCAGCGAAACCTGGTGCTCAAGCTCGGGACCTTCCGCGACGGAATCCTCAAGGCCGCCATCGCCATCGAGCCGCCAGAATCCGTGATGAACGTGAAGGCCGAGGAAGTGAAAATTGCGGAAGATCTTTCCGAGCTGGATCGCACCGGTCTGCGCATCATGGAGAAGAACCGCAGGATTGCGCAATCCGCCAAGGTTCCGGAACCGGAGCGCCTCGGCATCGAGGACCTCAACCTCATGCGGCTCCTCGTGGGCCTCTCCGCCTTGGAGATCGACCCAAGGCTCTGCACCGCGGCACGGGCGCACTCACAGGACATGAGTAAGTTGGGCTTCTTCAGCCACACCTCTCCAATTCCCGGGAAGGCCACCCCCTCCGATCGCGCGCGCCAGGCTGGCACCACCGGCGGCGGAGAAAATATCTACATGGGCTCCACTCAACCCAAGTCCGCCAACAAGGGTTGGTTCTATTCACCCGGCCACCACAAGAACATGTTCAGCCCCGGCTATCGCCGAGTCGGCCTCGGAAACTCGGGCCGGCACTGGACCCAGATGTTCGGAAGGTGATTCCCTGGGATCCGAACTCAAACCGCTCCCGCATCACGGTTGTGTTCAAAGTGTGCAACGGCCTGCTCGAGAGTCGCGCTCACCCGCTCGATGTCCCACGGCTTGACGATGAAGTAATCGATCAAACTGTTCTGGGCGGCCTCCGCCACCAACTCGGAGTCTGCATAGGCAGTGGAAAGGATTCGGATCACCTCAGGCTCTATCGATTCGACCTCGCCAAGAAGGTCGAGACCGGTCATGTGAGGCATGATCTGGTCGGTGACCACCACCCCAATCTCCTTCCGATTCTCAGTGAACAGTTGCAGCGCTTCTCTGCCGTCAGCGGCAATCAAGATCTTGAACGTGCGCCGGTAGATCATCCGGAAATACTTCCGGCTCTTTTCTTCGTCGTCAACGAAGAGGATGGTCCGTTCTCGCATGCCTGCTCTCAGGATAGATAATCCATGGTCTCCTGGATGCCCGGGGATTCCTCTTCGGGCTTCTCCTCGCCATCCATTCCAGCAGGAAAGCGCAGGGTAAACTCGGTGAACTTACCCTGCTCGCTATCCACTTCAATCGTGGCCCCATGGTCTTCAAGGATCCGGCGGCAGATGCTCAATCCCAGGCCCATCCCGCGGCCCCGATCCTTGGTGGTATAAAACGGCTCGAACATGCTGGCCCGAGCCCGCTCGGAGATTCCGCATCCATTGTCCCGTACCCGCAGCACCACCCCTTCGTGGTTTTCCTCGCCCGTCACCCGGATCTCCGATTCATCCAGGCTCCGGCCCGCAGCCTCGGTGGCTTCCACCCCGTTCTTGATCAGGTTCAGAATGACCTGGCACAGGTTGTTTTCGTTGCCACGCACAAGAAGTCCTTCCGAGACATTCTCGTGGTAATTGATGTTGGCGAGCTTGTTGCCAAACAGCCGCGCTGACATGCGCACCACGTTGAAGAGATCGACGTCGGTGATTTGGACCGTGCCCTTCATCGCAAAGGCCCGCAGGTCTCGCACGATGTGACCCACCCGCTCGATCCCATCGGTAATATCGCTCACCAACTCGTCATATTTCTCGCGGTCCTCTCCTTCCTCCATCTCCTCCACCATTCGTTGGAGCACATAGAGGGCGGACTTGGAATAGTTGAGCGGGTTGTTGATCTCATGCACGATCCCGGCGCTCATTTCACCGAGCAGAGAAAGCTTTTCGGCCTGCACCAACATCGCTTCCGATTCCCGCAGGTCGTTGAGCGCCTCCAGGATCACCCGGTTCTTTTGCTCCAACTCCCGCAGGTAGACCTTCCTCCGCACCATGTTGCGCAAGCGCAGGCGCAACTCGATCGGCGACAGGGGCATGGTCACCACATCGGCCGCGCCCGCCTCGATCGCCTGCTCAAAGGATTGCTCGTTGGCCGGAGTGATGAGTGCCACCGGGACCCAGCGCAACACCGAGTCCGCCCGCAAGATCCGACATAATTCAGCCCCTCCACAACCCGGCATCTCCAAGCTCGCAATGATGGCGTCCGGCTCCTCTTCCCGGGTCAGCTTGAGGGCCTCCTCTCCATCCGACACCTCGCGCACGTGGTACTCGGAGAGGTGCTCCACCATGTTGCGACGGATGTCCTCATCCGGATGCGCAATCAGAATTCGGGGAAGTTCCGGTTCGAGCCAGATTTCGGGTAACTTTTTGTCCATGCCCAACACAGAAATTGCCCAGCCCCGATCGTGCCCGGGCGCTGAGGTAGCGGCTCCCCCTGAAGGTACAGTGCCCGTTATACCCACAGCGGAAATTTCCCGGTGATACAATAAATCCACAATCGCTCATCCCTTGATTGAGACGAGTAGCTCTGCGGACCCTGCGCCCCGCAGTTACAGGAAAAAATGACCGGATGATCTCCATTTTCGCGGCACTCTCCACAGGCCAGAATCGCATCAATCATTCGGCCTCCATCCAGGGCATCACCGCGTCCCCCAGCAACCTCGGGCCGAATTCCCATCCTCTCCTGCCAGGCTTGCCGGCCTTCCATGCGAATTCCAATCCTAGCCCAACGAAGAGAGGCCGCGCTCATCCCCGCGGGATCGGCGACCTCTCTCATTGGCTGGATCGTTAATTGCCCCAGTCGCTCTGCAACTCTTTCACTTCCTCGATAAGCTGCCGCATCAGCTTCATCATCTCGGCATTGTCCTTGCGAAGCTGGTCCGGATAGTTCGGCTTCGGCAGGTTGGAGAGCTGCTAGTAGTGCAACTGGTTGAGTGCCTGTTGGGCGGCTCCCGGGCGACTGTTCCCGGCGTAGAGGTGCTCTAACAGAAACTTGCCGTAGGGGCTGGGGGTTGCAGCACCGGACTACTTGGCGGTCTCCTTCTTGATCGCCTTGACCGTGAACTCGATCTCCTCTTGCGACTGCACGGTCTCTCCGTCGTCCGCGTACTTTCTCCGCTGCACCATCAAGGTGAGCGGCTGATCCTGCGCGGTCTGGATGATCTTCACCAGGGCTTCCCTGTTGCGGAGAGTGATCCCGCTACACTTCAGAATGACATCGCCGTCCTTCATGCCGGCGCTCTCCGCAGGTTTGCCCTTCAGGACCCTGTTGACCTTCACGCCCTCCCGGCTATCAATCGCTACTCCAATCACCCAGTCGGGCGGAGAATCATTCGGATTCTTGAGGGGATTGACATACCGACCAAGGGGGTTGAGGTTACGCCCTTGGCCACCGCCCTCTCGATGGATCCGATCCCTCTCCGCCGCCGCTTCCCTGGCCCTCGCGTTTGCCATCTTCTTCATGAGCTTCGCGCGCCGTCGCTCGGTGGCGGCATTCAGGTCGGCGAGCTCTTTCTCGAACCTCTTCACATCCGCGGTGAACCCGGTGATTTACGGGGAAATTCTCGCCCATCCAGCATCCAGACTGACCTTCAGCTCCACGAAATTTCCACTACCAAATTTCCAAATAGGCTTCAGCTCCAGATCCCAATTCCCAAGGCGGAGCTCCCTGTTGCCCGCGATGGGATCCTGAATCCTGGCTCTGCGATTTATCTGGAAATTGGCCCGTCGAATTTTCGCCGCCGTCCATGCGACTCCCGCACCGACCGCCCAACGCCGAACATCCTCCCGTCTTCGCGGTGCTACCCCGTGGCAAGCCGACCTTCGACTTTCGACCTCTACCCCCGCGCCCCCAGCCGCAAGGGCTTCCCCTCCGGCATTTGCACCAGGACCAGCTGTTGACGGCAGGTGATCAGGAGGGTGCCATCCTCCGGGCGGCGCATTTCGAAGGCGCACCAGAAGCGGACGCGGCCCCACTGGTCGAGCCATCCGCGCGTCTCTAACAGATCGCCGAGACGCCCCGGCTTGCGGTAGTCGATTTCGGTGCGCACCACCACCGGGTAGACTTGGGTCTCCGCCATGACCTTGAGGTCGAAACCCAACTGCGCGGCCAGCTTGGTGCGGCAACGCTCAATCATGCGCAGGTAGGCGAGATTGTGCACCACGCCTCCCACGTCGGTATCATAGAACATCACCTCATCTTGGGTCCTCTGCTCCGGGCGGGTTTCAGCCATGGCGGGAACTGTAGGGACGGGCGCCGCAATGGCAGATCGAAAAAACCGCCGATTCCCTCCCACGTCGATTCCGCCCAAAAGGTTGCGCCCGGGTGCAGGGTAGGGAAAACTACTCCCGATGCGCCCCCTCTTCCTGGTTCTCTTCCTCGCCCTGCCGCTGCCGGCTGCGGTGTTTGTGGCACCGGAGGATACCAAGGCCCTCTTTCAACGGGACCAGCTGCCCCTCGATACCGACAACATGCGAGCGCTCTCTTCCCACCTCACCGACCTGGCCCGGCGAGAGGTGGACGACGATGCCCAGCAGTTCCGAGCCACTGCACAGCTTCTCGCGATCGCCACTCGCCTGGATCCCGCCAACCGTCCCGCCCGCGATCTCAGCCGGCGCCTTGCCGACGGGGAACCGGCAGAGGCAGGGGGCATCGACCTCAATCGCTCCCTGGGCCGCGCCTGGTACATGGTCGACTGGCTCCTGGAACCCGAGGCGGGCGCGCAAGGCCAGCTCTTGGGACACCAGCTTCTCGACGCCCTCCACCTCATTGATCCCCGCCATCCCACCTCCAAGCGCTACGATGCAGGGGGTGAAGAGACCCGCTGGAGTGGCATCGTCGAATCGCTGGTTCGGTTCAGGGACGACTCGCCGCCCGTCCCGGATCCCCCGGAGCCCAAACCGCCGCCGCCGCCGGTGAAGCGTCCGCCCATTCTCCTTCGGAAGGCGAGCACGCAAACCCCCCTCTACCTCTACGACAAGGATCTTCGACAGCGCCTCCGCATCGCCAAGGTTTCCATGGAGGTGATCAGGCGTGACGATCCCGTCCCGTTCACCTTTGCATTCACTCCCAAGTTCGAGTCTCCCCTCGTGGATTCCGCCCGCAAGAGCGTGCGGAGCTCACTCGAGCGCACCTGGCCCAATCTTCCGATTCGATCGGTCGCCATCCTCAATACCAGCGGGGAACGCTATGCCTCGCGCAATGACACTGCCATTTCCGGCCCGGCCTCCCTCCTCCTGCACGCCGCCATGACAGGAAGGGAGCTCCGCCAGGATCTCGTCTTCGTCGGCGACCTGGGGATCGATGGCAGCCTCAGCCGGCCGCGTCAAAGTTGGGACTATCTCCGCGCCCTCCGTCTCGCAGACGGTGGCCGTCTCCTCGTGCCGCCCGACCTGCAGCCCGAGTTGCGCGCCATGATCGCGCTCGAGGACCCCGGGTTCTTCCTCCGGTGGGAAGTCCTGGTGGTGAGCTCCCTCGATGTCGCCTTCAGTCTTGCGAGCGTTGGTGGTGATCCCGAAGGGCTGGCCGCCACCTCGCAACTGTTCACGGAGCTCCGCGAAATCAGCAAGGGGAAGGACGTCGGCCAACTTTGCGTCAACAAGCACGTGCGCCAGCGCCTGAGCAATATCAAATCCAAGGCTCCCTTCCACTTTTCGGCCTCCATGCTCTTGATCCAGGGCGACGCGGGCAAGCGCCCCACCCGCACCGACCGCGAGGTGACCGCCCGGATCCTCCGCAGCGCGGTGGAGCCGCTGACCTTCCTCACCCGCACGCCACTCGCCAGTCTTGGCGCCACGCGCAGCATGGCCACCGCGGATGCTGCGCGCATCGAAGTCGACCGCTTCTCCAAGTACTTCGCTCCCAAGGATCTGGACCTCCACCGGGAGGCTGTCGAACTGGCGCACTTGGCCGACTCCCTGGGTCGGGGAAAGCGCGACGGCACCAGCGATTCCAAGGGCAACATCTACTACCGCAAACTTCCCCTCACTACCTACCATGAGCAGCTTCAGACCAGATTCTCAGCATATCTTAAGAAACTAGCTCCATTCACTGGGGAATCTCTTCCGGAACCGTGAGGAGAGCTCCGGATCCCCACCAGATTACACAAAAGACGAGCTGGGGAGCGCTGCCCGGGTGGGCCCCGGAGAAAGGAACCGGGAATGCCCGCAATCCAGTCTTTTGCTTGAGTGAATCAAGCGCTATCCATTACTCTCTTTTGTTGCCAAGATTATGAAACGGACCTTCTACACTGCGGTCGCGGTTGGCGCGGCGCTCATCCTTACCGGGCTCTCCACCAGCCTCCGTGCCCAGGGCGAAAACGATATTTTCTACCTGCCGGACATGGATGCCGAGATCTTCGACACCAAGAAGCTCGACTTCGGCCGCCGCGGCGAGATTGACAAGTCCGGCCTGGTCGCGGCCCTCGCCCGGGTCGCCAGTGACTTCGACGAGGAGAATGGAGAGGTCGACAACGACCTTCGTTCAAACGCCCTCGGCATCTCGGGTCGCATCAATCCCAACGCCAGGTCCTTCAAGACCACCTACGAACAACTCAAGGAAAACGCCAAGGCTTGGGGTGCCGGAAACACGAGCAAGGAACGCCTGGTGGGTAACATCTATTCGGGAGTGCGCACCCTCATGAAGAAGGATAGCGAGGACAACAGGACCTGCGCAGCTTACTGCATCGATGTGGCATTGCGCCTCGTTCCTGGTCACAAGTACGGCGACAAACTCGCAGACCTGCGCGACAAGCTGAAAGCCGATGGTGTCCAGGTCGACTGGAAGAAAATGAAGGGCGCGGCCGTGCTCGAGGACCTGCCCTGGAGTCCTTTCGGCCAGCGCGGCCGCATGGAACCACGCAGCGAGACGATGCCTCCCGGCCCAGCGGAAAAGCTCGCCGTCAACCAGAGCTCCGTGGTCGGACTGGTGGTCGTCACTTTAAGTGGTGGCAAGCACGCCGGCGCTGCCAGCGAAATCATCGCCACCGCCCTGAGGGAATCTGATACCAAGGGCGTCGAATTCAAGATTGACCAGAAGGTCGGCGACATGATGGGCAACAGCCTCAAGTCGATTAAGGATTACCTGCGCGTGATTTACGAGCCGAAGGACATGGTGCCGGACGGCTACGTAGTGAACATCGTCTTCCAGGACCGCGACCAGCGGGTGGACGGTCCGTCGGCCGGCACCGCCATGGCCCTCATGCTCGACGCCCTCTTCACCGGTGAGAAGATCGATGAAGATTTTGCCTGCACCGGCGGCATCACGCCCAACGGCAAGACCACCAAGATTGGCGGGGTGGCCGCCAAGATTCGGGGAGCGACCCGGCGCAAGTGCAAGATCGTGGGCGTGCCCGAGGGCAATGCCAATGGCGTGAATGACATCCTTGTCCTCGACGGGATCCAGCAGCTTCTCGACATCCAGGTCTTTACCATGAAGGACATGGACCAGGCCCGGGAGCTCTCGCGCGCCGAGAAGAACGAGAACGTGCAATCCACCCTCGATGATTTCAACGCGGTGGCTGAAGTCATCGCCGACCAGGGTGAAAAAATGCTGAAGAACAGCAATGTGCAGAGCAAGCTGGAGGCTGTGGTCAAAAAGATGCCCAACCACATTTCGGCCCAGCTCCTCCTCGATTTCGCCAAGGGCAAAGCTCCGGAGCAGCTTTCGGTGGGCGGCAGCTTCCAGGAAATCGACTCCCGCTCTTCCGCGGCCTTCAGCGCCGTGCAGATGATGGTGATGCGCAAGAAGGTCCATGAAGGGAAAGCCGCGCGCCGGGAAGCCAAGGAGGCCCTCGAGGAACTCAATGCCATCGACGGCAAGGTCCACGAGGCCTTCGAAAAGTATCTCAAGGGCGCCACCGAACTTTGCGAGGTGCTGGAAGCCGGCATCGAGGATGGCGAAGACGAGTTTCTCAAGGAACTCAAGAAGAAGTGGGACGCCGTGCAGGCCGAGCGCAAGAAGCTCAGCGAAGATCCCAAGATCCGCGAGGAAATCATGGGCTAACACCCCTCGTCGTTACTCTCGCGCCGGGCCGAGGGTCCGGCGCTTTTGTGTTCGCCCCGCTGATCTTCGCTCAGGCCAGCAAGTCCCGCACCACCTTGCCGTGCACATCGGTCAGCCGGAAGTCGCGACCGGAGTAGCGATAGGTGAGCTTCTCGTGATCAAACCCGAGGAGGTGGAGGATGGTGGCGTGCAGGTCGTGCACATGCACCGGATCCTCCGCGGCCTGGAATCCGAAGGGATCGGTCGATCCGTGCACGTGGCCGCCCTTCACTCCGCCCCCGGCCAGCCACATCGTGAATCCGTAGTGATTGTGATCGCGGCCGTTGATCCGGCCCTGGTTGGCCCCGGGCTTCGGCATCTCCACCGTGGGCGTGCGCCCGAACTCGCCGCCCCAAATCACGAGGGTCTCATCCAGGAGGCCACGCATCTTGAGATCCTTCAAGAGGGCCGCGATGGGCTGATCGCATTCCTTCGCGAGTTTCCGGTGTTCCTTTTCGAGATCGTCGTGGTTGTCCCACGGCTGGCCGGCGCCGTGCCAGACTTGCACAAAGCGCACCCCGCGCTCGATGAGGCGGCGCGTGATCAACATCTGGCGCGCCTGCGTGCCTGAGCCGTACATCTTGCGGATCTCCTCCGGCTCCTTGCTGATGTCGAACGCATCGGTGGCCTCCACCTGCATACGGTAGGCGAGTTCGAAGGACTGCAGCCGCGCTTCCAGTCGCGCATCCGTCTGGCGATCCTTGAGATGTTGCTCGTTCATCTCACGGAGGAGATCGAGTTGCCGCCGCTGGTCCCGGTCCCCGACACCCTTGCGCTGGATATGCTCGATCAGCTTTGCGGGATCGGTCTCCTTGGTGTCGACGTAGGTGCCTTGGAATACTCCCGGCAGGAAGGCGGCTTGCCAGTTCTGGGTCTCCTGGATGGGAAACCCCCCGGGACACATTGCCACGAATCCGGGGAGGTTCTGATTCCCCGTGCCCAGTCCGTAGGTGACCCAGGAACCCATCGCAGGACGCACCAGACGCCCGTCCCCGCAGTTCATCAGGAGCAGGGATGGCTCGTGGTTCGGCACGTCGGCGTGCATGGAGCGAATGACGCAGAGGTCGTCGGCCATGCTCCCGACGTGCGGAAAGAGCTCCGAGACCTCCAGGCCACACTCCCCGCGCTTGGAAAATTTGAAGGGCGACTTCCAAGCGGCTCCGGTCGGACGCTCGGTCTTGAGCATCTTGGGCAGCTTCTCGCCGTGCAGCTTGGTGAGCTCCGGCTTGGGATCGAAGGTGTCGATATGGGACGCTCCGCCGTTCATGAAGAGATGAATGACGTGCTTGGCCTTGCCCGGGAATTGCGATGGCCGGGGCGCGAGAGGACTGAGCGCGAGATCCGTATCTGCGGCTTCCGCCACCAATTCCGGGATCCCGTTCAGCGCCAGCGCACCCATTCCCATTCCACACCGTGCCAGCATCTGGCGCCGCGTCAGGAAAAGGTGCTCGGGGTTGATGGGATGGTGGGGCATCTGATTACGGGAGATCTGGTAGAAAGGGCCTGGAAAGCCCGCACAACATCAATCGACAAATAGAAACTCGTTGGAGAGAAGCAAAACCTGCGCCAGCAACGGCCAGGGATCGAGGGCCGGTCCGGAGAAGCCCGCCCTCGCCTCCGCAAGGGGAACGCGCTCACCAGCCACCGAAATGACCGGCGCCCAGAGAAAGTTATCCCAACTCTCGTCGCCTGTCGACTCCACCACGAAGTCGACCGCCTGCCCTGCCTTCACCTCGAACGCGGCCAGCTCGGTCTTCTGTTTCTTCCCTGGACCGACGGCCCATTCCCTGAGAATCCGACCCTCCGTCACCACCAGCCCGCGAATTCCATCGCCTTCCTTTGCGGGACGGTGCAGGACTCCCTCAACATCGATCTTGCCCACTCGCGGCGACACCCAGCGCAGAATCGCCGCGTGATCACCGTGCCCAGGATGACCTCCCTGAGCCCTCCAGTGGACCCATCCCGTCTCCCCATCCGGGAGCTTCAAGCCCCCCTGCCAGGCCTCGCCCGTGTAGTGGGGAAGTGCTTGAAAATCAACGCGTCCCGAGTCCCGATGTACCCGCCCGTGGCCGTAGCGCCACGCTCCCGCGGTCTGCTCCCGATGCGCCCCGTCACCTCGCAGGAAGAGGCGGGCGCGGGCCAACTCGGCGGAGCTGGGAGTGCGTTGCAGGACACGCTGATAGAGAGCGCTCACCCGTCTGGCTTCGTCACTCTCACCCGCAGTGGCTGCCGCCGCAGCCTTGGCCTCCCCATGCAGGAAGGGGCTGTTCATCAGGTAGAGCGCCTGGTTGGGAGTGATCGTCGCGGCGCGGCGCACCGCCGGCTGGTTCGAATCCGGAAAGTCGAAGATGCGGAAAAAGGAGGGAGGGTTCTGACGTTCGATCAGTCCGTAGATGGTACGCCGGGGAGGGAAGGGTGCCTCGTGAATCTTCACCGGCCGACCACCCAGCTCTCGCTGCAGACGACCGCTCACCTGCAAGGTGGTGTCGCGCCACGCTTCCAAATTTTTCCGATGCCTGTTACTACGCACATAGTAGCGGTTCTCAGGATCGATCTTCGCGAGCACCTCCTGCTCCTTGCTGCTTCGCCGCCATGCCATCGAGGTCATGATGTGCCGCACGAGGGCCTTGGTGGACCAGTCGTGCTCCATGAGCCAGATCGCCAGGTGATCGAGCAGTTCGGGATGGAGGGGCCGCTCTGCTTGCACGCCAAAGTCACCCGGTGAGCTCACCAGGGGCTCGCCCATCACGTGCATCCACACCCGGTTGGCCCACACCCGGGCAGTCAGCGGGTTTCTGCGGCCCGTCAATTCGCGAGCCAGTTCGAGGCGGCCGCTGCCTTGGGTGAAGACCTTTTTGGAGTCCTCTCGAAAGAAGGCGGGAAAGGCGCGGGGGACCTGCGCACCCCGGCTCCCTGGTTGCCCTCGCTCAAAGATGACAGGCTCGCGGGGCCCGGGACGGTCCCGCACCACCATCGCCCGGGCGGGCGCAAACTGCGAGGTCGCCTCCAGCTCCGCCATCTTGGCAATCAGGCGCCCGTATTCCCCTCGCTCGGCCTGATTGAGCCTCCTCAGCGCGGCCTTGCGGTCGAACCGCAGGGGCTCGGCCGGCCGCTTGTATCCTTTGATCTTCTTCGCGGCGTAATCGTGAGCGGCATTCGCCCGCTTGGTGAGCTCGGCGCGGAACTTGCGGTACTCCGGGGTGTCTTCTTCCACCTTGGTCACCACCGGAAGGTCCCCTTCGCCCGGCTCGTACACGCTGTCGAACACGCCATAGATCCCGTAGTAGTCCGCCATCGTCAACGGATCGAACTTGTGATCGTGGCAACGCACACACTGCATGGTGAGCCCCATCGTGCTGCGGAAGGTGACGTCGATCCGGTCCGCAATGATCAGGTCCTCCTTGTTGAGGAAGCGTCGACCCACCGTGAGAAATCCGAGAGCAGCTTGCTCACGATCGGGCAAGTCCATGAGGTCGGCCGCGAGCTGGCGGCGCAAGAACTCGTCGTAGGGCAGATCCTCGTTGAGCGAACGAATCACCCAGTCGCGATAGGTGAAGGCGTAGGGGTAGCGGCGACCGGCCGTGAAGTTGTAGCCCTTGGTGTCGGCATAGCGTGCGACATCGAGCCAGTGGCGGGCCCAGCGCTCGCCAAAATGGGGCGAGGCCAACCCACCGTCCACCACCCGGGCCACCCAGGTTTCCAGCGCGCCCTGGTCGTTGAGGAGTCGACTTTGCGTTTCCTGCTCCGGCTGCAGGCCGGTGAGGATGTGCCACGCCCGACGCAGGAGAACCGGCCGGGAGGCCGCGGGCCCCAAGGGAAGATTCTTTGCCTCTTGCGCGATGGC
Organism: Roseibacillus sp.; assembly: GCA_046581525.1. GTDB lineage: Bacteria > Verrucomicrobiota > Verrucomicrobiia > Verrucomicrobiales > Akkermansiaceae > Roseibacillus_B. The sequence continues at coordinate 15,550 of JAYGGC010000083.1, read as the reverse complement.
GAGGAGTTCATCGACTGGATGGCCCGCTCCCTTGAGAGCAGGTGCAACGGGCGTCTGGAAGGCCCAGTGATCCATCGCATTCCTCGGGTCCGCCGCCACGGAAAGGGGGGGGAGCCATAAAAGGCCGAGGACGACGAGGATGCGCATGGTCGATCCCCAATACGACAGGGGCCCAGCCCAATCTTGCCTCGGATCCCGTGAGGGTTCGTGTTAATTTTGGATATCGTCACTCATGGGGGTGTTCGCTAATCTTTCGACGGGGTGTGAGCCCTGGAGTTTTAATGCCTTCCGCCGCAAATTCCAAGAAACGGGACCCCATCAAACCGTGGTTTGAGGCCTTGGAGTCGATGGGCGAATACATCGGCATCCGCTTTGGGCACCTTCGCCCTGGCTCAGGGGAGGTGGAGTGGATCTACTTCCCACACTCGGAGTGCGACGGGATCGGCGCCTTCGCGCACATGTTCCGCGAGGCGGGCATTCCTCTGGAGGCCCTCCCGCAGATTTCCCACCCCGCAGCCTACGGCTGGAAACCCTTCTTCCAGGCCCTTCCGAAGCTCCTTGGTCCTCGGCGAAGACTGGCGTGGAACGAGTTGCCGCGAGGTGAGCCACTGGAGGATACCAATCAACCGGCACCCGCGGTGGCATGGCACGTTTTTTCTGAAACGGAAACCAGGGAGCTCCTCGACGCCAGTCGCAGCGCCGGGGTGACTTTGAACTCCTTTCTCCTCAAGCACCTCGACTCTGCCCTCCGGCCCGATCTCGCCGATCCGGGCGCCGCCATGCCCTGGATGGTGCCGGTCAACATCCGCGGCAAGGTCAACCGGGAGAGCGACACCGAGAATCATACCAGCTACGTCGCCTTCCACATCACGGCCGAGGACAGCCTCAATGAGGTGCATGGACACATCTACCGCACCCTCGATCGCGGCGAACATTGGGCCGCCTGGAAGGGCTATCGTGCTACCCGGTTGCTCCCCCGCGCCATCAAGCGCCTCGCAATCAAAACGGACCGTGTGATCTCGCAATGGAACGTGGGCGGGTTCTCCAACCTTGGGGTCTGGGATCGGGACAACGAGATCGACCACGACTCCCTGGCCGGTTCATGGCTCTTCTGCCCGCCCGTGCTCCGGTGCCAGATGGTTGGTGCAGGATGCGTCACCTTTCAGAATCGGCTCAGCTTGCTCATTCAGGCTCACCCCGATCTCACGACCGCTCCCGAGGTTCCGCGCAAGTGGCTGGAGCGCTGGTTGTCCTTCATGGAAGCCCCTCGAAGGGAGTCCACCAATGGAGCGGGGACCGATGAGCAGAGCACCCAGGAAGGAACCGCCCCGGAGGGACCCCAACGCCAGCAAGCCGTCCAGGCCACCCCTTAGCCGCGCCCCCAACACTTTATTATTGGAGACATAGTTCATATAGGCATATATTATCTTTGTCCATAATTACACGCGTCATCGCAACCCATCCCTGCAATTCATGAGAGATTCCCACACTGTGCGACCATTCGCGTTCATCCTGGCCTTTACGGCACTTGGGATGGGCCACCTCCTGGCGGTCGGTTTCCGCCTGCCGAACCAAGATCCCATGGGAATTGCCCGTGGAAACGCCTTCGTGGCAACCGCCGACAACCCCTCCGCGATCTACTACAATCCCGCCGGAATCACGCAATTGGAGGGCCATCAACTCAGCGCCGGCCTCTACTTCATCACCACCAACGTGGAGTTTGAGTCGTTGGCGGGAGTGCGCGCCGGGACCGACAAAACCTTCCAAGCCGTCCCGCAAATCCATTATGTTTACTCACCCGGCGGGTCCAAGTGGTCCTTCGGACTGGGTGTCTATGCCCCTTATGGTCTCGGCATCGACTATGGCAAAAACACCCCTTTCAATACGGTGGCTGAGAGTGGGAAGCTGCTCTACGTATCCATCAATCCGGTGGTGGCCTCCCAAGTTACCGATACCTTGTCCCTCGCCGTCGGCCTCACCTTGAACTACTCGGAGGCGACCTTTGAACGCAGCATTGGCCTGGTGCCTGGCGACCAGTTCAAGTTTGAGGGGGACGGTTTTGCGACGGGCTTCAATGCCGGCCTTCTCTGGCAACCACACCCGCAGTGGTCGTTTGGAGCCAACTACCGCTCTCACACCGAGGTGAGCTACGAAGGGGACTCCAAACCGGAAGTCGGGCCCGCGATGGGAGGCACCAATACCGCAATCGACTTCCCCCAGTTTGTCGATGTGGGCGTGTCCTTTCGCCCCAATGAAGATTGGAACTTCGAGGTCAATGTGGATTGGACGGACTGGGATGTGGTCAACACCTCGACCTTCGTGGGAACCTTTGCCGGAAACGTACCCTTCCCCTTCAAGTACGATTCGAGCCTGATGTACGAATTCGGGGTGACCCGCTACTTCGACGATGGCTGGTGGGCGAGCGCCGGGTACATCTACAGCGAAAACTCGGTTCCCGATGCCACTCTCTCCCCGCTCAATCCGGACTCCGACCTCCACCTCGGCAGCGTCGGGGTTGGCAAGCGCGGCGAAGTCTGGAGCTGGGCCGTCGGCTATCACTTCGCCTACAACGGCGGCCGTGACGTGAGAGGAAACATTCCCAACCCGGTCTCCGGACAGTCCGCCAACGGCGAATTCAAGACCTTCAACCAAGCCGTCAACCTCTCGGTGAGACGGTCCTTCTAGATCGAGACCCTTTCGAGGATTCCCTGACCAAGACAAACCCAGGCCTCGCCTGGGTTTGTTGCTTTCAGCGGTCTGATAGGTGGGCGTTCCGTGGCGGGAGCGAGCGTTCCTCACTCGAGGAAACGCGACCAGAAGAGCTCGTTTCCGACCAGGTCGGCGGCCAGTTCTTCAAAGGCGTCCTTCGGGGCGCGCTCGATGCGCGAGACATCGAACCCGATTCGAAGACGCGCTTCCACCTGGTTCGGCTCAGGAAGAAAATCGATCAAGCCACCCTGGTGCGTGATGCGCATGAAAGCCGCGATCAACTTGAGCGCTTGCCGCGAAGGCTCTTCCGCCGAGGCGCTCATCGCAGGTTGCAGCATGACCCGCACGGCGCGCCCCGGAAAGATCACCTCGAGGCCGGAGAGGCACTCTTCGAGGCGAACCACTCCTTCGCCTTCGACCGCTTGGCCAAGCGACTGCAGGAAGGGTCTCACCACTGATTGGATGGCGCTGATCGGGCCGGGCCAGTCTGGCGGGGTGGCCCGCGCTTCGCTCCACTCAAGCGCGGGAATGTCCGCAACCACGGGGTCCAGCACTTCCTTCACCGTGCACCGGTTCTCAAAACTGAGTTCGCTGGGCTTGGTCAGGTCGCCCGGCAAGGAGGCGTTTACCGCTCCGAGGAATGAGATGTGCCGGCGATACAGTTCCCGCCAGGACAGCCCCTCGGAACCAATCGACTCCGGCAGGGCCTTCTCGCGCGGTTCCTCGGAGAGACGCACGATTGCTTTCAACGCCTCTCCGACATGGCGCAGGCCCGTCTCCCGGAAAATGGCCAGGGCGGCAAGCGAAATGATCCGATCGGACGCCGCGAGGATATCCAAGCTCATCATTTTCTGGCGAACGAGCTCCTCCCGCTCGAGGCGCACCAGGTAGAGCTCCATCGCGCGCTTGAGGGTCACCTCCAATTCGGGAATCTCCCAAGGCTTGGTGACGTAACGGTAGATCCCGCCAATGTTGACGGCGTCCACCGCCGCGTCGATGTCGGCGTAGGCCGTGGAGAGGATGCGGACCACCCCAGGCTTGAGGAGGGCCACCTTCTCAAGGAAGTCGGTTCCCAGCTCGTTAGGCATGCGTTGGTCGGTCACCACCACACCCACTTCGTCTTGGTACTCGCGGAATCGCTCCAGTCCGGCCAATCCGTCCTCGGCGAGGATCACGCGAAAGGTCTTACCATACAGCTTCGCGAAATACCTTCGGGTCTTCTGTTCGTCATCAACGAACAGAACGAGATGCTGCCGATAATCAGGAGATTGCGGACTCATTTTTTGTAGCTTTTTTTAGTTTCGCGCGAGTTCGGGGTCGGGCTCAGGATCGCGTTCCGGATATTTGAATTCGTCCTCTTTCCCGTCGTCGTCGTCTTCATCCGGGTACTCGTCCCACCGAGGTGGTGGAAACGTAATAATTAATTCGGTAAATTGACCGGGCTCACTCTCAACTTCAATCCTTCCCTTGTGAGATTCTAGAATGCTATGACAAATGCTGAGCCCCAACCCCATTCCTGCACCCACGTCGCGCTTCGTAAAGAACGGATCGAAAACTTGGCGCTGATCCTCCACCGCGATCCCGGTCCCGTTGTCGCGAATGTGAATACGCACCCCCCCTTCCGCATTGGTCTCTGATCGAATCTCCACCTTGGGTTCCACTCCACGTTCGCGGGCTCCTTCCAAGGCCTGGGCGGAATTCTGAATGATGTTCATAAAGACCTGGCACAACTGAATGGCATTGCCAGTCACCGTTTGGTCTTGCGGAACATCAACGGTGAATTCAAGGCCATCAAGTTCGTCTGAGAGCAACCTCCTCGCGTTCTCGATGGTATCCGCCACTTTGATTTCTTCCTTCATGGTAGCCTCACCCTTGGTGAGGGAGCGGAGGTCGCTGACGATGCGAATAACCCGGTCTACGCCCTCTTCGGCATCCATGATGGTCTCGTTAAATTCCTCGCGCTCATCCCCCTTCACATCGTCGGAATAGACTCGCAGGGTGTGCAGCGCGGTCTTCACATAGTTCAAGGGATTGTTCACCTCATGCACGATGCCCGCGCTCATGCGACCCAGGGAGGAGAGTTTCTCCGCCTGCAACAGGCGCGCCTCGTTCTGCTTGATTTCCGCGAGGGCGACATCGCGCTCATCCAGCGCAACTTCCAGCTCCCGCTTCCTCTCACCCAATTGGCGTTGATATCTCTGGCGCTCAAGCAGGTTGCGAATGCGCAGGCGGAGTTCCGCGGTCGTGAAGGGCTTGGTGAGGAAGTCACTGACGCCAGCTTCAAGGGCCTGGATGCGCGGCGTCTCATCGGCCGCCGCGGTCACCAAGAGAATGGGAACCTGCGAGGTGCTATCGTTGTGGCGCAAGCGCTGGGTGAGCGTGATGCCATCCATCTCCGGCATCATGTAGTCCAGGATGATGAGCTGCGGTTGGAACTGCCGCGCGAGATCCCAACCTTCCGCTCCATCACATGCTTCGATCACCCCACAGCCCATCTCCTCGATCTCGCCCCGCAGGAAGCGCCGCAGCCCGCTCTCATCCTCGGCCACCAGCACCAGCTCCCGCTTGGCCCCTCCCTCCAATCCGGCCGCGGCAAGCTGTCCCGCCGTATCATGGGGGGAGGGCGCGGTCTCGTCGCGGCCAATCGCACCCGCGATGCGGGCCTTGCTGTGAATCGCCATGAGGGAATCCTCATCATCCTCAACTTCGGGCATCACTTCCCCGGCCGGCATTTCGATCAGCGGCACCCTGATCGTGAAGGTGGTCCCTTCCCCGAACTTGCTCTCGATCCCGACCTCTCCGTCCATCGATTCGGTGAGGCTCTTCACCAGCGCCAGACCGATGCCCACCCCGCGATATTTCTTGGCTGCCGAGGTGTCCGCCTGCCAAAATCGTTCGAAGGCAGCGCTGACCTGGTCCTCCCGCATGCCCGCACCGTTGTCGGCCACCTGCAGGGTAAACTCTTCGTCCTCGATGCCAACGGTCAGCGAGACCGTTCCGCTCGGCGGGGTGAACTTCAAGGCGTTGACCGCGAGGTTCAGGACGATCTTTTCGAGGCGATCGCGATCGAGGAAGACTTCGCGATCCTCTTCACAATTGGCACTCCAGCTCAGATTGATGCGCTTGCGCTCCGCCATCGGGTTGAGATTACGGCCCAGGCCATCGATGAACACGAAGGGAGAGAACCGTTCGGGCCGGACCGGCATTTCCCCGCTGTCCAGACGGACGAGGTCGAGGAGGTCGTTAATGAGACGCAGCAACCGCATCCCGTTGTCTTCCAGGGACTCGACCAGTTCGGAAAGCTTGGCGTCGTTGCGAACCGCGTTCAGGCTCTGCATCTTCTCGATCGGAGCGAGAATGAGGGTGAGCGGGGTGCGGAGTTCGTGGCTGATGTTGGCGAAGAACCGGGTCTTGGTTTCGTCGAGTTCCTGCAACTTGCGGTGGTTTTCCGCGAGCTCTTCCTGCTGGGCCAGGACTTCTTCACGCAGGCAGAATTCCGCAAAGCGCAGGCGGTTGTAAAAGAAGAGGCCGGCACAGGCAAAGGTCCCCGTCACGAAGAGGAAGAAGACCGAGGTGATCACATTCAAGGCGGTGAACTCCATCGCCATGGCCACCGCAAGGTAGCCCCCGATGCAGAGGGACGCGTTGAGGACGCCATCCCCGAAGCGCCAGCGCAGGATCAAGACCGCACCCACCATATTCAGATTGAGCCCCGCGTAGTACTGACCATCGCCCGCACTTCGTCCCGGGATCGCGAGAACTTCGGGACTCACTTCAATCTGCACCAGCATCCAATACAGCGTGAGCAGCGGGAGCAGAGCAATCATGTGGATGAGCAGCGGAGCAGAGCTCCTCAATTTCGGCACGTAAAGGAGAGCTAACACGCCACCCACCAGGCAGCAGCACGCCGAGCGCAGAATCAGGAATTCCACAAAGATCTCCCGGTAGACCACCCAGTCCATGATGAGGCCGCCCATCACGAAAATGATCGCCAAGAGGCCGCCCCGGCGAGCGTTCACCAGTCGGACTTCTTCTTCCTGCTTTTGAAAACGGTCCGCTAGCGATTTGAGATTCTCCTCATTCGCCGCGAGCTCGTCGCGTTTATCTGCTTCCACCATCTTTGGCGCGCTTCCTGACCTCCAGGAAAAGGTTCACCCCGGTGATATCCCTCTTCAATTCGGTCTCAAACTGTCCTCCATTCAATGGGGCAATCTCCATCATCGCAGCGTCGTCACGATAGATCAGGTTCCACTCCAGCACGAATTCCATCCACGCCCGGCTGGGATTCGAGTCGCTCACATTCGTCACCACCATCAACCCCCCTGGGGCCAGGAGCCGGACGAAGAGATCATTGAGGCGCCGACAGACGCGCTGCGAAAGGTAGTCGAAGAGCCCCGCGCAGTAGACCAAGTCGTAGGACTCCCACTGGAGATCGACATCGCCGGTGGTCGCTTGCCGCAAGAGCTGGTGCACTGATCGCTGCAGCAGGGAGATGGGTGTGACACGCCCCGCTTGGGTGCGCACCTTGGTGAGGGCCTTCTGGGTGTACTCGATGGTCTCGGCGTTGAAGTCGAGCAGAGTGAGATCACACAGGTCGCTGAGTTCCTCGTTTTCGAGGAAGCGCTGAATCTCATGGGCGGGACCGCAACCCAGGTTGAGCACCCGCGTCCGTTTTCCCACCTGCGCGTTGCGTTCTGCTTCGGCGCGAAGGGTGGCGGTCAGGTAATCAATCCGATTGCGGTGGGCCACCACAGGCGCGGTTTCCAGAAAGGCGTGGTTCAGGATCTTGGCGAAGAGCGAACCACCTTCGTAGGGATCACGCACCATCATGTTCACCATTTCGTAGTCCCCGGCGTAGCCCAGCGGCTTGTGGAAGATCCGATAGGTGAACGGCGAACACAGAACCAGCGGGTGGATCTGCCGCCGGACATAGAACTTGTGGGTGGCTTCCCGGCCTTCGGGCACTTGCGCGACCGCGCTTTCGAAGCTCTCCATCACCGGCCCGATTTCTTCAAGTACGCGTTCTTCCAGCTGCGAAATGATTTCCCGCTCCAGGGTCGGGCGGTCCATGGTGTCGGTTGCGCGGATGCCAAGATCGATCTGCTCCAACCAGCGCTGCATTCCGATGAGCAGGTTCTGCATGTCCGCAACCGTAAGCTTGAACGAGGAGTCAACCTCGTGCGCCCGCTTCCAGTCCTGGACGAAGGTGTCGAACTGGTCGGCAAGGGGTTCCCGCCCTTCCCGATCGGAAAGGAAATCGACGTCCAGCCAGGCATTGCCCAGTGTCGCCTCGCAGACCAGGAGAATTCCTGTGTTCACGAGTCCCGCAACCACCGCCTCGCCTTGATACACTACCCGATCTCCTACACGAATCCTGAAATCTCGTAAAACCTCAGAAAGTTGGAGGATGCTATAGGGGTTGTAAACCTCGAAGGCGACCGAGTAGCGACGGAGCCTCAGGATATTTGCCGTGATCTCCGCACCTTGACTGTTACGGCAGACAACTACACTACTTAGTAGGGAAGAACCTTTCTGCATTGACTAAAGGGCAAGGATACAAAATACTAACTAGGTAAGCAATAATAACAAGTGGACTCGTGAACACTGCTCTTTTGCTTAGTTACAATTGACTCCTGAACACTTAGATGGCTCAAGATCCAACTCCGTTTCGCCTTGCCCGCAAAGGGCAACGATACGTGTGTCCCGATGGACGCGATTTGCTCGAACTCGCCGAGGCCGAGGGGTTCTCGGTCTCCGGTGTGGCTGAGGCCATGGGACTCACCAACCGGCAATTGGAATACGCCGTGGAACGCACTTGCGGGCTCCGGCCCAAGGAATTGTTCCGGCGTCACCGCATGGTCCTGGCTAAGCGCTTCGTTGCAGAAGGCTTTTCCCTTCAAGTGATTGCGCAGAGGCTCGGCTTCAAACACTACACCCATTTCGCTTCGGAGGTGAAGTCCTACTTCGACCTCCCGCCGCGTCAATTCCAGAAGTCGGTTCGCGCCCTCTGTCCGGAAACGTGATCCCCCTCGGCGGCCTTCAGGCCTTGTGCGATTCTCCGCACCGCGATCCGTATTCATCATTCGTGGCGATGGTGAAATACTCGCTGGCAGCGAGGTCTGTGGTGGATGCGGAATGAGAGGCAAATGGTATTTCACACGGTCAAACTGGGTAAGGTGATGGTATGATTTATTAAGGCAACCTGTGATTTCGATATATTTGAATCAGATTTAGCATATCTTCACAAGACAATGATAAAGTGGTGATTATATATCTAATGACTCCGGACCGAAGGTAATTGGAAGCAAGTCTGCGAGTTTATGCTTTGCGATGAGTGTTTTGTGCTCATTGGCAATCAGAATGAGCAATCCGGGACTAAACTCATGAAGAACCTGGCGGCAGGCTCCGCAGGGCGGGGCTCCTCCGGGACCGCAGATGGCGAGGACCTCGAAGTCCCGCTCCCCCTCTGAAACGGCCTTGCACACGGCCGCCCGCTCCGCACAGATGCTCATTCCGTAGGAGGCGTTCTCGACGTTGCACCCCGTAAAGATCCTTCCTGAAGGGGTCGCGAGGACCGCCCCCACCCGGAATTTTGAATAGGGGGCATAGGCACGCTCGGCCGTTTCCCAGGCAGCCTCGATCAAGTCTCTCTCGGCAGCGACTCCGCTCACCGATCCCCCCTCAACCACGAAGGTGCGACGGCTCCCGCTGGAAACCGCTTGTGGCAGTCTTGGTCTTGCACTCTCGCACGCGAGTAAGTCACGGAACGCAAGATACCTTACCTACGGTGCGCATCGTAGATAAATCGATTCCCAGCGGCCCCACTATCGCGTTAACTTGCTTCGCTGCGGTATTTTCCCGCGTCGGGCGTGGTAACTGCCGTCTGTTTTTGCTCTGCAAAGGCGCTACGAGGAACCTAGTAGCGAGGGCTATTCCCGTTTTTCGTTCCCCGGCTTGGGCACCGGGACATCCGGTGGCGGGGGGATGAGGTGCCCGTCGCCGGTGGCAAATTCCCGGTCCCCCACTGCGGTCCCGAATTCTTCCGCCACGGATCTTCGCCGCTCATCGTTTTCGACCGCCAACGCGATAAGATGCTGGGTCAAGCGCCGGCGCTGCCACGCCACCAAGAGGAAGGCCCCCACCCCGAGACTCCCGCACAGCCCCAGCCACATCGCGAAGGCGAGGGAAGTCGTGAGCAGATCGGGCTCCACCCAGGTCCGCACACTCATCAAGGTGAGCAAGCCCGTGACCGCGGCAAAGATCACCCACTTGGTCAGGGTGCCCTCTTCACCACGCGCAAAGGTGAAGTAGACCATGATGACCAACGGGAAGAAACAGAGAATGTAGAGCGAGCCGAACATCACGAGAGGGCCAAAGGCACACGCAATCAGCACGCCCTGGGCAAACTCGAGGACATCCACCGTGCCCCCCTGGATCACTTCGGCCCCCACCGCGCCCGCCGCAAAGCCGATGATTCCGGTGGCGGCGCCCAGCCAAAGACACGCCAGCGAACTCAGCGCCCGTCCGATACTGGCCAGGCACCCGGCACCGATGATGTCCTCGATGTCGAACTGGATCGCCATCGGGCCCAGAATATCGGTGACGCTGGGCCCGCGCGAGCACGGAATCCTCGTGCGCTCGCTCTCCGTCTATCCTCGCGATCCCCTGCGCCCTACGGAAACAAACCGCGCTTCTTCTTCACTTCGGCGACCTCCCCGATCCCGAGGCAAAGGGCCGCCGTGCGATTAGTGATGCTCCTCTCCTTGGCGAAGTGCAGGAGGCGCTCAAAGGCTCCTTCCAACATCGTCTCCAACTTCGTGAGCACTTCACGCTCAGTCCAGTGAAAGCGGGAGAGGTTCTGCACCCACTCGAAGTAGGATACCGTCACTCCACCGGCGTTGCAGAGAATGTCCGGGAGAACAAAGACGTCGCCACGCTCCTCGAGGATGACATCCGCAGCCGGAGTGGTGGGCCCATTGGCCCCTTCCGCGAGCACCCGGCACTTCAATTTCGCGGCGTTCTCTTCCGTGATCACGCGTTCCAGCGCCGCGGGCACGAGGATGTCGCATTCCTGCACCAGCATTTCCTCGGGATCGATCTCTTCCGCCTCGGCAAAGCCAGCCACTCCTCCGGTGGCCTCCACGTGTTCACGAAGGGCGCACACATCGATCCCCTTGTCGTTCCAGATTGCCCCCGTCACGTCCGAGATGCCCTTCACCTTGGCCCCCGACCATGCCAGGGTTTCCGCCGCGTGGGATCCCACGTTGCCAAAGCCCTGCACCACCGCGGAGCTGTCGCCATTCTTGATTCCGAGCTTGTCCAGCGCGCGCATGGCGAGAAAGGCCACTCCGTGACCCGTCGCCTCCCGTCGCCCCTCGGATCCCTGCAACTGGAGGGGCTTGCCGGTCACGATCTCGGGCACGAAGTGACCAGCGTGCGAGGAGTAGACGTCCAGGATCCACGCCATGGTCTGTTCGTTGGTCCCCATGTCGGGAGCCATGATGTCGACCTCCTTGCCGATGAAGGGGAGGATCTCAGCCGCAAAACGCCGGGTGAGCTTTTCCAGTTCCCGGTCACTCATCTCGCGCGGATTGCAGGTGATGCCCCCTTTCGCTCCACCGTAGGGCAATCGCATGAAGGCGCATTTCCAATTCATCCACATCGCGAGCGCCGCGATCTCACCAAGACCGACCGAGGGATGATAACGCAGGCCGCCCTTCACCGGTCCCCGCGAGAGGTGATGCTGCACCCGGTGTCCAAAGAAGACCTGCGTGCTGCCGTCATCCATGTGGACCGGCATGGTGACCGTGATCAGCCGCTTGGGCCACTTGCAGCGCTCTCGAATCTCCTCCGGCAGCTCCATGAAGTCCGCAACCTGGTCGAACTGCTCTGCGGCCATCTTAAAGACCGGATTCTGCTCAAGCGCCTCTTTCATGCGCCATGACCCAACACAATCCACTCGCATTGGGCGAGGGAATTTGGTGTTCGAAAAGACCCGGCAGGGGAGCCGCTCCGCAATGGCGAGCAGCAGCCTACCGGATTTCCACGAGCCGGTTGCCAATGGTTAGAATCCAGCCCCTTGCCCACCGAGAGAGTCGCGCTATGGTCCCGCCCATGAAATACCCCCTCTGCGCCCTCGCCCTCCTCATGGCTGGCTTCAGTTTTGCCCGATCCGAAGAGATCGTGACCGAGGAGGTCCGCTTTCGCACCAGCAAGGTGATGTCCAAGGCCTACCTGGCCATGCCAAAGTCCCCAGGTCCGCATCCGGGCGTGCTGGTGCTCCACGAGTGGTGGGGCCACAACGAATACGTCCGCATGCGCGCCGAGATGCTGGCCAAGCTCGGCTACGCCGCCCTCGCCATGGACATGTACGGGGCAGGGAAGAAGGCCCACGATCCGCAGACCGCTGCCTTCTTTGATTCGCAGGTGAGGCGCAGCGAAGAGGAGATGAATGCCCGCTTCCTCGCCTCCCTGAAGTTCTTCCGCGCCCGTCCTGAAGTGGACGCCGAGAGGATTGCTGCGATCGGCTACGGATCCGGCGGGGATGTCTGCCTGCAGATGGCCCGCAACGGGATGCGCGGATTGGACGGGGCCGTCGCCTTCCATCCCTTCTTCAAGATCCACTCCCCCAACCCGCCCATCAAGAAGATCCCCGCCAAGATCCTGGTCTGCAATGCGGTGGAGGATCCCTACATCCGTCCGGGTGTGATCGATCGCTTCAAGAAGGTGATGAAGTCTGGCAAGGCGGACATGACCATCATGGATTTCCCCAGCGCCATGCAGAGCTTCACCGTCCCCGGTGCCGACAAGATCGGGGCAAAGTTCAATATTCCTCACGTCTACGACGCGCAGGCGGACGCCTCCTCCTGGAAGGCGCTCCAGAACTTTCTCACCGATCTCTGGAAGCCCGCGGATGAATGAGTGACAGGCGGTGGGAATAGTCGATGCCGGTGGTGCTCTCACTTGAAGAGTCATGAGGCCGAAGCCCCTTCTTCCCCTGCTTTTCGCGAGCATTTTCCTTCCCCTTCTTGCGGGTTGCAGGTCAGAAACCACCTCGCAGGGTGACGATCAGGACCATGCCTTGGGCAGGCCCTCCTACGCCGGCCTCGACAAGGACGCGAGGTCCGGCGGTCCTCGAAAATCCCCGGGGCGTCCCTCTTCCTCCATCACCGCGGCCTCTCTCCTCGCCAAGCAGAAGATCGGCCAACACCTCCTCGGTAAGACCGTCAAGCTGGTCGATGGAGCCTTCGAACGGGTCGACCTCAACTACGTGCCCGAGCACTACCTGTTCTACTACTGCGCCAGTTGGTGAGGCCCCTGCAACGTCGCCACTCCGCAGTTGGTGGAGCGCTACCACGAATCCCTGGCAGATCGGCGCGACCTCGCAATCATCCACGTGAACCTGGACCAAACCGAGAAGGCGGCAACCCAGTGGGTAGTCAAAACCAAGATCCCCTGGCTCACCCTCCTCAAGGAGGAGAAGAAGGCCTTCGAGGCAGAATTCGTGGAAATGTTTTCGATCCGGGGGATTCCCGCATACATTCTGGTCAGTGCAGAGGGCGAGGTGATCGCCCAAGGCAAGCAGGAGGTGCTCGCGGCGCTCGATCAGAACGCCAGGTAGGGGCGCCGTTCCCCAGAATTCTACCCCCAATGACAATCAAGAAACTGATCTCCGTGCTCGCTCTCCTCGCGACTGCCCTCCTCGGCTCCTGCAGCCAGAAGCAGGAGGAAGGCGAAGGCAATTCCCAGCCCCCGAAGCCCCCGACCCCGGAAGTCGTTGCCGCCCTCGAATCGCAGGCGGTCGGCAAGAAGCTCCTCGGCAACACCAGGGTCCTGATCTGCGGTACGTTCGTGAGCGCCGACCTGCAGAACGCCCCCGAGTTCTACCTCGTGCATTACTCGGCCAGCTGGTGACCACCCTGCGTTGCACACGCTCCGCAGTTGGTGGAGAAATACAAGAAGCTGATCGCCTCCAATCCCAAGGTGGCCCTCATTCACGCCAGCCTCGATGAGAAGGAGGCCGATGCCACCAAGTGGGCCCGCAAGGCCAAGTTTCCGTGGCTCACGGTATTCCTCGCTCAACACGAAGTCTCTGGCCTGGATGGGTTCGGGGAGGTGATGGCTGGCGACAGCCTCCTCGTGGACAGTAACGGAAAAGTGCTCACCCGGGACGAAAATGAGGCATTTGCAAAGATTGCTGGCCTAAAATGACAACTTTTTGCAAGCTGCGGCGTTAATCTGTTTTGAAGGGGGGTTATCGTCCCCATTAGCTTATGAAACTGAAATATCTCCTCGCGGCCGGCATGGCTGTGACACTCGGAATCGGCTTGGTCTCGGCCCGAACCTGGACCAGCGCTGATGGATCCAAAAAGTTCGAAGGCGAACTTAAGACCTACGACAAGGAAGCCGGGAAGGTGACCGTGATCATGCGCAATGGTCGCTCTCTCACCTTCGATATCACCAAGCTCTCGGACGGGGACAAAACCTACCTCGACGAGAACGGCAATGCTGCTGGCGGCGCCGACGGTGGTGACAACGTCGCTGAAGCCCTCAAGGCCCAGAAAATCGGAAGCAAACTCGGTAAGAAGGGGATCCTTGAGAAAATCGACGGCAAAAAGTTTGCCGCCTACGAGCTGACCAAAGCTCCCGAGTATTACGTGGTCTACTTCTCCGCCAGTTGGTGAGGCCCCTGCCAAGCATCTGCTCCACAGTTAGTGAAGCAATACAAAGAGGACGTCGCCGACAACCCCATCGTCGAGTTGATTCACGTCAGTCTCGATCAAGACGAGAAAGCCGCAGAGGCGTGGGCTGCCAAGGAGTCCTTCCCCTGGCCCACCGTCACGATGGGCAAAATGAAGCAGAGCGGCCTCGAAGGCTACTCTCCGCGAGGAATCCCGAACTACAAGCTGATCGATAAGGACGGCAACGTAGTGGCCGAAGGCAAAGGCGCGGTTTTCCAGAAGGTCAAGGAGCTTAAAAAGACCGAGGCCTAAGCCTCGCAGGAGCAACAATCTAGATTTTCAGCGGTCCGGCGATCAGCCGGGCTGCTTTTCTTTTGCTCCATGAGCGAAATCCTCGCACTTGCTCACGCAGGACCAGAAGCCATACTTGTTCACACACACCTATGAAACACCTCGCCTCCCTCGCACTCATTCCATTTGCCCTCTCCCTCTCTTCCTGCGTCTTGGCTAGTAGGCTCATTCAGGCCCCGGTGCGGCTCATCCAGGCCGGTGTCCGCACGGTCACAGACGCGGATGATACCACTCCGCCAGCCACCGCTGAGGCCATGCGGACCCATGGAATCGCCCTCAAGGCGTCTGAATCTGTTCTCAAGTAGTTAATTAATTTGGTTTTCTTAAATACATCTCGTTATTAACTTCGCGGGGTGATTGGCCAACGGCCCAGCCATCGCGACTCCGTATCCTTACTGATCGCAGCATGGTTTTACGCCTTCAGAAGTCTGGCCTTCGCCACCATCCTCGGCTTCATCGCCCTAGCGCACCCCCTTGCGCCCCCAATCCAAGGGGGCTGGGCGCGAGGTGGTCTTCCACGCAAAAATTGGAGCGGTCAGGAAGGATCGGAACCGGAAAGCGGGCTGAGAAGCACACGCCTCCCTCCTTCGGGCGGAATCTCCAATCTCAGCCAGATCGTCTCGGGCGGGAACAGCTCCGGAAAGCGGCTCGCCCACTCTACCGCCAGAGTGCCGCCCGCCTCCTCCAAAAATTCATCCCACCCCAGGTCGAGGATCTCCTCGGCCCGCTTCACCCTGTAAAAATCGAAGTGGAAGAGCGGTTGGCGGCCCGTGCGATACTCGTGCAGGAGGGTGAAGGTGGGGCTCGTG
>JAYGGC010000016.1:0-6579 GCA_046581525.1 Roseibacillus sp. | reverse complement strand
GGGAGCGGGGCATGGGAAGGGGAGAGTGTTCAGAAATCAGTGGTCAGATCTGTCTTTGACAGCGGTCTGAATACGGAAGAGGGAGGACGGAACACTATCTCACGGCACCGGGGTCTGTGCGAGGGCCGCGTTGAGGAGGGGCTCGGGGTCCGGGGAATCGTCGGTGAGAAGGCGGTGCCGGAGGACGTGGGGGAAGACGGCTTGCACGTGGTCAGGATGGACTGCGGCCTGGCCGTCGAGGAGGGCATAGGATCTCGCGGCGGCCTGGAGGGCGAGGGTGCCGCGAACTGAGACGGCGTGGTCCTGACCTACGAGAGACCTAGTAGATTGGCAGAGGGCGAGGAGGTAGCGTTGGAGGGTGTCGGAAATAGGAAGCTGGGCGACCTCGGCCTGGAGGGTGGTGAGTTTGTCGAGAGAGAGGATGCAGGAGAGGTCGGTGTCCCCGAGTGCGCCGTTGGCGTGAAGCTTGAGGATGTCGAGCTGCGTTTCCTCGTTGGGGAGGGTCATGGGGATGGAGAGGAGGAAGCGGTCGAGCTGGGGCTCGGGCAGCGGGAAGGTGCCGGTGGTGGAGGTGTCGTTCTGGGTGGCGACCACGAGGAAGGGATCGGGCAGGGGCTTGGTCTCCCCATCGATGGAGACCTGCCCCTCGTTCATCGATTCGAGAAGGGCTGACTGGGTGCGGGGCGAGGCGCGGTTGATTTCGTCAGCGAGGAGCAGGTTGGAGAAGACCGGGCCGGAGATAAATTCGAAGTCACCATTCTGTTGGCGGTAGAGATTATAGCCGATAATGTCGGAAGGCAGGAGGTCGGGGGTGAACTGCAGGCGCTTGAAAGTGCCTCCCAGGGAAGTGGCGAGGGTGTGGGCCAGGGTGGTCTTGCCGATCCCCGGCGGCCCGGTGACGAGGGCGTGGCCGCGGGCGAGCAGGGCGGTGAGAAGGAGATCGGCCGACTCCTCGGAACCCAGGATCGTGGCGTTGAGTTTTGTGCGGAGAATCTGGAGGGCGTCGTGTGGCACGGGAAAGGTTTTGAGGGCTCAGGACGGAATGATGAAGGCTGAATTTCTGTTTGTGGAGACTCCTGGTCGATTGGAAGCGGGATTTGCCAACCTTCGGGACCGCGCTTAGGGTGTCATTGTGGTAAACGTCGCTCCGGTCTGGTTCTTGGCCCTTCTTGGGATTCCTCTCGCCGCCGGAGTGAGCTACTGGCTCGTCAATCGACCGGAACGGCATGAGGAACTGGCCCCGGGCGAGACGGAGCTGGAATTCGGGGAACGGGAGGGAATGACGTTTCGGATCTCCTATGAATATCTCTGCGAATTCCTCTATGGCCTGCGGGAAAAGTTCGAGAACGGCTGGTCGATGAGCCAGGTGGCGGCCCTTCTCAACAACGTGGTGGACCGGCGGAACGCGGAGTGGCGGGCCAGCTACGTGGTGACTGCCGCCGGGACTGCGGACGAGATCAACCTGCAGTTCTTCCGGACCGATCGCCACACGGTGCTGTGTTGTTTCAGAGTGCCCCGCGCCTTCGTCAACATCGTGAAACGCCACGTGAGCAAGTTTCCAGTGCGTCAGTTGTAGGGCCACGTGAGCAGGGAACGGCGCGCGGCCCACTCTTTCCCACGGGTATTCTGGCGTGAGGTCCCAGCCTTCTCCTTCGCAGCGCCTCGCCGGGAGGAAGAATGTTACACGCGCGAAGAACACGGGATCATACGGAGAGGTCCTGCCGAATTGTTGTCACGCAGGTCGTGACGTGAGGGGTGAGTTGTGAAATAACAGGGCATAGAATGTCTCAGCGATTGTTTGGAACGGACGGGATCCGGGGAGTGGCCAACGAATACCCGATCACGCCGGAGGTTGCCCTGCGATTGGGACGGGCCGTTGCACGCGTGTTGATCGCGCAGCGCAGGGGTCGGCACAAGGTGGTGATCGGAAAGGATACCCGCATCTCCGGCTACATGTTGGAGACCGCCCTGACCAGCGGGCTGGTGTCCGAGGGGGCGAGCGTTCTCCTGACCGGTCCGGTTCCCACCCCGGCGGTGGCCTACCTGACAAAGTCGATGGCGTGTGATGCAGGGATCATGTTGACTGCCTCGCACAATCCCTACGGCGACAATGGAATCAAGATCTTCGGGCCCGACGGATACAAGTTGAGCGACGCCATGGAGGCCGAAGTGGAGGAGCTCCTGGGCGATGAGGCGTTGGGTGGTCCGGGCAAAGGGGCCAAGATTGGCAAGGCGGTCCGGGTGGACGACGCGGTGGGACGCTACATCGAGTTTGCCAAGCGGGCGGTGGGTGCGAGCTCCCTTGAGGGCTTGAAGGTGGTGGTGGATTGCGCCAATGGGGCGGGCTATCACATCGGGCCCATGATCTTTGAAGAACTGGGGGCAGAAGTGATCAAGCTCGGCACCAAGCCCAACGGCCGAAACATCAACGAGAACTGTGGCGCCCTGCATCCGGAACACGCGGCCGAATTGGTGAAGACCCACTGGGCGGACATCGGGGTGTGCCTCGATGGCGATGCGGATCGCGTGATCTTCTGTGACGCGAATGGAAATGTGATCTCCGGCGATCGGGTGTTGTGCCTCTGTGCCAAGGCCCTGCACGATTCCGGGGGACTGCGTGGCGGTGGGATGGTGGCCACCGTGATGAGCAATCTCGGGTTGCGGGATGCCCTGGCGAAGGATGGCATCGCCTTGGAGATGACGGGGGTGGGTGACCGCCTCGTGCTGGATCGCATGCGGGAGAAGAACTATGTATTGGGGGGTGAGAATTCGGGACACATCATCTTCGCGGAGCATGCCACGACGGGGGATGGGATCATGAGTGCCCTCAAGGTCCTGCAAGTAATGAAGGAGAAGGGCGCGACCCTGGCGGAGTTGGCGGATTGCATGACAGAGTACCCACAGGAGCTGCTCAGTATCCCGGTGAAGGAGAAGCCACCGGTGGAATCAATCCCCATCCTGCAGGAAGCGATCGCCCGGGCGGAGGCAGTTTTCGACGGGCAGGGCCGCACCCTGGTGCGCTATTCGGGGACGGAGAAGAAGATCCGGATCCTGGTGGAGTGCGCCGATGCACGCTGCGCCAAGGAACAGGCGGACGCCATTGCGAGAGCGGTGAAAGCCTCCATCGGGGCGTGAAGCGGAAGGATGGCGGGTGGACTTGCTGATACTATGAAGGTAGTAGAGATCGAAGTTTCCGACACGATGTGGCCGCTGGACGGGGCGCCCGGTTCGCTGTTCGTGGGTGGGAAAACCATGCGGGCGTGCCAGGAAGAGAATGCACCCGCAGGAGAAGTGAGCCTGCTTGCGAATGCCTGGGTGGCTGCCGTGGACTGGGAGCTCCTCCTGGGGATGGATGGCGAGGCCAAGCTGGAATCCCATGAAGGGGAAGTCCTCGCA
This sequence comes from Roseibacillus sp., assembly GCA_046581525.1. GTDB lineage: Bacteria > Verrucomicrobiota > Verrucomicrobiia > Verrucomicrobiales > Akkermansiaceae > Roseibacillus_B. Next base: position 3,183 of record JAYGGC010000016.1, on the reverse strand, counting down.
TGGAAGGGGAGCGGGGGAATTTCGCAGGAAGGGGTGGTGGCCCTGGCTTCGGAGGACTCGTTCCTGGTCGCCTATCCCTGGGATCTGATTGGCGTGAATGAGCAGGTGCTCGGCGGGCTGGAAGCTGGCATGGACCTCGCGGAGAGCGGGATGGAGGTCGTCGAGAGCGAGAGCGGGCTCCTCTTCGTGGGCGTCGGAACCAGGGTGCTCCCCGGGGTCTTTGTGGAAGGGGTGGTGGTGGTTGGAAGGGACTGCAAGATCGGACCGAACTGCTATTTGCGCGGGAGTACGGCGATCGGTGACGGCTGCCATATCGGCCAGGCGGTGGAGGTGAAGAACTCGGTGATCGGGCACCGGACGGCGGTGGGCCACCTCAGCTATGTGGGTGACAGTGTGCTGGGATCACGCGTGAACTTCGGAGCAGGTACGATTACGAGCAACCTGCGCCACGACGGGAAGAATCAGCGTTCGCTGGTGGGCAACAACCTGGTGGAAACCGGTCGGCGCAAGTTCGGGACGATTGTGGGCGACGCGGTGCACACCGGGATTCACACCGCGATTTATCCGGGAAGGAAATTGGGTCCCGGGACGATGACCCTCCCGGGCGAGACGGTGGAACGTGACAAAGTTTGAACCTGCGCGGTCGTCAAGAGACCAAGTCGAATGGCTCCTAGGTTAGGAGTGGAGATCGTGGGCAGGGGAGGTCAGAAGGCGAGGGTCGGATGCACGATGCTCGATTTGGATGGGTATGCGACCGTGGGGGGGAGGGTAGCGCGGGAGTCTCATGGTTTCCGGCGAGAATTCGACCGGTCAATATCCAGATAATTCTCAGAGCCAGAAATCAGGATCCAATCGCGGTCGGGTAGATCCGACTTGGGAATTGCGACTTGGTGCTGAAGCCTGTTTGGAAATTGGGAAGTGGAATGTTCGTCGAGCTGCCAGGGGCCAACGTTGGCGTAGAGCGACGAAGGACGAGGACGAGCCCAAGCCTGGCGCCCTTCAGACTAAGCCGGTGTGAATCGATTTCGGATCGGATGGTTGGTGCTGGTCCTGCCCCTGGCCGGATGTGATCTCATTGGCGATACGATCTTAAACTTGCTGGGAGTAGACACGCGCGACGAGGAGGAGCGGGCGGAAGATGAAGCGCGGGAGCGCAACCAGGCTGCCCGCGACCGGGTGTGGGATGGCAACGCCCGGGTGAGCACGGACAGTTATGTCCGTCAGGACGAAAGACCTGCGCAGGGGTTCCTTTTTATTGATTAACCTCTTTGTGGGATCTGCTATCCTCTCAACCAGAAATCATGTGTGGAATTGTTGGCTATTCTGGATTGCGCCCAGCGCTACCGGTGTTGTTGAACGGTCTGAAACGGCTGGAATACCGCGGTTATGACTCTGCCGGGGTCGCCTTGCAGGCCGATGGCGCACTGATTGTTGAAAAACGGGAGGGGAAGGTCGCAGGACTCGCGGAGGCCATCGGTGAGAGCGCGATGGCCGAAGCTCTCGAGGGAGCAACTTGCGGGATTGCGCACACCCGGTGGGCGACGCACGGACCGCCGACCCGGGCAAATGCACACCCTCATGTTTCCGGATCGCGGCTGGCCCTCGTGCACAACGGGATCGTGGAGAACCACGTGACCCTGCGGGAGCGCCTGAAAGGGGAGGGCTACCAATTTGTTTCCGAGACCGACACCGAGGTGCTGGTGCACCTCTTGGACTTGCACTACGAGGGCAATCTTTTGGAAGCGCTCACCAGCACGTTGCAGGAGGTGCAAGGGACCTTCGGAATCGCCTGCGTGGTAGCGGATGAACCCGGCGTCGTGGTAGTGGCACGGAGGGGTTCGCCCATTGTGATCGGGCTGGGTGAGGAGGAAACCATCGTGGCCTCCGACGCTTCCGCGATCATCAAGCATACCCGCCAGGCGCTCTATCTCGATGACAACGACGTGGCGCGCATCGAGGGTGGAGAGGTGGACATTCGTTCCCTGGACGCACTGCCCGTCACGCGGGTGAGCGCCAAGATCGATTGGTCTTCAGATGCGGTTGAGAAGGGCGGCTACGAGCATTACATGCTCAAGGAGATCTTCGATCAACCGGAAGCCATCCGGAACACGATTCGCGGGCGTCTCGACGGGAACCGCGGCACGGCCATTCTATCGGGACTGAATCTCTCCCCACGCGAGCTGGCGGACATCCAGCGCATCCTCATCGTGGGTTGCGGGACCTCGATGAACGCGGGGCTCGTGGGTGAATATGCGGTGGAAGACTTTGCGGGCATCCCGGCTGAAGTTGAGCAAGCGGCGGAGTTTCGCTACCGGAACCCAATTGTGCGCGGGCAGGATTTCGTGCTGGCGATCAGCCAGAGTGGAGAGACCGCCGATACCCTGGCGGCGGTGCGGGAAGCGAAGGACAAGGGCGGACTGGTGGCGGGCCTCGTGAATGTGGTGGGCTCGACCATTGCGCGGGAAACGGGGCGCGGAATTTTCCTGCACGCCGGCCCGGAGATCAGTGTGGCCTCGACCAAGGCGTTTACCTGCCAGGTGTCGGTGCTGCTCATGATCGCCTTGCGCTTTGCGCGGAGCCGCCGCATGTCGCGGGATGAAGGCATGGAGTTCGTGAAAACCATCGAGGCGATCCCCTCCCTGGTGGAGCGCGTCCTCGAGCGCAACGACGAGATTGCGAAGGTGGCGGAGCATTTCATGAACTTTGACAACATCTTCTTCATTGGACGCGGCTACCTGTATCCGGTGGCACTGGAAGGTGCTCTCAAGTTGAAGGAAATCTCCTACATCCACGCCGAGGGCTATCACGCTGCGGAGCTCAAGCACGGTCCGATCGCGCTCCTTGAGCGCAAGGTGCCGGTGGTGGCGATGCTCAACGACGGACCGGGCAAGGACAAGTCGCTCGGCAACGTGGCGGAGTGCCGGGCGCGGAGTTCGCCGGTCTTGGGCGTGGTGACGGAGGGGGATCGCGCAGCGATGAATGAGGTGAACGCCTGCATCCAGGTGCCGGCCTCTCCCCATTATACCGCGGTGATCACCTCCACGGTCGCGTTGCAGCTGTTTGCCTACCACGTGGCCCGCCTGCGAGGGTGTCCCATCGACCAACCGCGCAACCTGGCGAAGTCGGTGACCGTGGAGTAGGCGGAATGGCGCAAGGATAGGAGCGGAGACCGGTGGGCAGGGA
>JAYGGC010000222.1:0-12084 GCA_046581525.1 Roseibacillus sp. | reverse complement strand
GATGGATCCGGACGACGCGCGGACGCGCAGCGATTATTACCGCACCCCAAACATCGAACGCCTTGCCAGACTTGGCATGCGTTTCACTCAGGGATATTCACCCGCGCCTTATTGTTGTCCTACGCGCAGGAGCCTGTTGATCGGCCAGACCCCGGCGCGGCATATTTACCAGAAGGACCAGGAAAACTGGCCGAGGGACTACCGCAAGCAACTCAGTCTCCCGAGAATGCTGAAGCGGGCGAACCCGGAATATCGGACTGCCCATTTCGGAAAATGGGACATGCGTTTCGACGACGTCACTCCGGAAGAGATGGGCTATGACGTGAGTGACGGTTACACCAACAATGGCACGGGTGGCGGCAAGGGCTCCGGGGGACCGGCCGCGAAGGATGACCCCAAGCTGATCTTCGACATTACGAGGCACACCTGTGATTTCATGGAAACGCAGGCCAAGGCGGGCAAGCCCTTCTTTGTGCAGGTGTCCCACTACGCCGTGCACCTGGAGATTTTCTATCGAGAGAAGTCCCTCGAGAATGCGCGCGCCGGAAAGATCGGCAGGAAGCACACCATGCCCGAGTTCGCCGCCATGACCAGCGATGTGGATGAAGGGATCGGCATGGTCCTCGACAGGATCCAATCGCTCGGACTGCAGAACTCCACCTACGTTTTCTTCCTCTCCGACAATGGCGGCCGCTTGACCATGCCCAAACAGAAGGGAAAGGAGCTTCCTCGAAATCATCCTTTGCGCAACGGCAAGGGCACGATGTACGAGGGAGGCATTCGCGTGCCGTTTGTCGTGATTGGCCCGGGCGTGCAGCCGGGCGCGGTGAGCCGAACGTCTGTGACCGGACTGGATCTCTTTCCGACGATCGCGGAGTTGGCCGGCTACGACCAACCGCTACCCCAGGCCCTGGATGGCGGCAGCTTGACCCAGGTGATGTCCCATCGCGGCCGCGGAGAAGTAACGCGCAACAAGCCCTTTCTGATTTTCCATCATGCCGTCGCCCGCAATGCACAATCCGCGCTCATCCTCGGCGACTACAAGCTGGTGAAGACCTGGAAGGACGACCGGCTGGAGTTGTTCAATTTATCGAAGAGCGTCAGTGAGGATAAGGACCTTTCACGGAAGCTACCGGGAAAGACGAACGAGCTGCACAAACTCATGGTCGGATTTCTCGATGAAGCGAAAGCCGAGACACGCAAACTCGGCTCAAAAAGTGAAGTCTACAAGATCGCAAAACCAACAGCCTCCGCTTCACCGAAGAAGGTCGCCTCAAGCAAGCGCCCCAACGTTCTCTTCCTGGCGATCGACGATCTGAACGACTGGATTGGTGCGCTGGGCGGACATCCCCAGGCCAAGACCCCGAATCTCGACCGGTTGATTTCGAAGAGCGTGCTGTTCAGCAACGCGCACTGCGCGGCACCGGTGTGCTCGGCATCGCGGCATGCCTTGCTGAGCGGCCTGCGACCGTCGACCACCGGTTGGTATTCCAACACCTCCAAGACCCGGGCGAGCTATGAAAAGGCCCTGCGAGAGACCATCCCCTTGCCCACCCATTTCAAGCACAATGGTTACAAGACCATGGCTGCCGGGAAGATCTTCCACAAGGGAACGAGCGATGTCGCCGGCTACGATTACTGGACGGAGACCCGGCCCAAATACAACTGGCCCAAGGAACTGGCGGCACACGGCCACGGCTACCAAGGCAAGAGCGGCGGGCACTTTCATCCCTTTCCTCCCGATGGTGGCGCCATCTACCAGAAATATCAGAAAGGCGTGAGTGGGCAGTCGCTTTGCTGGGGCGCCCTGGAGAAGAAGGACATCCCGCCCGAAGGCATGCCCGACGAACAGATCGCCGCCTGGGCGGTCGAGCGCCTCCAGCAAGAGCATGACGAGCCCTTCTTCCTCGCGGTGGGCTTTGTTCGGCCGCACGTTCCGTTCACGGCGCCGAAGAAGTTTTTCGATCTGTATCCGATGAACGGCATCGTGATGCCCAAGGTCCCTGTCGATGAGATGGACGACATCCCGCTCTTTGGCAAAGCGATGGCGAAGGGCACCCTCGAAGGGGGCGATCATTGGAATGTGCTCAGCCTCGGGCAGGACTATTGGAAGGAGATGGTGCGCGCCTACCTGGCCTGCGTCTCCTTTGCGGATGCCCAGGCGGGCAAAGTCCTCGATGCCCTGGAATCCAGCCCCTACGCCGACAACACGATCATCGTGTTCTGGTCGGACCACGGCCAGCACCTCGGTGAGAAGCGACACTGGCGCAAACAGGCGCTCTGGGAAGAATCCACGCGCGTGCCCCTCTCCATTCATGTGCCGGGCACGGGCAACGCCGGCCGGAGCTGCGATCGTGCAGTCAGCCTGCTGGATCTCTATCCCTCCCTGATCGAGCTCTGCGGGTTGCCACCGATGAAGGGTTTGGAGGGGATCAGCCTGCTGCCTCAACTTGAGGATCCCGAGGCTCGTCGCACGGAACCCGCGGTCACGACCTGGTATTACAACAACCACGCCATCCGCAGTCCGCGCTGGCGCTACATTCGCTATCGGGACGGAAGCGAAGAACTCTATGATCACAAGATGGATCCCCTGGAACATGTGAATCAGGCCGCGAACCCGAAGTATGCGAAGATTAAGGAACGAATGAAAACGTATCTTCCAACCAAGAACACGCTGCCCTCTTCGATGAAAGACGGAGGCTTGGATTCCTTGGGAAAAAAGGTCGAACGTCTGAAAGACGACGGCATCCCGGAGTGGTTGGGCAAAGATCCGGTCGCGGCCGCCGACCATTGAGGCGAGGAACAATCAAGCGATGCCAGAACGTGAAACGCTTGTGTCCACCGCGGTCGTTCCGTAGACAATCTCACCGTCCGGTGGATTGTCGCGATGGATCTCCACCCCGTTGAGATAGACAATCACCCCGTCATCGCGAATCAGACGAAGGATCAGCGATGCCGCGACCGGAGCCCCGGCATTGAACTCACGCCGAAAGTGAGTCGTGCTCGGCTAGCGAAACTCCACCTCTCCCCACCGCAGCGGCAAATGCATATTCACCGCCCCCTGGGGACTCCACACCCAGTTGTCCTCCGGGTGTTGTTGCTCTTCCGGATTCAAACTCTCGGCCAGCGGCGTGCCGTGGGGAGGGATGCGCACATACCTGCCGTCCACCACCTCATGCTTCCACTGCACCCGTGAAAAGTTGACTTTCCAAATGTCCCCTGGCTCCGGAGGGGTCGCGCGATTCTTGTTGTACTTCGCCAACTCCGCCCAGGGAAAGGCGATCTCCACCGACCATCCTTCATCCTCGTCACTCGGATCGTTCAACGATCCCACCACCTGCACCGCGCTCTTCAGTCCCGGCAGGTTGCATCCCAGGATCGGCACTCCTCCCTCGCCGTAGGGCTTGGGCAGACTCAGCTCCCAAATGGAACCCAGCGCGTTGATCTCAAACTCATAGTAATTGAGCCCATCACAATCCGGGTCGATGAAGACCTCGAAGTCGTTGTCCTCAAACATGACCGCATTCTTCTCCGTGATCGTTCCCCACACGTGCGGCTCCTCCATCTCGGCCCCGACGTAAAGGAACTCATCGTCCCACCCCATCTTCACTCGCGTCCGAAAACGCGGCTTCAGCTCCGGATCTCCCGTGATGTCCACAAATCCATCCGTCCATGGCAGCTCCACCCAGCCCGGATCGCGCATTGATCCATCGATCACAATCGGGCTCGCCACCCGCCCGCACAAATACCCCCTCGGAACTCGTTTCTCGTTCACTTCCAAAATCAACAATCAGCAATCCTCACTCAAACTTGAGCTCCACCACCCCGCTCGCCACCGAACTCACATCCGGCCGCTCGCGCAACGACTCCCAAATCGTCTTCACCTTCCGCTCCACCTTTCCCTTGAACACCTCTTTGCCGTTCACCTTCACCGTCACCATCTTGTCAAGATTCAGCAACTCATCGCTCAGTCGCAGCGTCAGCTGGTTCAAGCCGGCCGCATTCACCTCGATGGTCTGCCCCTGCACCTCGGCCCGCACCGTCTGTCCGCCCTTGGCCGTCCCCTTCGGCACCGCCAGCCAGTAGAACCGGTCGTGGGTGCGCCCACTTTGATGCCAGACAATCTTACTTGGCCATGGGTTGCGCGTGCGCTCGGCCATCCACGGCAGGGCCTCGGCATCCTTCCCCTTCATCCAGTGACCAAACTCGGGATAGATCGTCACCTTGCTTTCATAGCCATCCGCATCTCCTTCCCGTAGCTTCGCCAACTTCACTCCCCATTCAGCGGCCACCTTGTTGCGATTGTAGGCGGCATCCTTGCCCCCCGCGAAAATCATGAAGGGCAGGTTGCGCAGGCCCAGCGGATTCGCGTTGTTGGGATGGCCTGCCATCATGGAGGCCGCCGCGAAACGATCCGCCATGCGCGGGGCGAGTTGGTAAACCCCGTCCCCACCCGCGGAGTAACCCATCAGGTAGACGCGATTCGGACTCACTCCGTGCTCCACCACGAAGTTTTCGATCAAGCGTTGAAACAAGTCATCGATGTGCCCCTGGTGCCACAGGTTCCAGGTATCGGTCGGCGCGCGCGGAGCGACCACGATTCCCTCCTTGGGAGCATAGAGCCGAATCTGGTTACGCCACTGCTGCTCGTTGACGCGCGGCGGCGCGCCCCCGCCCCCGTGCATCGAGATCCACAACGAGCGTTCACCGTGCTTGGCCTTGCCGAACACCTTCTCCAAATACTTCATCTCCTTCCCCGCCGCCTTCACCACCTTGGCCGCGAGTTCCTCCTTGCGTTCCTCGCGCAGCTCCCTGCCCAGGGTCTCCCACACCAGCGCGGTTGCGGCCTGCGCATCCTTCATCGAAAGCACACCCTCCGGAACCGACAGATGTCGCTCCTCCGGCAGCAGCGCCAACCAGTCCTTCACGATCTTGAGCTTCACGCTCCCCTTCCCGAGGTCGGGCCAGACCAGGTCCACCGTTCCCTCTCCGGCCTTCACCGCCTTGAACTTCTCCCAACGTTCCTCACCCTTGTGCTTCACCCGCAAGCGGTAGTCCTCGCCGGTCTTTACCTTCACCGACGGCATGTCGTTCAAATCGGTCGTGCCCGCCTTGGTCTTCACGCTCTGCAACAGGTTCCCACTCGTGTTCAGCAACTCGACCGTGGCCGCCAGGCGCTCTCCTCCCTGCTTCTCCCACAAGCGCAGGTAGACCGTGGCCTCTTGCGCCTTCTTGCCCCCGGACTTGGCGTAACGCCCGGTCACGTTCACCCCGCCGATGTCCTTGTTCTCGAGGCTCCACACCATCGGAAAGTGCGAGCCGGTTTTCTTCCAGGAGGTCGCCCAGATCGCATGGCGCCAATCGTCCGCGATCGCCTTGGAGGCATCACCCACGAACCAGGCCTTGTTCAGGCCGCCCTTGTTGTACTCGTCCGCGCCGGTGAAATACCACTTCCCGTCGTCATAAACTTCGACCCAGGTATGATTCCCCCGCTTGTTCGACCAAAGCGCCGTCCCGGCCACCCGCGCGGGCACCCCCACCGAACGACAGGCATCCACCATGATGATCGACAAGCCGGTGCAGGTCGCCATCCCGAGCTTCTTCGACTCGGACGGGCTCTGGTTCGGCGCCTTCCGGCCCGTGTTGTAGTGTACCTTGATGATCTTGAAAAACTCCCGGTTGATCGCCTGGGCCGCCTCGGTGGAAGTCTTGCTCTCCTTCACCAACGCCTGGCACTGCTCATAAAACTCCTTGCGCCAGGCCTCCCGCGTTTCGTCCAGCGAGGCATAGGGCAACACATCGTTGAGGAACACCTCCTCGGGCAAGGCCTTGGCCCACGCAAACTGCTCGCGCGCTTTCATCGCCAGGTCGAGGTTCTCTAACAGAAAGTCCTTCTTGAGCGACTTGAGATCGCTCTCCGGCATTCCCTCCACCAGGAAGACCGCCGCCTTCTCACCAAATTCTCCATAGCCCTCCCGCGCCGCCGCCACGAAGGATTTGATCTCGCCCGCGTTCTCTCCAGCTGCCGTCAGCCGCTTCTCGAGTTCGGTTTCGGCCCAAACCAGCGAGAAACCCGCCAACCAAGCCAAACCCGTTGCCAAGTAGTTCATGGGGCGAATCCTAGCGGTTCACGGTCGGGGCGCAAGGCCTCTCACGGAGCCTCGGCAGACCCCTCTCGCTCGGAGAGCATCTCAAGAAATCCTTCCGCGGCCAAATCACTTTGGCCTCCAACAGACCTGCTTACTGGGACACTTCTTTCAGATTCGCGGCCGCCTGATCGAACGCTCCCCTGGCCTTGTCGCGATCCCTCGTCGCCTCCTCGGCGTCCCGGCGCATCTTCACTTCCTTCTCCACCATCTTCTTCGCCAAGTCTGCGGCAGATCGCTGGGCGTTCTGAGCTGACTTCAAGCGACCGAGGTAGCGCGAGTGATTGGACTTGCTCTGGCGCACTGCGCGGTCGGCACTCTGCCTTGCGCGGTCTGCATTTCTGACCTTCGATTCCAGGCTGCGCTTCGCGTCGGGGTTATCCCGAATGCGACTCAGTTCCGCGCGGTCCCGTTCCAAGGACTCCTTTGCTGCCTTCGCGCGTTTGAGTTTATCGTCGAGGTCGCGGCTCGCCTGCGACAAGGAGCGTTCCAAGCCGGCCGCTTGCTGGCTCTTGCTCCTGGCCTGACCCCGCGTGCGGTTCACGTCGGCCCTGGCACGATTCGCGATCTGATTCTTCTGACTCCAGATCCTCTGGCGGCTTTGCCATTCCTGCCTGGCATTGTTCAGTAGGTTCGTGCGATCCCGGATCACCTCTTCCACTGCCCCCCGAGCCTTGATGATGGCCTGCATCTCCGCATCATTGCCCAGTGGAAGGGGGACTCCATTCTTCACCACCGCCGGCTGTGTCTTGTCGTTACCCAAGGCCTCCCAACGCTCTTTGAAAAGCGCCAGGATGGTGGGGACACGCTCCTGCACAATCTCAAAGGGCTGACCTTTGGAAATGCGATACTGCCGAAAGGGCGACCCATTCAAGATCACTCCTCCTTCACCGATCTGAAGACTCCTGGGCTGAAAGCAGGAACCATCGAAGGTGTGCACCGAGTAGATTGAATTCCCGATGGCGATGGGCGCCTTGAGAAATACCGCCATCGCCTCCTTCGTGGTCGAAAAGGTCCGCTCCCCGAGGAGAAGCGACTGAATTGTGACGGAACCATTGCCACAGGACCTGAAGGTCCCCTCCATGAAATCTCCATTCCGCAGGAGGACTCCCAGTCTGGCGAAGTCGAGAAACCCCGCCTCCTTCGAGGTGAGCGGTTGAAAAAAAATCGCGGCGGTATTCTGAGTGGTCAAGAGCAGTTGGTCGGTCTCTGACTCAAAGGTGACCTTCTTGTCATCCACGGACTTCCAGGGGCGGGCGATGAAGGAGCCATTCACGGTGAGCACTCCCGCGCCATTCATGATCCATGGCTTGGGCGGAACGGCGGTCGGACCAAAGTTCCGCGCAACCTCCACCTTGGAGAGCGGCACGCTGACGGACTCGCCACCGGCTTGCGCAATCCGGAGGGAGTCGCCCCGCCCAAATTCAAGACGCCCCTCATAGGCAGATCCATCCAACGCCTTCAGGGAGTCCGCGCCGACCGGCAAACAGGCAATCCAGGAAAAAACCACCACTGCGGGAACCCTCACCATGACGATTCTTTGTAGCACAAGCCGGAGGGGTCGCCAGCGTATTCAACAGCCGGAGAGAGTATCCAGACGACCTGTTCCCCAAGTCTGCTCACTGTTTACTGTCGGCTGTTTACTTCCTCCCCCGCATTCTCGTCATCCACCTCTTCGCCGCCCTCCATCTCGCGGAGAAACTCGCCCATCATCTCGTCCACCGCGCGCTTGGGATTCTTCACCCGCCACCCCAACTCCTCCGCCAGCTCCGCAGCTTTCTCCTCTTCGCCCTCCTCCTTCATCCACTTGAGTTCCTGCCGATCGATCCCGTTGCGAATCTTCAGTTGCTCTTCGATGAGACCGCGCAGCTGCACTTCCGCCGCAGCCTCCTTGATTTTCCCTTCCTCAAATTTCCACACCAGGAATTCGAGCGTCGTTTCGTTGGCCATCTGGCCCACCATCAACTTGGCCCACGGCACACCGTCCCCTTTCGCTTCCTCCCACTCCTCTTGCATCTCACCCACGCGCTCCTTCACTTCCCCCAAGACCTCGCGATAATTCTCCCGCTCCGCTTCCTCCAGGATTTTCAGGATGGCAGGCGCGTGCTCCTTGAGAAACCTGGCCTCCTCCATATAAGGTTCCTGGGCTCCCGCCGCAGTCCCGAGGAGAATCGAGAGCAAAACGCCCAGGATCCGGCGAGGAAAACTCGCCTGGCAGGATCTGTTCATCTTAGTCGCCATTGATGCGTCCGTTCCCCACCAAGATCACGCCCAACCCACTGCCATTATTGTCATGTATTTTGCCGCCACTACTCCAATCCTCCCCTACTCCCCCTTCTTCCCCGCCGGCTTCCTCCGCGGCGCTCCCGGCACCTTCCAGTTCGGATCGGGCACATGCGCCTTGTCCAAGAGATTCGCCGCGTGCCTGGTCAAATCCAAGCGGCGCTTGGAGTAGTCGCTCTTCTCGCCAGGGTCGTTGGACATGTCGTAAAGTTCGATTTCTCCGCTGAACATCGGCTTGCGAATCGCCTTCCACTTGCCGAAACGGATCGCCTGCGCGGAGCCCCGCTCGTAGAATTCCCAGTACATCTTCGACTTGCGGCTCCAGCGCTTTTCGCGCGGTTGTCCACGAAGAGGCCCGGCGAAGCTGTCGCTGTCGAGGTCCTCGGGCGCGCTCACCCCTGCGAGCTCGGCTACGGTGGCCATCACATCGCCGAAGTACCAGTGCGCATCGTCCTCCCCGCCCGCCTTGATCGTCCCGGGCCACCAGGCGATGGTGGGAACCCGGATCCCTCCCTCGGTGAGGTCGCGCTTGATTCCGCGGAGTTTGCCGTTGGAGTCGAAGTAGTCGGCCTTGTGTCCACCTTCCTGGTGCGGGCCGTTGTCGGAGGTGAAGATCACGAGGGTATCCTTCTCGATTTTCAACTCCTTGAGCAGATCGAGGATGCGGCCGGTGTCGCGATCGATGTTCCTGATCATGGCGGCAAAGCCCTTCTCCGGTTCCGGCCAATCCCTGGAGGCAAATTCGCCGAGATCGGGCACCTCCATCCCCTTGTTGCCGGCCTCGTTGTTGGCGTGGGGAACGTTCATCGCGAAGTAGAGAAAGAACGGCTTCTCGGAATTGTCGCGAATGAATTTCAGCGCCTCGTCGGCGATGAGATCCGGGGCGTATTCTTCCCGCTTGACCGCCACTCCGCGGCCCGACTGCGGCAGCTTGGGATCCTGGAACTTCTTCCACTTTTCAGCGACCTCGTTCTTCAACGGAACCACCTTGCCATTCCGAATGAGGAACTCCGGATAGAAATTGTGGGCGTGCCACATGTTCAGGTAGCCGAAGAAATGATCGAAGCCGACCTCGTTTGGGTTGGTGAACTTGTCCGGCGTCCCGATCCCCCACTTCCCGACGCACGCGGTGGCATAGCCGGCCCTCTTGAGCACTGACGCGACGGTAGGCTGCCCGGGCTGGATGATAATGGGCGCAGCTGAATTTCCACGCACCACGGTGTGGCCCATGTGTTTGCCGGTCATGAGCACACTGCGGGAGGGCGCGCACACCGTGCAACCCGCGTAGAATTGCGTGAACCGCATCCCCTCATTCGCCATCCCATCCAGCCGCGGGGTCTTGAGAATCTTCTGTCCAAAACAGGCGAGGTCGCCGTAGCCGAGATCGTCGGCGAGAATGAGGACGATGTTTGGCTGCTTGCGCTGGTCGGCCGCATCGACCAGGTGGCCTCCGAGCATGGCGAACAGTGCGCAGGCTGTCATCCAGCGCCTGGGCGCAAGGTTGGAAAAGAGTGATCCCATGAGAAAATCATCAGCCAGGCCCTCAACACCCGCAAGGAAAAGCGTGTGGTGCGACCGCGGAACACTGGTGGTTGGTGCCCAGGTTGGAACTGTCATTGGCAGATTGCCAAACCAGAAAAACCACTCAGACTGCGCGGCATGACACGCCGCCTCACTCTTCCAATCCTCTCCCTCGCGCTTGGGTTTACCGCATCCATGGACGCGAAGGAACTTCCCGCCGTGGCCTACGAAAAGTTTGCCTCCGGATTTGTGTCCCCGCTGACCATGATGCCCTACGGCAAGGGTGACCAAGCCTATCTCGTGGTGGACCAGGCCGGGGTGATTTACTTTCTTGGTGAGAAGGGCGGCGAACCCGGCAAGGCCTTCCTCGATCTGCGCCAGGGAATCGTCAAGTTGAAGAAGGGCTTTGACGAACGCGGCACGCTGGGCATCGCGCTGCACCCTGGATTTGCGACCAACAAGAAAGTTTATGTCTACTACAGCACTCCACTCGCGAAGGACGGCAAGGAGGGGTTCGATCACACTGCGCGTCTCTCGGAGTTCAAAGTGAAGAGTGACGGCTTTGCTGACCGCAAAAGCGAACGGGTCCTCCTCACCATCGATCAACCGCAGTTCAACCACGATGGTGGACACCTCGTCTTTGGCAAGGACGGCTATCTCTATCTCGGACTCGGTGATGGCGGCAAAGCCAATGATCTCGGGGACGGCCACGAGAAAGGCGGCAACGGACAAGCCACCGACCGCCTGCTCGGAAAAATCCTGCGCCTCGATGTCGATAAGGGTGACCCCTACGGCATTCCCGAGGGCAACCCGTTCAAGGGCAAGGATGGGCGCGACGAGATTTATGCCTGGGGAATCCGCAATCCGTGGGGCATCACCGTCGATCACGGTGGCAACGGCGACCTCATCGTCGCGGATGTCGGCCAGAATCGCTTCGAAGAGATCGACGTGATCACCCCGGGCAACTTCGGCTGGCCACGCTACGAAGGCTACGCCACCTTCAATCAGAAAAACCCGGGCGAGGTTGTGAAGCTGAAGCCCGCGCCCGCACCCACCGGCTTCAAAAACCCGGTCCTCGTCTTTCCCCACCACAAGGGGTACGGCGAGGCGCCCGGCTACGGCATCAGCGTCACGGGCGGTCACGTCTATCGCGGCAAGGCCCTCCCCGGCCTCACCGGGATCTACATTTTCGCCGACTGGGCCATGAGTTGGGCCGGTAACAAGCACGGTCTCTACGCCGGGATACGCGACAACCCGGAGACCTGGACCATGCAGGTTCTCCCCGGAGCGAAAACCCCGGGGGGCGTCGACCAGTGGGTGGTCGGCTTCGGACAGGATCACCAAGGCGAGATCTACGTCCTCACCAACGCCGGGAAGGGACCCTCCGGAAAGAAGGGCGCGATCTGGAAGATCGTTCCAGGGAAGTAAGCAGCGAATCCGCAGGGAGCGGAGGGTCTTCGTCTTCCGCTACTTCTTCTGACTGAAGAGCCAGTCCCAGAGCTCGGTCGAACCCCAGCACCTGCTCCACGCGTTGTGTCCAACGCCCTTGAGTTCGCTGTACTTCGCTGAACCGCCGGCCGCCTTGATGGCCGCAATCATATCGGTTGAGCGGCTCGCCTTGATCACATTGTCCTTGTCACCGTGCCACGCCCAGATCGGGAGGTGGGCGAGAGTCTTGCCCATCGACTTGTCACCGCCTCCGCAGATCGGAACGGCCGCCGCGAAGAATGCGGGACGTCGCTGGATGGCATCCCAGGTTCCGTAGCCGCCCATCGAAAGACCCATGGCGTAGATGCGCTCGGGATCGACCTGGTTCTCCTTGTCCGCCACGAAGGCATCGACCGCATCGAACATCAATCTCATCGAGTCCGAAACTTTCGGCATCTCGTGTTCCAGGGCGGACCAGGAGACATCGACCCACAGTTTGCCTTTGGGAACTTGTCCGGCGATGAGATAGGCACCGCGCTTTGAAAAGACCCCGGCCTTCGCAAACGCACTGACGGCTCCCGCATCGACGATCTGCCCGAGGTTGTTGTCTCCCCGCCCACCTGCGCCGTGGTAAAAGATGATGAGGGGATACTTCTTCCCCGGCTCCACCTTGTCGGGCGCACGGTGTCGGTAGTTCAAGGATTCA
>JAYGGC010000117.1:0-6330 GCA_046581525.1 Roseibacillus sp. | reverse complement strand
GGGGGCTACTGCACGCTGAACCGGAAGAAGGCGGCGTTATCGAACGAGCACCTCAACGTCATCAATGTACCAGCCCGAGGCGTCCAAATCCGCGAAGTCGTCGCTCACGAATCCGAACTCCAGCGCGACTATCTGACCGAGCGCGGCCGCTGGCAACTCCGCCGAGAATTCCACCCAGGCGCCGGGGGAGAATCCGGTGATATTGGCCTGCACCACTCCCAATTCCGTCACCGTCCCCCCAGATAGATCGGAGCCATCGAGGACACGCACCGTGCCGCGGTCCAAGTTGCCGAAATCATCCATGTCCACCCACTGTTGGAAGACGAGGGTCGCCGCGGCTGCGCCGGTGAGATCAATGGTGCCCGGGGTGCGCTGCCAGGTGTTGGAGCTGAGCCCGTAGTTGGCCGCCAGGTTGGTGCCCACGCAGTTGGGAGCACTCGGGAGCGGGGCTCCGGGGGGAACCGGACCGACCGAGGAAGGCGGCCCCAGTTCCCAAGCCGTATTCATGAGGGTGTCCCCGGCATCGAAGCCGGTGGTCCACCCGGTGGGCAGGGTTCCGGCCGCGGTGCTGTCGAAGTTCTCCGTGAAGACCGTGACCGGGGGCGTCGGAAACTCCTCCACCACGAAGAAGCGCTCCGGGTCCCCGGGAAGGGCAAATTCCAGGGTGTTCTCCGGTGGAGTGGCTTCGATGTTCTCGTTGCCGTCGAAGATGGGCCAATCGGCAGGAGCTGCGGAGGAGGGATCCACAACACTCCGCAGATTGTAGAGCATCCCGTCCTGGCTTTCCCAACCGATGCTGAGAGTTCCGGCGCCCGCATCGTGGGAGAGGTCCAGCTGGGGTGGCAGCGGCAGGGAGAAGACGGTCAGGGGAGTGTTCTTTTGGGCGGCAAGGTTGAGGATTTGGTCGGCGCTCAAAACCACGTTGTAGAATGCCAGGTCATCCAGGGAGCCGTCCAATCCAAAGACTGCTGAACCGTTGATATTACCGATCCAAAAATCCTGGGTAGGGTCGAGGGTGCCGGAAACCGGAGTCGGATCGTGCAGGGAATCGAGCTGACCATCGATGTAGATGATGAGCCCCTCGGGATCGTCGCGGTCCACCGTGACCGCGAAATGGTGCCAAGCTCCATCCGGCGGAATGACTGTCTCGGAGTCGGCCAACAGGAAGTCTGCGCCGGGTTCGTCCATGCGGAGCCGGAACCTGTTTCCAAGAAAGAGGGTCTGGAATCCCTGGCTGGTACCGCCCAGGGCGTCGAAGATGCCGTCGACCTCATTGGAGTCCGCCGCGGTGTCGTCACGCCGGGCCCAGAAGCTGAAAGAAAAGTCTTCGAGACCAAATGCCGGAAAGGAGTCTTGCGCGATCGTCACGACCTCCTCCGGAACCGCACCGCTGATGCCGATCGAGATGGCCTCACCAGCCGGACTGTCTGGATCCACCGCCACATTGGTGCCGGCCACCCCGTCCGCTCCGTTTCCGGACCGGTCCTCGTAACGGTTTGGAGGTTCAAAATCCCAGTAGGCCACCAACTCAGCACGCGCCTGCAAAAGAATACCTGCAGCAGCCATTATCCCCGCTATCGTCCGAACTATCATGGTATGGGCAAGGGCGAGAGGGTGTCGTGCAAAACGAGCCGATGCGATTGGAAAATCACTTAGGATCCCTAGGAGTTCTCTACTACAAGAAAAATGGGGTGGAGTAATACCTGCCTCCCTACTGCTAGCAAATCGCTTTTCCAGCCCTGATTTCCTGGAGCTTCACGGGCCGCGGGAAGGAGAGGGGTGGCCCTGTAAGGGCGACAAGAACCGCAGAAAGCGTTTCCGTAAACCTCCTGGGTCACCGCACTGCCGACTGCAGGGGAAGCGCCACCTCAAACCCCGCGCTAGAGATCAGGTTTGGGGAAGCTCAATTGTTGTGAGTAGGATCACCCCAATCTGAACCGGATGAAACCGACCTCAGGATTCGGGGAGGGGTTGGCATAAAACACATACAAGGGTCGCACAGAGCCCTCTACCTTTTAACCAGAGCGGCTAACCATTCTTTGCACAACAAACCGAGGTCGGTGAGTGAACCGGAGCTGGGAATGAGGGATAGGTTCCGCCATTCCCATGGTCCAACGCTTGAATCAGCGGGTAAGGGGTCGAGGCGCAGTTCTGTATTTGAGGCTATTCGCATGGCTCGACGCATGTGCCACGCGGAAGTGATCAGTCCGATTTTCTTCCACCCTCGTGCTTTAGCCGCCTCAGCGATTGAGGCTATTTCTTCTTTGGTGTTGCGCCCCTGAAGCAAAACGATGTCCGGTTCGGGAATGCCGACTTCAGTGAATATAGTGATAGTTTGGCGTCTTGGATCGTGGATTTCCCCTTTCCATTCGTCAGTCCGGATGCCGGAGCATCCGAGCAGTGGGGTTCGACCGGTGTGGTACAAGCGGGCGGCCAACATGACGCGATCGCCACCATCGTTTAAGATGGGGGTTTTGTTGTGGTCTAGCGATGTTCCGCCACCGAGAACAACGACAATGTCAAATGGGCCTTCTTTAAGAGGCTTAATCGACTGATAGGGTTTTTGCCACCAGCGCATTAAGGCGCCAGTCAGTTCTCCATTGCCACCGACCATGAAAAGGACCAGACATGCCGACAGGCTTCTGGTCCAGAAGCGGTCGTGCTTGTGCCAAGCGTAGCCCGTGAGCGCGAGCAAGCTTATCCAAATAAGCCCAAAGGGATTGGCCAGACCGGTGACCGCGCGTTGCATGGAAAGCAGTCCGGGCCAGAGCAGGATACCCCCGAGGAGGAAAGCCCCCCCAATGACTGCGGAGGTGATCCACAGGCGCGACCGGTAGTGGTGGCGCTGCAGCCAAAGCCCAAGGGTGATGAAAGCGGCAATTAAGAAACAATTGAAACCCAGCACGGAAAAAATCCTTAAACCACTAAAACCCTTGATGCGACTTAAATTCAAAACGCCATCCCCAATTGACGCAGTGACTAATTCGAGTGCTTTCCGAATACTTCTGCACTCGGATCGGCCATTGCTATTGCTAGGAATTTCCTTTTCCAGCTCTGATTTCCTGGAGCTTCAGGAGCCGGGGTAGGTGGGGGTGCAACCTAGATGATCGGGATGTGGTGGCCCCCACCCCCTTCTCCACCAGGGCATCGACCTGGTCCTTCATCAGGGCAATGAGCGGACTCACCACGATGGTGACGCCCTCCATGTACAGGGCCGGGAGCTGGTAACAGAGCGATTTCCCTCCCCCTGTCGGCATCATCACCAGTCCATTCCGCGATGCGAGGATCTCCTCCGTAATCTCGGCCTGCCCTTCCAGGAACTCCTCGGACCCGAAGGCTCCCTGCAACGCCTCTCTCGCCAGGCCGGGCACAGGCCGAAGGCGCACCGGCTTCCTCCCCGGATCAATCCAAAGGACCCCCGCTCCCCTTTTCGGTCGGCCCACTTCAGTGTCACCGGATCCTAGAATCCCCCATGTTTGCCCTCGCTCGCCATCACTCCAACTGAAATCATGGAATTTCCTCATCAAAGCCCGTCATGAACGTCAGACCATTCCTCTTCCTGCACCTCTGCCTCTGCACTGCTGTTTTTGCCGCCCTGCCCGGCCACGGAGGGATCAGGGCTGGGGCCGCGGAACGGGAAATCACGCCCGCTGCCGGACTCGAGATCCAGCACTATTTCCGCAAGAGCATCGGGGTTCGCGATCCACTCTTCGCTCGCTGTCTCTACCTGGAGGACGAAACGGGCAACGCGGTCGCCATCGTGGGGCTCGACCTGATCATGGGAAGTTTTGAGGCCTGCGATCAACTGCGGACGGAAATCCGGGAGAAGTGCGGCGTCACCCACACCCTCCTCAATTTCAGCCATTCCCATGCCTCCGCGGCCCTCGGTCCCCGCGGCAGGACCAGGATTTCCAACGACTCCAACTCACAGTGGAACGACCGCACCCTCGACGCCATCATCGCAGTCGTCGCGGGGGCCAGGAAGCGTGCCGAGCCGGTCTCCCTGCGCGCCGGCCGGGCCGGGGTCCAGGTCGGCTTCAACCGGCGCCTCGTCAATGCCGGCAACGGGCACGTCTTCATGGGGGTCAACCGCAAGGGTCCGGCCGTTCCGTGGGTCAACGTCCTCGTGGCTGACAGCACCCGGACCGGCAAACCCCTCGCCGTCCTCTTCGAGCACGCTGCCCACCCCGTCATCGTCCCGCACACCAGCAAGCTCACCAGCGCGGATTTCCCGGGCGCGGCCGGAAAGCGGATCCGGGAGGCCCTCGGCAACGATGTCATCACCGTCTTCGGCCAGGGCTGCGGTGGCAACATCAATGGATTTCCCCTGCGCTCCACCCATGAGAAGGCCGAGGAGGCGGGCCATCGGCTGGGAGAGGCCGCCCTCAAGGCGATCAAAAAGAGCGAGGCCATCAAGGCAGAGACCTTCCGCGTCAAGTCAGCCAGGGTGGAACTGCCCTCCGCCCCCCTCCCGGGCCGGGAGCTCCTCGCGGAGATGATGGACCTCGAGAAGGACAAGCCGGGCCGGATGAAACAGCTCCGCAGGATCGAGGACCTCCTCGAGCGGGGCGAGGAGCCGCCGGCCCGCCGCTTCGATGCCCATGCCGTGATGTTCGGCCGGGAGTGGTGCCTCACCACCATGCCCCACGAGATGTTCTGCCAGTACGAACTCTGGATCGACGAGCAGGCGCCCTTCAAACGAACCATGACCTTTGCCTTCACCAACGGCTACCAGGGTTACATCGCGGTGGACCAGGCCCTGACGCTGGGGGCCAGGGGTGGCTACGAGGCTGGCCGCCTTCCCAACTGGGGAGGCCAGGTCCACACCGAACACCTTGGCCCCCCCGCGGTTGGCACCGAGAAGATCATCAAGGACACCCTCGCCTCCCTATGGCTCTGGGATGCTGAAAAGTCCTTGAAGGAGGAGCCCGAGTAAGGAGCAGGAAACTTTCCCATCCCCGACCGGCACAGGCATGGGGGCATCGTGCCAGGCCCCTTGTTGCCTGGGAGATGCCTTCCAAGCAGGAGCCCGGTCCTGATCAGGACCGAGCTCTCGCCGGCAGGGAGATGGCGTAGTGTCCAGAAACTCGATGGCAACGGAGTGCGCTGATTTCCAGTCGGTTGAGAGGGAGGGGCTGAGGCCGATTTCCGATCGTGCAACTTCGGTGGGCGGCCGCGAGCATCGATCTATGGACGTGATCAGGCTGATGGTGGTGGCCTTGGCCAGCTGGATCAACCAACAGCAGGAGGACGTGATCGAATATGCGACTGCCGCGAGCGGCTTGGTGGATTGCTTCGCAACTACTACCGGGATGCGGCATGAAATCGACGATTCCAGTTTCTGGACACTACGGGATCGCTCAGTGCCCACGGTGCTGCTGCCGGAAGAGTATTGAGCACGAGTTCCCTTCGGGGGGGGACCGTTGAGCAATTCTCTGGCGGAACCTGTGAACTCTTTGTGGAGGCTGCTCATCCCGACGATGATCGCTTGATTTCTTCGATGGCCGACTGGAGCGCAGCCTCCAACCGGAGGAGCTGTTCGACGAGGCGATCCTGTATGTCGGGCCACTCCGACTCCGGCGATCCCCACCCGCCGCCGATGGAATGGTAAACCTGGAAGACCGGGCGTTCCTCCTTCTCCTTCCATTCGAGATCGCCGCCGAAGGCTTCCTCTACAGCCTCCCGATGCACTGACAGGATTTCGACGGCGGCGCTCCGGCTTTCTTCGTCGTCGGGCAATATGATCTCACAGGTGAAGTAGCCCAGATCCTTCAGGACATCCATATGCAGGGCATATCCGTCGCCCCTCTTGAAGGAGAACTTGTTCACTTTGGGTGCGGATCGGCTCGCCAAACGGGGATACTTGTCCTGATTCCTGCGGATCATCTGCGCCCAAAACCGCTCAAGCTCGCCCTGCCAGCGCCCGGCAGCCCTTTTCTGTTCGCGCTCCTGCGTCCGCAGCTTCACCTCGTAGTCCGCCGCCTCGGGGAGGGGAATGATCTGGGTGGCGTCGATCAGGATCTCGGCCCCCATCTTGTAGGGGCGCAGCCGGATGCAGGTGATGTCCAGGTCGTGCCGGTTAAGCCAGAGGACTGTAGTGGCCACCTCCGTGGAGAAATTTGCCGAGACGAGCACGATGCGCACCTCTCCGGTCAGCTCGGGATCCTCCTCAGAATCCGATTGGAGGAAGCCGAGGATTTCGCGCCGCGCCTCGTCCTCGTCGGCGTGACGGAACCGGGCGTAGGTCTGGACGGCCTGAGCCAGCGTCATGCTCGACACCATTGCCGCATAGCGGATCGCCTGAAGCTCCATGTGCCCGCCGTCCTCGGT
>JAYGGC010000085.1:0-18290 GCA_046581525.1 Roseibacillus sp. | reverse complement strand
GTACAGGGCCTACGAGTCCCCCGGTCACCAGCGCAACTTCATCGACTCCGTGAAGTCCCGGAAAGAGACCGTCGCACCCGCCGAGAGCGCACACCGATCGGTCACTCCGGGCCACCTCGCCTACGTCTCACACGAAGTAGGACGCGCCGTGAAGTTTGATCCCGTGAAGGAGGTCATCGTCGGTGACGACAAGGCGCAGAAAGTGCTCATGTCCCTGCCTTACCGCGGGGACTGGAAGATCTAGCCCCATTTGAGAACACCCACCGCCGGTCTCACTGGGCTGACTGGAATGCCACGAATTTTAGACCCTCAATCGTAGCGGAAGGGCTGCCCCTTCCGCCTCTGTTGAACTCGTCAATAGGTTGAAATCAGGGCCACCACCCACTCTCGGCACGCGAAGGCGTGCCGCTACCAAACGCTAAAGTTCGCGGCAAGCCTCCGCGGGCCGATTTCGTGTTCTGATCTCAGCTTCGGAGATTTGTCTCGGCAGGCCTCCTTCACAGCATTAGCGACGGAGGATGACCTTCCGCGACAATGCCCGGGCCAAACCAAGCGTCCACCCGCCTCGGAAATTGTCGAAAACACCCTGTTGGAGTTGGCGCAAAGACGAGAAAATGGGAGAAGTGTGCACGTAGAAATGGGGGCCCGAATCATGAACACACCTCTCATCCAGATCCCCGGTGCGCTTGTTCTCGGTGCCGCAGTCCTCACCGCCGCGCCCACCCAACAGGGTCCGCCGCTCGTCAATGGAGTGGATCTCACCGGTTCCACGTCGGCCGCGATGACAAGTTGGAAGGCCGACGAGAGGACGCTTCTGAAAAGCGCCGAGATGAAGTTCTCGCACAACGTCTTCTTCTGGTGCGCCGTTCCGGTGCAGGACCCCACGAACAAGAAGGAGCCGCCGAGGGTGGAAGGAGCGCTCACCAAGAAGAATCCTCCCTCCGGCCTCCAGCCACGAAACACCAAACCAGCAGTTGATCCTCACACCATCACTGATTGGCCCAGGCGGATCGCCGCGACGGACGTGGGTTCTAGGAACGACGCCTGGGCTCAACCGGATCATCAGGATGACTCCTGGAAATCGATGACGCTGCCCACCCACTGGGAGACTGCCGGCCTGCCGGACTACGACGGCGTCGTTTGGTTCCGCCGCACCATCGTGGTGCCTCGCTCCATGACCAAAATCAACGCCGTGCTCAGCCTCGGGGCCATCGATGACATGGACGTCACCTGGGTGAACGGCGCACGGGTTGGTGGCTACCAGAAGGCTGGCGCTCACTTCACCCCGCGCAACTACAAGCTGGCGGCTGGAATCCTGAAGCCAGGAAAGAACCTCATCGCCGTGCGCGTGATGGACCATGGATGGGGCGGAGGAATGGCCGCCACCCATGGCAAGATGCAACTCACGGCGGGCGGTAAGACGATTCCGCTGAGCGGGTCGTGGCGCTACCGGGTTGGTGCCACCCTGGCCCGGTTGACGGGGTCAGGAGCCGGAGAAGCGGCCACCTCGCCAAGACCCAAGCCCTTCGATGGCGAGTTCGCACTGCGGCCCCACGACGTGATCGCCTTCGCGGGAGGCACCACCATGGTGAAGCAAGCCGAGGCGGGCTACCTCGAGGCAATGTTGACCGGATCAACCAGCGATCCGGTCTTCTTCCGCGACACCGCCTGGCAAGCGGACACTGTTTACCTGCAGCAGCGCCCACGCAACTTCGGCACGCACCTGGATCTCCTGGAACGCATCAACGCCAGTGTGGTAGTCGCGGGCTACGGCCAGATGGAAACACTCGATGGCGCCGCCATGTTGCCGGAATTCATCGCAGCCTATGAGAAGCTTCTCGACCAGTTCGCGCAGCGCACCCCGCGCATCGTCCTCATCTCACCGCATCCCTTTGAAAAAACGAAGAATCCAAACCTGCCTGATCTGAGCATCCACAACAATGACCTTGCGGCCTACTCGGAAGCAATCCGCCAGCTGGCCAGGCGCCGCGGGTTCATTTTCGTTGATCTCGCCAAGCTTGATTCCAGCGGGCTCACCACCGATGGCGTCCAACTCAACCGCGACGGCCACTTTGCCTGGGCGCAGGTGGTTTCTTCGAAGCTCACTGGCGAGAAGGTCTCCTACCAGCCCCACGCATTGGACGGAATGCGACGGGAAATCATCCGAAAGAACAATCTCTGGCGCCAACACTGGCGGCCCACCAACTGGTCCTTTCTCTACGGCAATCGTCAGCATGTCCCCAGCAGTCGCGATCACCGGCCAGGCAAGCCCCGCTGGTTCCCGGAAGAAGTGGACGCCATCATTCCTCTCATCGAAAGTGCCGAGGTCGTCATTCAAAGTTACCAGGGAAACCGGCGATGAAATCCTCACTCAGTGCCATCGCCCTCCTCGCCCTGGCGGGCACCTCCCTCGCCCAGGAGAACAAGGGAGCTTCCGTTGCTCCCCCGGCAAAAGACAACTCCGTGGAAGCCGAACTGGCTTCCTTCCAGATCGCGGAGGGCTATGAGGTCTCTCTCTTCGCTTCGGAAAAAGACGGCATCGCCAACCCCATCGCCATGCGCTGGGGCCCGCGTGGACGACTCTGGGTGCTCTGCACGCTGGCCTACCCCCAGCTCGTCCCCACCGATCAACCCGGCGACAAACTCTATATCTTGGAAGACGCCGACCACGACGGCCGCGCCGACAAAGTCAGCATCTTCGCCGACAATCTCAACATGCCCACCGGCTTTGCCCTCGGCAACGGAGGGGTCTACCTCGGGGAGGGCGCCGATCTCGTCTTTCTCACCGACCGCGATGGCGACGGACGCGCCGACCAACGCGAAGTCATCTTCACCGGCTTCGGCACCGGCGACACCCACCAGAACATCAACTCATTCACCTGGAGTCCCGGCGGCGAACTCCTTTTCGGGCAGGGCCTGCACAACTTTTCGCGGGTGGAAACTCCCTGGGGAATTGTGCGGATGGACGAACACGGCGTCTGGCGCCTCCGCCCGAGGCGTCGTCAACTGCACGCCTTCCGGGGATGCAGCGGACAGAATCCCTGGGGGCTCTCCTTCGGCCAGTGGGGCGAACCCTTCGCGAAGGGCAACAACAGCGAACTCAGCGAACTCCTCCCCGTGATGGTGCACACCGGGAATCGGCACAACCCGCTCGACATCGGTCGGACCCGCATCAAGAGCATGATCTGCGAGATCATCGACTCCCCCGCCCTCCCCGACGAACTCCAGGGCAACATCGTGATCGCGGGCTACTTCGGGCACATCGTTGATCGTCTTGAAATGTCCACGGACGGCTCCGGCCATCGCGGCAAGCTTCTCCCCCCTCTCTGGCGAACCGATCACCAGAGCTTCCGCCCCGTCGACATTCAGACCGGACCGGACGGAGCGCTCTATGTCGCGGATTGGTACAACCCCATCATCGGCCACTACCAGGCCTCCCTTCGCCATCCCGATCGCGACAAGGTGCACGGCCGCATCTGGCGCGTGACCGCGAAGGGGAAGAAGACAGCCATCCCGGTGAACCTCGAGGTTCTTCCCACCCGGGTTCTCTTAGACCGTCTCAAATCCGCTCCCCTCAAGGAACGCGAACGCATCCGCATCGCACTCTCGCGCCACAACAGCGAATTCATGGCCCCGGAGCTCAGGAGCTGGGTGCATCGCCTCGACGAAAGCGATCCCAACCACGAACACCACCTCTTCGAAGCGCTTTGTCTCCACGAGTGGAACGAGTCCGTCAACCAGCCCCTTCTGGAGCAGTTGTTGAACGCTAAAAATCCCCTCGCGCGAGCCTACGCCACCCGCGTGGCTGGTCGCTGGCACGACCGCCTGGAAGAACCGCTGAGCTACCTCGAAAAATCGATCCGGGATCCCCATCCGCGGGTGCGCCTCGAAGCGGTGGTGGCCGCCAGCCAGCTCGATTCGGCAGCCGCGATGGTGGTGGCCGCGCACGCGCTTGATGCCCCGATGGATCGCTTCCTCGAAGCCGCCCTGCGCCAGTGCACACACGCCCTGCACCGTCACTGGTTCGCGGCCCTGCAGGCAGGCAGCCTCAACATGACCGAATCCCGCCATCTCGCCTTCATCCTCAGGCAAACTACCGGCCAGGGTAGCGCCAAGGTTGCTCGCGGGCTTCTCGAAGTGGGCACTATCAAGAGTGCGGACGATGCCTTTGCCTCCCTGACAATGGTCCTCGCCACGCAGGGAACCGGCAGTGACCTCGCATGGCTCCTCAACCTCTGGTGGACGCTCAAGAAAGACGAAGGTGCCGACGCGATCCTGGTCGCCCTCGTTGAGTCCGCCAAGCTTCGCGACCTCAAGCCAATCTTCAGTGAAGATCTCTCGGCCATCATCGACCGAACCGTTCGCTTTTGGAAAGACGATCCACAGTTTCATGCCCTGCAACTGGCAATTTACTGGGACCAGTTGGTTCCAGACGACCTCCTCGAGTTTGCTACCAGCGGGGATGCCGCCACGCGCATTCGCGTGGTGGCCATTGAGGCCATGGGCCGCAAGAAGGAGATGGGGCAGAAGTGGCTCGCTCCCTTGGTTTCCCTTGCCGCAAAGGAGGAGGATCCCACCATTCGCCGCAGTGCGCTTTCTGCTCTCATCGCGATCGACCCCGCCCGGGCCGCCAGGATCGCTGTCAAGCAGATCGCTGGCGCGGCGAAGGACGACGACCTCGATGCCTTCGTAGTCCCATTTCTTGCGCGCAAGGATGGTGACGCGGTTCTCGCTGCCGCCCTCGATCCCATCGAACTAGAACCCGGGGCTCACCAGAAGATTCGCGCCATCCTCGGAGCCGCCGGACGACACTCCCCTGCCCTCGACAAGATCCTCACCGCCGGAGCGGGCAGGGACACCATCGGCATTCCCGCCTATAGTGAAAAGTTCGTCCGGGAGGTCACCATCGAGGTGAGGAAGGCCGGCAATGCGAAGCGGGGATCCGAGATTTATCACCGTGACTCGATGAGCTGCACGATGTGTCACGTCATCGATTCCTGTGGTCGCAACTTCGGCCCGGAGCTTACCGCCGTCGGTGCGGGGCTCCCCATCGAGCTCCTCATCGAGGCGGTGGTCTGGCCTCGCCGGCAGATCAAGGAAGGATTCCTCTCCACCACCATCACGACCAGGAACGGCCAGGTCGTGAGCGGCCATCTCAAGCAAGAGGACAAACAACGAATCGTGATTCGTGATGCCGCCACCCAATCGGAGAAAACAATCGCACCCAAGGACGTCGCCAGCCGCCAGGACGCCGGCACCATCATGCCTCCCGGACTGACCGCTGGCCTCACTCGGGACGAACTGCGGGACCTCGTGCGCTTTCTGTCGGAACGAAAGGGGCAGCCCCTCGCCCCGGATGAAAAGCCGAGACCCTGAGCCCCCCTGCCACGACGGGTCTTGACCCCGCGTCTCGTGCTCCCTTCCCCAGCGACCTCAAAGGTCCTCGACCGGTCCGGTTGACGACCTAACCTGTAACTGTTGAAATAAACTCCGTTCGAATCACGAACTTACTCTGACATGAAAAACCGATTCGCCTCAACTGCCTCACTCGTCGCCCTGGCCGGCTCGCTTCTTTGCGGGGTCGCGGCCCACGGTGCGGATATGATCAAGGTCCTCCTCATCGATGGACAAAACAACCACAACTGGAAAGCGACCACCCCCGTGCTGGTGGAAGCCCTGAAATCCTCCAAACAATTCGAGGTCGTCGTTTCCACCTCTCCACCAAAGAACGGAAGCAAGGAGGATTGGGACAAGTGGCGTCCCGCATTCTCAAAAGCCGACGTCGTGCTCAGCAATTACAACGGCAAGGATTGGCCGCAAGAGGTGCAGAAGTCGTTCATCGATTACGTCAAGGGCGGCGGCGGCTTGGTCATCGTCCATGCGGCCGACAATTCCTTCGGCAAGTGGAAGGAATACAACGAGATGATCGGCGTCGGGGGCTGGGGTGGCCGCAAGATCGGGGTCGATGGACCGTGGGTGCATGTCGTGGACGGCAAGGCGGTGCGCGATTCGGAGACCACGGGCAACGGCGGCAGCCACGGCCCACGCAATCCGTTCCAGGTGGTGCATATCGACACCACGCACCCCATCACGAAGGGCCTGCCGGAGAAATGGCTCCACCAGAAAGACGAACTCTACTGCCGCCTCTGCGGACCGGCCTTGAACATGGAGGTGCAGGGCTACGCCGCCTCGCCGATGACCAAGCGCAACGAGCCGATGCTCATGACCATCGCCTACGGCGACGGCCGCGTCTTCCACACCCCGATGGGTCACGACGTGGAGGCGATGCGCTGCCGCGGCTTCTTCACCATCATGCAGCGTGGCACCGAGTGGGCCGCCACCGGGGCGGTGAAGCGCACCGCCAGGGTGCCTAAGGACTTCCCCACCGCAGACAAGGTCTCGGTGGTCCCCGCTCCCAAGTAAGGGGACTCTTTTGCATCATCCGCGCATATCTGCCTCGACCTGCAGGTGTGCGCGGACTTTTTTGGAAGCCATGAAACAGCTTGTGGTTCTCCTCTGCGCTCTCAGTGCCGCCCCCCTTGGCGCGCAAGCTGAGGTGAAACCCTTTCCCGGGAACCGGGTCCGCGATTTCTACGCCACCCAGGCGCGAGCTTTCCTGAAGAGCGCGCAACCGCTCCCCGAAATCCTCCCGCAGTTCCCCGGCCTCGACGGCGGGGCCTGGGGCCACTGGGGACAGAATCCCGAGGCAGACAACGTCGACCAGCGCCTCAACGAAGTCGATACCGGCGGTCTGCTCATGCAGGTCATCAAGCACTTCGGCAAAACCACCCCCAAGGCCGTGGCGGTGCAGGTCGGGAAATACACCGCGCTCTTCGATCCCGAGAAACTGACGTTCGTCGATGCCTGGGAAGGTGGGCTCGTGAAGTGGAGTTCGGGGCGCTACGGGATCACTTCCGGAGTGGAGGCGGACGGAAAGAGGCTGCGGAGTTGGAAAGGGTGGAAGCTCCCGGAGGGAACGGTGACCCGCTACCTCGGTTTCTCGAGATGGGGACCATTCGTCCAGTTTCAGTACAAGATCGGCGAAGCGGAGGTCCTCGATATGATCACGCATTCGAAGGACCGCCTGGAACGCAGCATTGAACTGCACGGCACACTTCCCGAAGGTGCGAGACTCCTGGATGAGGACACCCTCGTTGGCGAATTCAGCTTTCCGTCCAACGCACTATCCCAATGGTCAAGGAAGACGGTGCGAACCGCGGGGAAACTGGGATCACGGGCGGGACCTTACGTGATCGACACTCTCACCGTCCCGTACCGCGATGCCAATCCCTTCAAGACACCCATGCGCGTCGGGGGCGTCGGAATTTTCGGCGCCGGCAAGATTGCGGTCTGCACCCTGATGGGTGACGTGTGGATCGTGAGCGGGGTAGACGACAACCTCGATAATCTCACATGGAAGCGCTTCGCAGCGGGGCTTCACCAGCCTCTCGGGATGGTGCTTCGGGACGGAAAGATTATCGTGATTGGGCGCGACCAGCTCACGCGGTTGCACGACTTGAACGACGATGGCGAGGCGGATATCTATGAGTGCCTCACCAACGACTTCCCAACCGGCGGCGGCAACAATTTCGCACTCACCCTCCACCAGGACGACCAGGGCGCCTACTACTGGTTCACGCGATCCAACAAGTTTGCCATGACCAAGTTCGTGCCCGGGAAAAAACCGGAGTCGATCGCGACCGGACTGCGCGGCACAAACGGCACGGGCGTGTCGCCGGATGGAAAGATCGTCCTCTGCACGGTGCAGGAAGGCACCTGGCAAAACGCCACCGCCATCTTTGAAGTAGGGGGCGGGAGCTATCACGGCTTTCACGGGCCGCGCCCGCAATATGGCAAGCACGGCTACCAGATGCCACTCTGCTTCATCCCGCGCGGCATCGACAACTCGCCGGGCGACCTCATCTTCCTGCCCGACGACAAGCGCTTCGGCCCGCTCGCGGGTCACATCATCGGAACCTCCTTCGGCTACTGCTCGCACTACCTTGTCCTGCGCGAGGAGATCGGCGGGAAGGTGCAGGGCGGGGTGGTGCCGCTCCCCGGAGAATTCCTCTCCGGCGCGCATCGCCTGCGTTTCAACAAGCACGACGGCCACCTCTACGTGGCGGGCACCGACGGCTGGCAGAGCTACGCCAAGGAGAACGGGTCGCTGCAACGGGTGCGCTACACGGGCGGGAAGATGCCCCTCCCCACCGCAGTCGAGACGCGGGAGAACGGACTGCTCGTGCGATTCAACACCAGGATCGATGCAAAGTCCGTCGACCTGAAGAACGTCTTCTGTGAGCAGTGGAATTATCTCTACAGCAATGCCTACGGCTCCGGGGAATACTCCGTGAAACATCCGGGAAACCTTGGACACGATGCGGTCGCGGTGAAGAGCGTGCACCTCCTCAAGGATGGCCAATCGGTCTTCGTCGAGATCCCCCAGCTCCACCCGGTCATGCAGTTGCATCTCTACATGGAGATGCAGACGGCGGAGGGCGACCCCTTCCAGCCCGACCTCTACTACTCCATCTTTCATCTCGGCAAACCGTTCACCAAGTTTCCCGGTGATGAGAAGATCGCGAAGGAACCTTGGAACGACTTTCCGATCGCGAAGGACTTCCCGGTCGATCCGCGTCTCCTGAAACAAGAAATCCTGGGCAAGGTCCTCAGCGACACCGAAAAAGCAACCGTGCACGCCGTGGCGGGATTGCAGTTCGAGCCCAAACGCATTCGCGTCAAGGCCGGCCGGCGGGTGGCACTCACCGTCATCAACAAGGACCCGAGTCTTCCCCACAACCTTGTGCTCGTGCGACCGGATCGCCTGCAGGCCGTCGGCGAGGGCTCCATGAAACTGGCCTCCACTCCGGAGGGAGCCGCCAGGCACTACGTCATCGGGGACCAGGGAGTCCTCGCCATGTCACCCATCCTGCAAAGTGGTTCCCAGTACACCATCTACTTCGACGCCCCCAAGAAACCCGGCGAGTACCCCTACCTCTGCACCTACCCCGGCCACTGGCAGATCACCCGGGGCGTGATGGAGGTGGTGGAGTAGTTGGGAAAGTCCAGGGTCGAAAGTCATCACGTCGAAGGTCGAACGCCGCACCCGCCCGTTTCAAAGCGCCCTCATGTCCAGACTCCTCAACGCCATGAGAGGCATGGAGAAAATCGGGGGAGAGCGCAACGAAAGACGCTGACTGACCCTTGGAGGCCAGCCCGGCTATGGGGTCCGGTCGGGCGTCAGATCCCGTAGTGTCCAGAAATACGATTACAACGGTTTACGCTGATTTCCAGTCTGTTGAGGATCCTGCTCTGGGGCAGATTTCTCATCGTGCTCCGCGTTATTGCACCCCCACCTACCCCGGCTCCCGAAGCTCCATGAATTCAGGGCTGAAAAAGGAAAGTCTTAGCAAGAAACCGACGATTCGAGTTTTTGGACACTACGGCTTCTTCCAATTGTAGAAAGTCGCCTCGCTAATGCCCATCTTCCGGCAGATCACTGCCACTTCCTCGCCTTCATTTACCTGCTTCAGGGCGTAGATCACCTGCTCAGGACTGTATCTGCTCTTCTTCATTGCTTCTGCTGTTTCCGGGGTCTTCGATCCCGAAAATACTCTAGCAGTCCGCAGTCCAGTTTTTAGGGAAGACGTCATTCGCCAGCGCGAGCGAGGGACGCGAGCCCGAGAATGAGGGCGACAAGGAAATGGAATCGAATGATCATTGCGGTCGCTTGGTTTGAGACGTCACGCGGGGCGGCACAGCACGAATGGGGAGACGACCAGTGCTTCAAATTGGCATTCGCTCTCAGCCCATTGCTTGACGTGCAGATCCTCGATCTTGACAAGGTCTCCTGACTTCAACCACTCCTCAACTTGCTTCGATCTGTCTTCGGTGAAGACCGCTCCAACGGTCTCCAGTTTGAGCTCGGGATCGACAAAGAAGAGAGTGTCATTCTCATAATGGGATGCGAGGTAGCTCCTGGGCACATTTCCGGTATACTTTGCCAGTTTCTCTTCGGTGCCGCTGTTGTCATCGCCGAGCATGACGTATTTCATGGGTTCGGGTGTGGAGGGATCTGAGGAACTCACGGGTGCAAGGCTAGCAGTGGTGTTCGGATGGAACCAAGCCGCTTCTGACCACTCTTCCAGTCGATTCTTCCTGGCGGAGGACGGTAGCAGACTCCACCTCCGCCCGACAAACTGGTCCTTGCGGCTATCTTTTTGCAACTCCTCGACAAGAGGCGGGTTTCATCCCCTTGTAGAATTCTTCAGATGAAACTAAGACTCATGATGATCGGTGTGGTGGTGGCCTTGGGATTGTGTTCCTGCGGCGATGACGAAAGTTCAGCAAACTCGGAAAGCCTCAACTCGGAACGGCCTCCCCGCCCGGGGACCGAAAGGAACAGGAAATCTTCCCCCCGAGGTGCAAAGTCAGATCGATCCATCCCGGCGCCAAGTCCTGACCTTTCCGAGGCTGAGGACCCTCCGGCACCCAGCAAAGCCGTCGACAAACTGGACCCGTCCATTCCCTTGCCTCGGAGCGCGGAGGAACGAGCGGAGCGGCGGGAAGCACGAGAGTCTGAGGATCGGGCCGAACGACTCACTCGCATCACTGAGCAGATCAGCACGCGCCTGAAGGAGCGGGATACGAATGGTGACGGCCTCCTCTCCAAGGAGGAAGTTTCCGGTCCCTTCTCCGGTCGTTTCGACGATGTCGATACCAATGGGGACGGCCAACTCGACGAAACGGAACAAGCGGCCATGATCCAGGAACTGATCGACCGCATGAGGAGTTTTGGCGACCGAGGCCGCCGAGACCGCGGGGGACAGCCAGAAGGCGGCCGCGGTTCTCGCGACCGTTGAAATCTCCGGACCCGTGGCACATGCATCGTTGTTCCCAGCAATGCACAATCCTGGTGTGATACGGCCTTTACAAACGATCGCAGCTCTCAGCGTCTTCATCCTGGGGAGTCCCGCTTGGGGTCAGGAAGTTCCTCTCGATTTCGAAGGCCTTAGCTATTCCCTGCACAAGCCAGCGGGTTCCGCGAAGGGTGGATTCCCTCTCATCGTCTCGATGCATGGATCCGGGGGAGCGTCGGAGAAGTCGATTCTCCAAGCGGACTTTCAAAAGAAGTATCCCTGCTACGTTCTCACTCCGAAAAAAAAGGCTCCCTGGGCAGCCAGATCATACAGCGTTGTGGGCCGATCCCCGGGGCCCAGAAGCAATTCGCCTGGATCGGCTCTGTTTTTCCTGTCAGGTCTTCGGGGTGGGTAAGTTGTCCAGATTCGGCTGGAGTTCTCGTTTTTCCGAGTTCCGGGCCACCAAAGTTCGGGTGATTCGAACCTCACTGCAGGAGTTCATTACCGATGCCAGCGTCGAGCAGATCCGGGCATGGGATAATTCGATCCCTCTCCTTCAGCGGGAAGTGGGCGAGATCCTGGAGGAGAAACAGGGCGGCGAAGAGTACACCGCCGTGCTCGAATACGAGCTCCCCATGGACCTGCGCCGGCCTGATGTGATTTTTCTCCTGAATGGCAGCATTCTTGTGATCGAGTTGAAGGGAAAGCTCGCCCCCTCGCAGGCAGATCTCGACCAAGCGTCCGCCTATGCCCGGGACCTTCGGTGCTATCATCGAGTGTGTGAGCGAACGGACGTGCACGTCGTGGTCGTTCCAACCCGGGCCAAGGGTTTCCTCGGCGTCGAGTCCGGTGTCACAGTGCTGGGGCCGGATGCCATCGATGCCCACGTCAAGACCCTTGAGCAGAGTGCAGTGGCCCCGCCGATCGCTCCAGAGGACGTTCTCGACGAGAGTGCCTACCGTCCTCTGCCCACTCTGGTGGAGGCCGCAAGAGAGCTCTTTCTCCGTGGGGACATCCGGCCCATCCACCGCCCCCTGCACCCCCACCTACCCCGGCTCCTGAAGTTCCATAAATTCAGGGCTGGAAAAGCGATTTCCTAGCAATAGGGGTAGCATTCTCTCTCAAGAGCTCAATCCACCGCCCTTGCGCGAGTCTGAACCCTTCCGCCTCCCACAGTAGTGCGCTCGGCATTTTCCCGGTGCCGCACCCCTGAACTCAACCCTCCGCCGCCGTCCGAGCCAAAAATACGGGGATCTGGAGCGGACCCCACTCCCACCATGACCACGATCACGCGTGGCGGCGGGACCAGAGGAGCACTTTCCGCCTCCGTTCCCTTCGGAAACCAATTCCCACCTCCCCGAGACGCCGCACTCCAAAAAAGCGCCAAATACCGCAATTTATAGGCCCATTGCGCTCGATTCCCTTCATGATACTCTATGTTTTAGAACTCCCAATGAGATCACCCCCGAACAAAAGATCACCCAAGCTCAGATTGTTATTGCCGGATCCCGCTCAATGGAGAAAGTCAACAAATAGGATGGCCGCAAATCAGCGAGTTACCGATTGATCACCACTAAAAAAAACTCAGCCCTCACCATGAAAATCAGCAACAACCTCAGGACGCTCATTGCGATCGTCGGATCGGCCTCCTTCGCTGCCTCCGCAGGAGCGACTTCCATTTTCAATGAAGACTTTGAGAGCTATACGCTCGGTAATTCCGACGGCCAGGGAGGCTGGGTCGATTTCGGCGGCACTCGGATCGTAGATATCGTCAATACCATTTCGAATGGCGGAAGCCAATCGATGGCTTACTCGACGAACCCAGGGTATGGCGGCGATTCCACCTTGGATTTGGCCTCGCCGATTACCTCGGGTCTACTCGCCCTCTCCTTTGACATCTATCAGCCTGCGAGCTTCGACGGAGAGGCTCATATCTTTATCAGTCGCTCGGCGACGCTCAGTGGCGGATTTGAAGAAGGCCTCCACTTGATCGGGAACGGAACCTCAGGGACCTTTTTTGACTCGGGCTCTCCGACGACGCCTCTTCTCACTGATCAGTGGGTCGCGGTGCAAATCAGCATCGATCTCGACGCCAATACCGCAGTGGCAAGTTATGGCGGAACTGAGATTTTCAATGGCGCTTGGAACAACGGAGGCGCATCGCCGACCCAGTACCAGGGTCTCAATATTTGGGCCGCCGGAGGCGCAGCCGTAGAAAATTTCTACCTCGACAATCTGAACCTCGACATCGTGCCGGAGCCCAGCGGACTGGCCCTCTTGGGCTTGAGCTTCGTCGGCTTGGTTCTTCGCCGTCGCCGCTAGTTCCTCACGGACTGACAAAGACTTTCGAATGCAATGCTGCCGATCGACATCGGCAGCATTTTTGTGTGCATATAAGCAGGCCGAGTGAGCTCCACCCTCCTCACCCTCAACTTCCCCGCTGAAATTATTGCGCCTCGGTCCCGCCGAGTCTCATCCGTCGGGCAAGAGCCCCCTACCCCAGTTTCAGCAGCCGCCGCGCCTCCAGGTATCCCGGCGCGCGCCCTCCCGACTGGTCGTTGCGCATCATGCCGTAGCAGCTGCCGGTGACTCGGGCCAAGCCCACCAGCTCGCGCCCATGGTAAACCGGACGAATGGAGGCGATCTCCTCCGTGTCAGTCCGCTAATGTCCTGCGCGCCAAGAGCGTTGAATTTGGCGTGAGAGATGTTTTTCGAATGCAAGGCGCGAGGGGAGCGAATCGAGATTCGTGATCGAAGAGCAACGCCGCAGTTGGAAAACAGATCCACGCCATTGAAACATCTCCGAGCATTGCGAGCGTTGTTTGACTACAACGACCAAAACCCAAATTTAACGAACTTGGAGTTCAGGACACTAGCATTTCTCAGCACGGAGTCTTCCGTCTTCGTTCACGGCAACATTCAACCGCCACATCAAAATATCGGTCGCCACCCGACACCATCAATCTCGCATCCTGGACCCGCTCACTGGGGATCTGCACCCCCACCTACCCCGGCTCCTGAAGTTCCATAAATTCAGGGCTGGAAAAGCGATTTCCTAGCAATCATTTTTCCCTGCATTCTTTGTATGCCAGCTTTCGGCATGATCCTGCAATGCGGTAAAAATGTCCTCCTTGCGATCATCAGAAAGCGGGTTGCTGCGGATGATGGCCGCAATGCCGTTGCACATGTTTCCATCTACCTCCAGCAGTTGAAAACTGCATCCGCCAGCCGCCCCTCCATTTCCTCACGCTTCAACCTGGTCAAGCGTGTTTGCTCCACTGCGAAATCCGCCCGTGCTTCCTCCAGGCTTTTCTCCAGATCACCTGCTGACCCTTTAATGTTTGCCCTCGGCGGGGCTGGGATAGGGGGATTGTTATTCACTCAGCGCAAGGCACAGGAATCTTGTATCCCCGGCAAGGGCAAGGCTCAGAGTTCACGGACCCTTAGGAAAAGACTGTCCAGCGGGTCGGGATCCGGCCAGTAGATAAAGCTGGTGGAATCGCCGCCACTGTGAACCGCGGCATCAACCTCCAGCCAGGTTTTCAGGTCAGTCGAGGACTCCACCAGGTAGACCATACCCGGGTTCGAACTCCACGTGCACGTCAGTTTTCCGCTCAGCGCATCACGACTGACCGACGTGATGATCAACGGGTTGGGCGGATCGGACCCGATGAGCTGGATCCCCACCATTGAAACACCGTGAAAATTTGACTGCGAATTGAACATTTGCGGGGTGATGGTCAGCGTGTCCAGGGTCACGTCTTCAAACTTGAGGAAGTTACCCGCGACATTCGCATTGCTGCGGATAAAGCCCCTGTTGGGATCATAAACCGAAATGCCCGCCGTGTTGGTAAAACGCGAGTTGAGCGTCCGGTATCCACTGATCGCCGCGCTATTCGCAGCGGAGGGAACGCTGCCGAAGGTGCCAGCTCCGCTCAGATACATGTTGCCGTAGCTGCCGGAAGTGAAGCCAATACCGGTGCCAATATAGATGTAGACATCGTATATTTCGCCGGCTGCGGCATGGCAGCCGGTAAGCTCAATTGCCGCGTAGGGATGCGGATCACTGCTTGAATCAAACGGTGAAGGCCCCTTGCCCTTCATCATGCGGGAATTCGCGTCGACGGTGTGGATCGAGCTCGCATTCCTGCCATCCCACGCCCGGTAACTGAGCCCGAGAGAAGTCGCCTCGCCGCTCGAGTTATGGATGACCTGGGCAATCTTCGTCGTCCCGTTTTCATTCGGCGTGTAGGGAACATTGTTCCAGTTCGGGCTAGGAACGACCCCCGCAATTTCATCCGGGGCGAGGTCAAACTGCCCACCGGGGTCAGTCATACTGATGCAGATGACGCCCGAGAGCGCCGTTGTCACCGGTAACACCACCGCGGCGATCAGCAGGTTTGGCAGAGTCAATTTCATTGGCAGGCTCAAGACTACCCCCTGAAAACAGCTTTTTCAACTCGGCTCCCTCCTTGCAATATCCAGTGCCAGGCATTGTGAGCGTTGAGCAATCTGCAGACTGCCCCTCGAGAGCTGCCATTCTCAGCTTCAGCGCGGTGATCTTGGCATCCTTTGCTGCTGGTTCGACTTGGAAGTCAGGGATCCTTTGCATGTTTGATCCGGCCACTCCCTATCTGATAACTCCAGGCAAAGGGAAAATGAATGGACTTCTACTGGTGATTCACTGCCCGGGAGCTTGTAGAAAACTGCAGTTGTGAATGCACCCGGTAGACCCCGTTGTCCTTCCCGGAGAGTTCATCGTGAGTTCCTGACTCAACAATTGCCCCGTCACGCAATACCAATATCCGGTCAGCCTCGCGAATGGTCGCCAACTGGTGTGCAATAATGATCGAGGGGCGCCCCTTCATCAGTTCATCCAGCGCGCCCTACACTGATTGCTTGCACCCCCACCTACCCCGGCCCCTCAGCCTCCAGGAAGCCCGGCTTGAAAAAGGAAAGTCTTAGCAAGAAATCCCCAACGCCGAAGTTGAGAATACGACCGCGCCTTTTTCATTCGGGCCTAAGCAGCAGCTGGATTCCAAACAATCCCCTCAATCATAATGTACAGTCTGCTTGACGGACTACCTTAGAATGGGAAGGGGAGCGGCAGCGCCTCGCGCAGTGTTCCTTTGGACAGGAACGGGAGTCGCCATCCCGCGACTCCGAGCATTGCGAAGCAGTCCTCCCTAAGCTGATAGGGAAATCCTTCGCTTCTAATGAGAGCCTCGGGCTGTGCTGGGGATGTCCCGAAGTGGTTGAGGAGTGAAAAGCCCCTCCCCCCCACTGAATCAACTGAGGTTGTGGAGGGGCTTCAAGTTATGACAGTTGGTAGGCCGTGCCTCAGGGAGCGGTCCAGATCTGGTAGAGCGCATCTTCAGCCGGCGGAGCGGGGTCCACGAAGACGTTGGTGGCAGCCCCCGTAAAGGGAGCGCCAACATCAGTGAAGCTCTGGCCGTCCTGACTGCGGCGAAGAATGTACGAGGCTGCCGGGTCCATTCCCTCGACCGAGACCTCGAGGGGGACTCCGTTGAAGCCGAAGGAGGTGATCCGAACGATGGCGGGGAGAGCACCGAGCGGCTCGCCCAGCGGATTGAGGAGCCCGTCCGCAAGCACCTTGATTTCTTCTTCGCCTAGCGCACTGTTCCAGAGCGCCACATCATCAATCCCGCCCGTGACCCAGTGACTGGGATTGGCGCGCAAGATGCCCCCGATGGTCGTGGTGTTCATGGTCGGCGTGTAGACGTCAATGAAGGTAAAGTCGCCGCCGTCGGCCACTCCGTCGATGTAGACGGTCAGGGTCTGAGCAATGGTATCTACCACGACCGCGATGTGTCTCCATCCATTGCCATCGAAGGGGTGCACCAGCGACTGATCGTGTCCACCGTGGGTGCCTCCCGAATTGCGAAGGTACATATCAACCGATCCGTTGGCACCACCGTTGTGGGTTCCGATGTTGAAGAGAGGGGTGTTGGTGCCGGTGGCGGCCTCCGAGAAAAAGCGAAAGTCGTTCTGGCCGGTTCCGGTGGCGTCCACCCATAGTGAAATGGTGAAAGCGGGATGCTTTGTGATGGGAAGCGAATCGGTCGCCCCACTCACGCGGGTCAACATGGTCTGGGCCGTTCTGGAAAAGGAAAACGCGTTGCCAAATTTGCCGCTTGTGAGATTGCCCGCATTCATGTTTACCAGTTTGAGGTCGTGTCCATTCGCTTTATCGGGAGTGGTCTGGCTACCAGGATTGCCCTCTACCTCATCGAGCGGCCAGTAGGCGATCGGCACCGGGAAGGGACAAAACTTGGCGACATCGTTGGGATCCGTCTTGCACAGGATCTCGGCTGAATCGAGCCAGTCATCGCCGTCGGAATCCGATTTGGTCGGATCGGTGGGATCCCCGGGTGGGTCGGTATTCGGGTCGAAGGGATCCCGAAGAACATTGTTGAGGAAGGGGTTCCGGGCTCCGCTGATTTCCTCCCCATCGCTCAGCCCGTCCCCATCAGTGTCGGTGCCGAGGGGATTGGTGCCGGCGGCCGCTTCGGCGTCGTCTTCGAGCCCGTCGCCATCGGTGTCGGGGTTGTTGGGGTCACTTCCGCTGTCGTGTTCCTCGAGGTTGCTCA
Organism: Roseibacillus sp.; assembly: GCA_046581525.1. Lineage (GTDB taxonomy): Bacteria > Verrucomicrobiota > Verrucomicrobiia > Verrucomicrobiales > Akkermansiaceae > Roseibacillus_B. Next base: position 820 of record JAYGGC010000085.1, on the reverse strand, counting down.
GACCATCCCCGTCGAGATCGAGTCCCGAATCATCGAGGGCGGGGTTGAGTCCGTGGGCGCTCTCATAGGCATCGCTCATGCCGTCGTTGTCCCCGTCGGTCCCGACAACGAGATCGGCGATGGGGACCCCGAGACCGGCGTTCCAGATCTGGCGGACCTCCCCGGTGGTGAGGGCACGGGTCCAGACCGCGACATCGTCCACCAGTCCGTTCCAGTTCATGTCGAAGAGCTCCGGGTTGCCTCCGATTTCCATGGGCAGACCGTTGCTGCCGAGGTCGGGCGCATCACCAACTGCCACCAGCAGGCCGTCGAGGTAGAGCCGGGTCGCCACCCCTGCTTCCGAGATTGCCACCACGTGGCGCCAGAAGGGGCCGGCGATCGATCCTCCTCCCGAGATGGGAGCCGAGCCGCCGTGGTAGATGAGCTCGCTGCTACCGGCATTGAGGGTAAGGCGCCAGTTGTCGTCTCCTCCCTTGCCCACAATGTTGGGTTCCGCATTCGGGATGATACTGAGGCGCACCCAGGTCGAGATCGTGACACTCCCGCCGGGAGAGTCGAACTCCGACCCGCTTCCGACGATCTGCACGGACTGGTTCACCCCACTGCGCCCGTCGAGGAGGATGGCGCGTCCGTGCTTTCCGGTGGTGAAGCGCGGGGTGAGGTTGGTCCCGAGCATCATGCCGTGAAAGCCCAGCCCGCTGCTGTCGAGGAGGTTCTGGTCGAAGGCCCAGATGCCTTTCAACCCGCGTTGCATCGGGGGCGGGGAGTTGTTGAGGTCGTTGGGATCAAATCCGAAGGCGATCTCCTGCGGATCGGTGGC
>JAYGGC010000058.1:0-11180 GCA_046581525.1 Roseibacillus sp. | reverse complement strand
ACGGTGTTGTCCTTGGAGATGAAGTACATCGCGCCGGTGCACAGGGCCGCGAGGAACATGAAGCCGGAGATGAGGGGACCACGCCGCGATTTGAATACCTTGTCCGAGAGCCAGCCGTTGGTCACCGCACCGATTGCCATTCCAACCGCCAGAGCGATGCTGATCCAGACCGTGTCGTCGGCCTTCTTCCAGTCCTTCCCGAGGAAGTAGACGGGGACCCAGATGATCAGACCGTAGCGCGCAAAGTTCTGGAATCCGATCGCAAGGCTGGCGATGAGGAAGCGACCATTCTTGAGCACGGCCAGGTAACGATCGATCGAGGATTCTGTGGTGCCGACTGATGCAGGCGCGGTGGTCTCCTCACCGTCGCCTCCGCCGTCATCCTCATCGTCCTCTTCCGGACCACCAGTGAAGCCGAGATCTTCCGGCTTGTTGCGCACGACAAGATAGAAGGTGATCCCACCCAACAGGAGGAGCAGAACGGGCAGGCGAAAGATCCAGCGCCAGTCCAGGTGGAGAACCTTGAGGACGATGAGCGAAGTGGTGAAGGCAAGAACCGACGACATTCCGGCGGCGAAGACATAGAGACCATAGGCTTTCCCGCGCTCGCGGTGATCCCACCAGTTGGAGATAATCCCGCTCCCCGGCGCCCAGCCCATGGACTGCGCGAGGCCGTTGACACCCCAGGGAATGAGCAAGCCCATCAGGCTCTGCCCGAAGCTTACGACCCAGTTCAGCACACAGGAAATGAGCGCCCCCAGGCTCACCAGCTTCCGCCCGCCAAACTTGTCCCCGAGATTGCCGTTCACCGCCTGACCCACCGCGTAGCACCAGAACAGGACTGCACTCGCCCATCCTAATTGCTTCTTGCTGATTCCGAGTTCGTCCGACATCCCGGGGATCGCAAATCCAAAGGTCTGTCGCCCGGTGTAATAGAACAGGTAGCAGAACATGGTCGCCAGGAGCATCCGCCACTGGGCGCGGCGAAATCGACGCGCATCGTTCAAGGGAATTCCTGACATTGGAGCGCGACCCTCTCATCTCGCGGGGCACCACGTCAACGAAGCGCTTTCGGTGCGACTCCCATGAGTTGCTTCCCCGTCCCACGGACTACAAAAGCTCCCAGAAATCATACTCGCCCAACCGTCGCAGCACCCTAATCTAACCGCAATCCATGCGAGAGATCTGGAACAAGTTAGCCGAAAAGGCCTCCGACGCCGGGGAGTTCGTCGAGGGCGTGACCAAGAGCGGCATCCGATTCCTGCGCTCCCGCGTGGGCAGGATTCCGCTCTTCACCAGCACCGCCGACGATGACATCGACAAGGATCTCGAAGTGGACGAAACCCACTACCTCCGCGTCCCCCTCCAAGCTCTCCTTTCTGTCTACGAGGAAGCCTTGGAGAAGAAAGACATTCCCGCGTCCCTGCAACTCCACAAGGCTGACCTCCAATGGTTTGAGCACTTGCGGGAATTGCAGGGAACGCTCTGGGGGATGATCCGACCTTTGACATTGGATTCTCCGCTCCTCCCCTCCGTGGCTGCCCTGCCTTCCGCGATCGCGCAAAAAAAGGTTTCGTCCCGAGCTCAAATACCGCAATTCTTCCCGCTATGAGCAGCACACACAACGTCGGCGTGATCGGCTACGGCTGGGCCGCCACCGCCCACATCGAGGCCATCAACAACACCACCCAGGGGAATGTCACTGCGGTCTACTCGTCACGCGAGTTGGACCCCGCCAAGCTCTCGGCCGCCCACGGGGGTGAGATCAAGGTCTACAACAAGATCGAAGACCTTCTCGCCGACGACTCCATCGACGTCGTCGACATCACCTCCTACCCCACCCAGCACAAAGACCAGGCCATCGCCGCCGCCAAGGCCGGCAAGGCTGTCATTCTCGAGAAACCGATCACCCTCAACCTCGAAGACGCCGAAGCGATCAAGGCTGCCTTCGACGCCAACAACACCAAGTCCTGTGTCTGTTTCGAACTGCGCTTCATCTCCCAGTTCACCACCATCAAGGCCATCCTCGATGAAGGGCTGATCGGAGAGGTTCACTATGGCGAGGTCGATTACTACCACGGCATCGGTCCTTGGTATGGCCAGTATCGCTGGAACACCACCGTGGAAAACGGGGGCAGCTCCCTCCTCTCGGCCGGCTGCCACGCCCTCGACGCCCTCCTTCTCTACATGGGCTCGGAGGTCGAGGAAGTCACCGCCTACAACGCTCAGTCGAAGCACGAAATCTTCGCAAAGTACGAGTATCCAACCACCACCACGGTCCTCCTCAAATTCAAGAGCGGCGCAGTGGGCAAGTGCGCCAGCGTGATCGACTGCTTCATGCCCTACTACTTCCACACCCAGCTCTGCGGAAGCGAAGGCAGCATCCTCGACAACAAACTCTACTCCTCCAAGCTCCACCTCCGCGACAAGGCCTGGACCGAACTGCCGGTCGCCCTCGCCGACTCCGGCGACGTGGCCGACCACCCCTACCAGGATCAGTTCCAAGCGTTCTTCGACGCCCTCGACAAGGACGAAGCGATGCCGCTCACCAGCTATGACGACGCCTTCGACACCTTCCGTGTCCTCTTCGCCGCCGACCAAAGCGCCGCCGAGGGAAGATCCGTAAAGCTGGGAGGTTCTTGATTTCGAACAGGAGGAAACCTTCCCCACCCTCGACTGCCCATGCGCAAAACAGCCCTCGCCATCTTCGCCCATCCCGACGACATCGAATACTTCGGGGCCGGCACGCTCCTCCTTCTCAAGAGTGCAGGATTCGACACGCACTACTTCAATCTCTCCACCGGCAGTTGCGGTTCGGTCGAGATGGATGCCGAGGAAACGCGCCGCGTCCGCCTCGAGGAATCGAAGAAGGCCGCCGCCATCCTCGGTGCCAACTTCCATCCCCCCATCTGCGACGACCTCGAAATCTTCTACGACCTTGCCACTCTGCGCAAAGTGGCGGGCGTCATTCGCGAGGTGAAACCTTCCATCGTCCTCACTCACCCGCCGCAGGACTACATGGAGGACCACACCAATACCTGCCGCCTCGCCGTCACCGCGGCCTTCACCCACGGCATGCCCAATTTCGTGACCGATCCGCCGGCCCGGGACACCTATGCCGAGGATGTCTTCGTCTACCATTCCGTCCCCCATGGACTCTGCGACCAACTCCGCGTTCCAATCACGATCGAATCGTTCGTCGATAATTCCACCGTGATCGACACCCAACGCGAAGCTCTCGCCGCTCATGCCTCCCAGAAGAACTGGCTCGATCACTCCCAGGGCATCGATTCCTACCTCCACGTCCTCGACGAACTCGCCCTCAGGATCGGCACCCTCTCCGGCCGCTTCGAAAAGGCCGAAGGCTGGCGCCGGCACCTCCACCTCGGCTACTCCGCCTGCGATGAAGACCCGCTCGGGGACATTCTGGGTGAGAGGTACTTCGTGAATCCCGACTATGGCCTGGAGGGACTTGTCCAATGAGCAGACTCGATTCCATGGAAGTCGGTGCAATGAACACTGTATACTGAACACTCTCCCCTCCGCTCCCCCTCCAGCCTTCTAACAACCACAACACTCCGCCTCAAAATGCCCCGCCGCCTTTCCAAAATCTCCCCTTCCTGGTGGGACTACACCACCCTCGATGACGAGATCATCCAGGATGCTGCCAAGCTGACTGAAAACGATCTCGCCCAGCTCTCCCGCCCCGGCTTCCAGGTCGTCTTCCACGACACGCTCGAAGAGTTCTACCTCGCGGAGGCCTTGGAATACATCTACGCCTGGAAGCAGGCCACGCCCGACAACCCGGTCGGAATCTGCGGGCCGATCGGTCCCACCGAGCAGCTCCCCCTCGTGGCGCGACTTGTCAACGAACTCGGCATCGATGTCTCCAACGGACACTTCTGGGGCATGGACGAATGGGTCGGCGACGATGGAGTGGAAGTCTCCACCGATCATGCGCTCTCCTTCGAGAAGGCCGATCGTGAACTCTGCTTCAACCGCATCGAAGCCGGGTTCCCGGAAGCAAACCTGCACTTCCCGGCGGCCGAGACCGCGCCCTACATCGACTCCTGGAATGCCGGTATTCGCTGCGCGGTCATGCAGGGCGGCCAGGGCGACATCAAGCACTGGGCCTTCAACGATCCGCTCCGCCGCGAAGGTGACTACGCGGATGCGCCACCCTCGCCGGAAGAATACCGCAAGCTCACCACCCGCGTGGTCGAACTCCATCCCGTCACTCTCGCCCAGAATGCGCGCACCTCGGGAGGCGGGAATATCACGATGGTTCCCAGCCGCGCGGTGACGGTCGGCCCGGTGGAAACCTGGCAGGCGGGGAAAGTTTCCATCTGGCAAGCGGGAGCCCACGACAGCCCCCTTGGCCAACGCCTCACCGCCCTCATGATCTCCAAAGGCATCCCCGACTCCGCAGTCCCCATGTCACTGCTGGCGGACCATCCGAATGTGCAGTTCAACTATTTCCGCGGCGGCTTGGGTTCCTGTGCGGTGGAGATGCATTGAGCGCACCATTTGGCTCATCCCCATCAACCGGAGTTCAATGCAACTGAAAGAGACGGCAGCGAGTTGATAGCTAGTCCAGGAGGGCTACGTTGGAGAACTTGAGGTCCTTCAGAACTCGAAGCTGGCTCAGGGAGCACTTGCACGCTTCCCTCTCTTGGTTCTCTCTGGGCCTGCGCGTGGCCAAATTCGACCAGCGTGCCTCGCGCCCGACCCTTTCCTCATGAAACTACCAAGATCCACCACCTTGGGCACCACCGTGCTCGCCCTCGCCGCGGGGCTGAGTCTCGGCTGCTCGCCAGATGCCGATACTGTGAAAGCCGACCAAGACGCAAAGCCCAAGCACACCAACCGGCTGGCAAACGAGAAGTCGCCCTACCTGCTGCAGCACGCCCACAACCCGGTCGATTGGTTCCCGTGGGGCGCCGAGGCGTTCGAGAAGGCGAAGAAAGAGGACAAGCCCATCTTCCTCAGCATCGGTTATTCGACCTGCCACTGGTGCCACGTGATGGAACGCGAGACCTTCGAGGACGAGGCCACCGCGGAATACCTCAATGAACACTTCGTCTGTATCAAGATCGACCGCGAGGAACGCCCGGACGTCGACAAGATTTACATGTCTGCCGTCCAGGCGCTCAGCGAGGGGCGCGGCGGCTGGCCCTTGAGCGCCTTTCTCACTCCCGAGCTCAAACCGTTTTTTGGTGGCACCTACTTCCCGAACCCGACCTTCAACGCCCTGATCCGCAATGTCGTCAAGGCTTGGGTCGGCGACCGCGCCAACATCGACAAGACCGCGGAGCGCCTTACCAAGTTCCTCAAGGATCGCGAGGCCGACAACAATGCCGTGGCCGGTGGCGCGGCCATGTTCAACGACGATGTGCTGCGCAACGCGCTCGCGAAAATGAAAGCCGGCTTCGATCCGGTAGAGGGCGGCTGGGGCGCAGCGCCGAAATTTCCGTCGCCGAGCCAGCCCCGCCTCATGCTGCGACTCGCTGCGCGCCTTGGCGACCAGGAGGCCATCGACCAGGTCTTGCTCACCTGTGACAAGATGGCAGCGGGCGGAATCTACGACCACATCGGTGGCGGCTTCGCACGTTATTCCACCGACGCGAAGTGGCTGGTCCCCCACTTCGAAAAAATGCTCTACGACAATGCCCAGCTCGTGCAGCTCTACCTCGATGCCTACCTGGTCAGCGGAGAGAAGCGCCATGCCGAGGTGGTGCGTGACGTCTTCCGCTACATCCTGCGTGACATGACCCACCCGGAGGGCGGCTTCTACTCCGCGGAGGACGCCGACTCCGAGGGTAAAGAGGGCAAATTCTACTGCTTCACCACCGTCGAACTGAAAAAACTCCTCAGCAAGGAAGAGTTCGCCGCCGTCGAGAAATACTACGGGGTGACCGACGGGGGAAACTTCGTCGACCACAGCGACCCGGATCACCTGAAGGATCAGAACGTCTTCTTCCGGACCGGCACCAAGCTGGAGAAGGCCGAAATGTCCGCCCTCGCTGCCGCCGAGAAAAAGATTTTCGCTTACCGGGGCAAGCGGGTGCGCCCGGGTCTCGACGACAAGATCCTCGCTTCGTGGAACGGCCTGATGCTCGGCGCCATCGCCCGCGCCGGGCGCGTGCTCGATGAGCCGAGCTACCTCGCAGCCGCCCAAAAGAACTTCGAGTTTATCCGGGCGAAGTTCTGGGACCAAAAGGAGCGCCGGCTCTACCACCGCTGGCGCGATGGCGAGCGCGATTCGGCGCAGTTGCTCGACACCCACACTTTCCTCCTCGAGGGCGTGCTCGACCTCTACGAAGTGACCCTCGACCCCGCCCCGCTCGAGTTCGCGGTGAAGATCGCCGACCGTCTGATCGAGGCCTTCTACGACAAGGAGAAAGGCGGATTTTACCAGGCCACCGCCAGCGCGGATCTCATCATGCGGGTGAAGGATTACTATGACGGAGCCGAACCGTCCGGGAACTCAACCGCGATCTCGGCCCTGCTGCGGCTCGCCAAGATCACCGACAACAAGAAATACCGCGAACCCGCGATGGCGAGCCTGGTGCAGTTTTCAAGCAAGATCACCCAATTCCCACGGGCGGTCCCCTACATGGTGGGAGCGGTGGATTTCTCCGCCAACGAGCCGAAGCGCGTCGTCCTCGTCGGCGATGTCAAATCGGAACCGGTGCAGAACATGCTCAAGATCATCCACGGGAACTACCAGCCCAACAAGGTCGTGCTCGGCACCGAGGGTCCGGTCGAAGAGTTCAGCCGGACCACCCTCAAGAAGCAGGCCAAGAAGGGCGAAGTGGTCGTCTTTCTCTGCCAGGGCAAGTTCTGTGAACTTCCCACCGGTGACCCGAAGAAGGTCATCGAAGGACTTGGCCGGAGTGAGCTGAAGCCGAAGGAGGAGTGATCGACCTCTGCCTGCGGACAAAACGCACCGTTCAGTCGCCCAAGGACTCCTTCGAACCGCCTTCATCGAGGTCCTGATCCTGCTGAAGCAACAGTTCGTCCCGTTCCAGGCGATTCATGTAGAGTTCCATCGCGCGCCTGAGTGTGACCTCCAAGTCCGGAACGTCCCAAGGCTTCATGATTCGACGATAAATGAAGTCCGCGTCGTCTTCTGAGTCACGGTAGGCGGTCGATAGGAGCAGCACTGCAGCAGGCTTGAGGACAGCCACCTTCTTGAGGAATACGTAGCCACACTCTAGGGGCATGCGCTCGTCAGACACCACCACCCCGACTTGGTCCTGGTATTGTCGGAACCGCTCCAGGCCGGCCAAGCCGTCTTCAGCGAGGATGATTCGGAAGGTCTTTCCAAACAGTTTCGCAAAATACCTGCGCGTCCTTTGCTCGTCATCGACGAACAGGACGAAGTGCTTCCTCTAATCGGGAGTTTGCCGGCTCATTTTGTCGAAGCGAATTGCCCTGGACTGGTTGCTGCGTCGGGTTTCTGTGCCAAGGCATCCTGCATCGTGCATTGTGCATCGCGCATCCCGGGTCCTGCATCGTGCATCCTAGTCGAGAATATCCACGGTCGGCTTTTTCTTCGGCGGCGGCGGGGCCGGGCCCGGCTTCTTCTCCGGCGGCTTCCAGTCCGGGTGAGGCTCCGCGATGATCTTGCGCTCCGCCAGGTTCATCGTCTGCCGGGCGGTGTCATCCGCGAAGATCCAGCCCACCGGGATCTGGATCTTCTCCGCCATCCTGCGCACCGCGACATAGTCCTCAAACGAGTCCCTCGTTACAAAGTAGCGCAGGTAATTGTGGTCCCCGAAGGCCTGGGCCATCACGCGACGTCCCCGCGCTCCCGGCTTTTGCAGATCCTCCACTGCTTCGCCCTTCCCGTCGCGCGGATAGCAGTGCAGGTGGATCGTTCCGTTCTGATGCACGATGAAGTCGAACCTGAATTCCGGATCACTCTCCTTCAGCGTTTCGAGAAACTTCGTGATCTTGGCCCGGTCGTAGCGGTTCTTCATCTTCGGATCGCGCGAGAGGAGATCTTTGCGAGGGGTAATCTTGGCGGCGAGGCGATCCAGGATCCCCGCACGATCAAAGTGGAGCAACCTTCCGCCCCGCACGATCATCCGCACTTCCTTTGAGCCTTCCTCGGGCGTCCGCGGATTGGGCAGGCGCACCATCTTCGGCTTCTGCTCCGCAAGTTGCTCCTCGCCTTCCTTGAGCTTGTTCCGGATCTGCGCGAGTTCTCCTCCCTCGGCCTCCAATTTCTGCTGCAGGACCTCGATCTCCATCTGCAGGTTCTCGAGGTCCTCTTCCAAGACCGTTACCTTCTTCTCGACCGCCCGATCCAGATCCCACCTTGCGAGCAGGGTCCGCAATTCCTTCTTTACCAGGTTCAACTCCTCGAGGGTGACCTCCTGGGGTTTCTTCAACTCCTCCAACCGCTTGCGCACCTGCTCGTCCTTCTCCACCATCTCCTCCATCATCGCCACGGTTACATCCGGCAAGTCAGCGCGAATCCGTTTCGCAGCGCTCGAGACGTTCACCTGGGTGACGATGAGCACCACGATGAGCACGCCCACCACGTTTGTCATGGTGTCGAGAAGGGAGTCTAGATTCCCCTGGCCAGAACCACCCCTGCGTCTGCGTCGTGCCATCAGCGTGCCTTGAAAAACTCCTTCAAATCGAGGTCCCCCGCTCCCTGCAAGGGAACCTTGCTGGTCACCGCGCCGTTCGCGCGCGCATGGTCCTGGGCCGCATAAAAACTGGAGCGCGCATCCTCCCGTACCAGGAAGACGATGATGCGGTCCTTCTTGGCCGCGACGTAGTCGACCGTCTGCTTGAACTTGGGGTGCTTCTTGATTTCCGCTCGCGGCACCTTCACAGTTTGCGAGGGACTGTGCACCACGATCCCTTCCTTGCGGGCCTCCACGAACACCGGCGCCACCCGCCGGAAATAGTCCGAGGTCGACAGAATCCTCAGCGGCAATCCTTTCCTCAACTGCTTGGCGAGCACACCCATTTTCTGCTTTCCCTCCACCAGTCCCGCCTCGACCTTGTTCTTTTCCTTCTCGAGATCTTCCCGCTTCTTTTTCGTCTCCTCCACGTCCCGCACCAGCGGCTCCCGCTTCACCACCACCTGCTCCAGGCGCTTCAAGTCCGCCTTCACCTTGGCCACCCTCGGCTCCAACTCCGCCATTTCCACCGCCGCCGCGTTTGTCTTGCGCAGCTCCTCCTCCCGCTTTGCGATCTCCTCGTCCCGTTCCCGCACTTCCTTTTCGAGCGCCACGAAGTCCTCCGCCCGCGCCACGGTCTCGTCCTTCCGACCCTGCAGGACCTCCGAGACACTCAGCGCCACGATCAGAATGGTGAGCGACCCGATCAAACACGCGAGAATGCTCAAAAAGGGAAAGAGCGAGATCTCCGGTCCTGCTGATGCTCGTCCTCTGGCCATCGTTTCAAATTACACCCGGGATTCCATTACTCCAACCCTTCCCCTACCAAAACCACTTCCTCCGTTTCTCGATCTTGATCTGTTTCCCGTCCAGATCCCGCAGAACCTTGTTCAACTCCTTCATTCCGTCTGCCAGCACCTGGAAGGAGGACTGCACCCGCTCCGAGGTCTTCGCCAGGGTGTGGGCCGCCTCCGTTTCCAGGTTCTCCGCCATGGCGCCCACTTTCTCCTCGATCACGGCCCGCTGCGCCTCGATGGCCGCAGTCGTGCGCTCGACCAACTCCAATTGCCTGGCCTGTCCATCCGCCATCCCCTGGCCGACATCACGCAACTCCTTCAGGAAGTCCTGTTGGTTTTCCGCCAGCGCCGGAGCGAGGGCATTCACCAACGCTCGCGTGTTCCCCGCCACATCAGAGACGCCACCCGCATCGCTCAGTCGCTTGAGAAGATTTTCCAGGCAGTATTCATCCACCTCCGTGAGCAAATCCTCTTCCGCCTTCTGCATGCCACTCGCCGGGAAGCTCAGCACGATGCTCATGCACAAGGCGACCAGGGTGGTGTCGAAGGCCACTCCCAGACCGACGGTCACGTCTGTCAACTGATCCATGAGCGCCGACATCTCGGCGGTGCCGGTCATCCCCCCGGCCAGCCCGGCGATCGCGGTCGAGATTCCCAACACCGTCCCGATGAATCCCATGATCGGAATCGCCCAGAGGAAGACCTTCACCAGGGTGTAGCTCCCGCTGATCTTCCCCGCGTCGATGTCGGACTGCGTGTTCATCATGCTCGCCACCTCGGGGTTGCTCTCCCGTGCCTTGAAGTGTTCCAACCCGCGACGGATCCTCCGGAGCATGTAACTCCGCACCAGTTTTTTCGGCAGGGTCTCCTGGTAGCGCAGGAAGTCCTCCACATTCTGTGGATTGATCGTGTCCGAGATGTCCAGGGGCAACACGTCGACGAGGAGAGCTCGACGTTCCACTTTCAGCTGGCGGTACTTCAGGATCAAAATGCCCGCCGCCCAACCAAGGAAGAGAACAAGAACATAGGGAACCCAACCTCGCGCGAGAAAGAGATCGGCAAAGTAGGTCCCTTGGAAGGGAAAGAGCAGGAGGAGGAAACAGAGGGCCATCCCGGCCCCGATCGCGAATCCAATCCAGAGCTCCCGCGACTCCGCAGTGCCCCATTCCTTGCCTTTTCCTTGGGTGGCGGGCTGGTCGGGCTCGACGCCACTCGCCACCGCGCCCGGGGCTTGGGGAGAACCCAGGGCCGGCACGGTGAACCTGGCTCCACAGAACGGACAGTTTCCCTGCGTCTCGGCAGCCTGCTGCTGCGCCAGAAGGGCTTGATTACAAGAAGGGCATGCGAACCTCACGCCTGATTCCATCCTAACGCGCCCCGCTTTGCAACCCACCTGAATCGAACCATCAATCAAGTTTGAACGACTTTCCCCTGCCTGCTATCTCAAGGCCAATGAGACCAGTCGCGATCACCACTCTCTGCACCATGGTCCTCTTCCTGCATGGCGGTTTCCTGAAGGCAGGGGAGGAAAGGAGCGTGATCGATGAGATCCCTGAGCTCGCCCAGGCTCTCAAGTTCATGGAGGCCGGAGAGCACGAGAGGGGTGAGAAGCTTTTCGCGCGCGGAGAGGCCCGCCTGAGAGACCTCATCCAGGGTGCTCTCAAGAACGACAGGAAGGCGGCCGCAACCTGGCAGTTCCAACTGGGCTTGCTCTACTACTATGAACACCGCGACAAGGACG
>JAYGGC010000155.1:0-27887 GCA_046581525.1 Roseibacillus sp. | reverse complement strand
GTCACCGGAAGACAGAGCGACACCGAAGCCATCAACAGTGCGGTCTCCATGCTGGAGTTCATCCCGCTCGCCCAGGCTGCCAACATGCACGTTTTTCTCATCCGCAGTGAGAAGACCCGGGAGCAACTCGCTGCGCTCCTCACCGAATGCCTCGACCCAAACGACTACTGCTGCGTGGTCGAGCACCCGGACTCCGCGGACATCGCACTGACCCTGAGGGATGCCCTCAAGTGGGTGCTGAAGAAGTAGCTGCCGTGCCTGCCACGCCCGCTTACCACTCGCCACCAACCCGCCACTCCTCCATGAGCTCCTGCGGGCAATCATCGAGAAATCGCGAGGGCCGCTGGATCACGTCCCCGGAGTAACTCCGCGGATTGATCTGCGGGTAGGTGAGATAGAGTTCGTCCTTGGCCCGCGTGATCGCCACATAGAAGAGGCGGCGTTCCTCTTCCAACATGTATTCGTCGTCCGCATCGAGGACTCGTCCGTTCGGAAACATCCCGTCCGTGAGCGAGATCACGAAGACGATCTTCCACTCCAGGCCCTTCGCCTGGTGCACCGAAGAGAGCGTCACTTGCTCAGGATCGCGCTCGGCCTTGCTCCCGCTGGGATCGCCGTCCACCGCCGACATGAGCGAGAGCTGCGCGAGGCAGTCGAGGATCTCGTCAAAACGCTCCGCGTAAGTCATGAGCTGCTCGATATCGGAGCGCCGATTGTCGTAGTTGTCGAAGGACTCCCGCATGTACTCGTCGTAGACGCCCTCCAGCACACTGAAAATCATGTCGGTTGGTCTCGCGAAGTCGCCATCCGCCACCAACTCATCGAGGGTGTGCCCCAATTGCTCCCAGTGGGTCGCAGACCTCTTGGGCGCGGGCAGGCTGGCGAAAATCTCCGAGAAGCACTCCGGTGGATTCTCGCTGGTGGCATAGACCGTCCCAGCCCAGCCCTTCCACAGCTTGGCAGCTCCCTTGGCCCCGATTCCGGGCAGGAGCATCACCATCCGCTTAAAGCTCACCTCGTCCCGGCGGTTGGTTACAAAGCGCAGGAAGGCCGCGATGTCCTTGATGTGCGCCTGTTCAAAGAAGCGCAGGCCACTCGTGATTTGAAACGGGATCCCCCGGTTATCAAACTCGAGCTGGAGGTTCACGCTCAGGTGATGCGCCCGGTAGAGCACCGCCATCTCCTCCAGTTCCACGCCCTCGTCCCGCAGCTCGAGGATGCGCTGGGCCACGAATTGCGCCTGGGTATCGGGATCCTCGAGAGCAACCAGGGCGGGCATCATGGCCCCGCCACTCCGGGCCGCGTGGAGCTCCTTCTCAAAGCGATTTCGGTTCGCCTTGATCGCCGCGTTCGAGAGTTCGAGAATCTCCGGCACGCTACGATAGTTCTTCTCGATCCGGTAGACCTTGGCGTCGGGATAGCGATCCGGAAACCCGAGGATGTTCTCCATGTCCGCCCCCCGCCACGAGTAGATCGACTGCGCATCATCGCCCACCACCATCAGGCTCTGGTGCTCGCCGATGAGGAGATCCACCAGCTCGCTCTGCACGTAGTTGGTGTCTTGAAACTCATCGACCAGCACGTATTGAAAGCGCCTCTGGTAGAGCCTGCGCAACTCCTCGTTTTTTTGGAGCAACTTCAAGGTCAGCACCAGGAGGTCATCGAAGTCCATCGAGTTGATCTGGCGCTTCTTCTTCCGGTAGTTTTGCTCCACCCGCGCGATCTCCTCCCCCCATTCCTCGAAGTAGGGATAGCGCACTTCGAGCAAGTCCTCCAGCGTCGACCCTGTGTTCTCCACCAAGCTGAAGATCGAGATCAGGACATCCGCCTTGGGAAAGCGACGCACCGAGGTATCGATCTCGCAATCCGCCACCACCGAGTTCATGAGCGACTTCTGATCGTCGCGGTCCATGATGGAGAATGCCTTGGTATACCCGATCTCATCCGCGTGGCGCCGCAGGATGCGATTCCCCACCGAGTGGAAGGTCCCCCCCCACATCTCGCTGATGTCGCGGGGCACCAGGGCGCGCACCCGATCCAGCATCGCCTTCGACGCCTTGTTGGTGAAGGTGAGCAGCAGGATGTTGCGGGGCTCGACCCCCTGGTCGAGCAGATAGGCCACCCGGTAGGTCAGGGTGCGCGTCTTCCCCGAGCCCGCGCCCGCGATCACGAGCGCCGGTCCGGGCGGCGAACATACCACCACAAGTTGCTGCTCGTTCAGCTCCTCGGCATAGTCGATCCCGGACGCACCCTTGGTGGCCGGGCGCTGTAAGGTGTACTCGCGCGCCATTCCTGCCTACGGATCCTTAGCATCAATCTCCTTGGCATGCGCCAGGAAACTTGCGAGTTCACGCTTCACGACGGGAAGGAGGACGAAGAGCCCGATGACGTTCGGAATCACCATGGCGAAGAAGAGAGAATCCGAGATATCGAGGATGTTTCCGAGGGAGGCTGCGGAGCCGATCACCACGCACAGGCAGAAGACCACCTTGTAGCCAAGAGCCACCATGCGGTTCTCACCGGTCAGGAATCCCAAAGCCTGCTCGCCGTAGTAGGACCAGGAAATCATCGTGGAAAAGGCGAAGAGGAAGACCGCGATCGCGAGGACCATGGGGAACCAACTGATTACTCCCTTGAATGCCTGCGAGGTGAGCCAGATTCCGCCACCGGTGCCACTGCGTTCCTGCAAACTCTCCAGCGGCACCCAGCCCGCCTTGTCATCCTCGGGATTGCTGACCTGAGCCCAGGCCGACTCTGCGCCCGTCACTTCGTCGCCTTTCTTCACCTTGACGACCTCCTCGGCCTCGGCATCCGGCTTCGCGAGCAGCACCAAATCGTCGCTCGCCAAGAAAACCGTCTTCTCACCCCCCTTCACCGCGACCGCTCCGGCGTCAACCCATCCTGAACTACCGTCCTTGGCACTGACGTTTCGCCACTTGGCCTCGAGTTTCAACATCGCGCCCTTCTCGTAGTTCGCCACCGTCGTCGCCTCTGCCACCGGCTCATTGAGCAATGCGACCGTATCGGCAGTGACATCGGAGTTCACTTTCCACATTCCGGTCACCACAATCACGAGAGCGGTCATGGTACAGACCACCACCGTGTCGACGAAAGGTTCCAGCAGCGCCACCACACCCTCACTGGCCGGCTTGTCAGTTTTCACCGGAGCGTGCGCAATGGCAGCCGAGCCCACTCCCGCTTCGTTGGAGAAGACCCCACGCCGGATCCCCTGAATCAGGCCTCCGATGAACCCTCCGATCCCCGCCTCCGGTGAGAAGGCCTCTTTGATGATCGTTCCGAAAGCGGCGGGAATCTCTCCCGCATGATTGAGGAGGACCACCAGGCAGGCCAGCACGTAGACGACACACATGATCGGCACGAGAAACTCTGTCACGCGTGCGATCCACACGATCCCTCCGATAATCACCGCCCCGACGAGAACGGCCACCAGCGCGCCAAACATCCATGCCGTGTTCTCCCCTTGGAAAATGCCAAAGGTGTCAGAGACCTGGGCGTGGGCCTGGTTGATCTGGAACATGTTTCCGGCACCCAGCGCGCCGCCGATACAGGCCACCGCGAAGATCACTGCGAGAACCATTCCCAAGCCACCCAAGCCGCGCTCCTTCAGACCATCGCGTAGATAGAACATCCCCCCGCCGTGCACCGTGCCGTCGGAGTCGATCTGGCGGTACTTCACGCCCAGGGTGCACTCCGTGAACTTGGAGGTCATCCCGAGGAAGCCCATCACGATCATCCACAAGACCGCGCCAGGACCACCGATCCCAATCGCAATCGCCACTCCAGCAATGTTCCCAAGTCCTACCGTGGCGGAAAGAGCCGTGGAGAGAGCTTGGAAGTGAGTGATCTGACCCGGGGAGTCCTCCTTCGAATACTTGCCGCGAACTGTCCGTATGGCCAGGCCGAAGGCCCGCAAATTGAGGAATCCAAAGTAAATGCTGAGGAAGAGCGCGGTGCCGGCCAGGATGATCAAGACTACCGGAACTCCCTGCCCGAAGAGCGGGATCTCGAAGAAAATGATCTTCACGAAGATCTTCGAAACCGGAGCGAGTGCATCATCGATCTTCTGCCCAATCGAAACCTTCTCCGCACTGGCAGCTGCGGATGCCAACAACGAAAACAAGAAAACCAGAATGGGTAACCGGGAGATGCGGCGGAGAGTCATATACGCACTATGTGAATTTCGCAGAGCATGAACAGCACCCCGAAACGCGACAAGGCGGAACGAGACTTTTGAACTGTGAGTAAGTTTTCTAAAAAAATCGAGTCGACAGCGTGCCGGCGCCAGCGCGAGGATGAGCCTCTCACCATGGGTGCCGACGATCGATCCGCCGAGCCTCCCCGCGCCCCGGAAGCCAGTTGGATTCCCGCCGCGCTAGTGCTCGTCATCATGATCGCCATCGGGCTCTTCGTCATCGAGAGCTATGAGCCCCCGACCGTGGTGCCTGCTGGTGCCCCTGCGGAGATTTTCTCGGCCGAGCGCGCCTTCCAACGCCTCGAGCGGCTCCTGGGGGAGGAGACCCCCCATCCGCTGGGCAGCGTCGCCAATGAAGCGGTGCGCAAGCGCCTCCTCACCGAACTCGAGGATCTCGGACTCGACCCGGAAGAGAACGACCACTGGGTCTCCGGAGCAAACAGATGGTCCACCGGCTTGGTGCTGGCCCGCAACATCATGGCCGAGTTGCCGTCGTCCAATCCTGATCTCCCCGCCATCGTGCTGGCCTGTCACTACGACTCTGTTCCGTCCGGTCCCGGGGCGAGCGACGACGGCGCGGCGGTGGCCGCGCTCCTCGAGGTGGCGCAGATCCTGATGGCGGATGCACCCCTCGCCCGTCCCGTCATCCTTCTGTTCACCGACGGAGAAGAACTGGGTCTGCACGGCGCCCGGGCCTTCTCCACCTTCAACCCGGCCGCTGCACGGGTGGGCATCATCGTCAATTTCGAAGCGCGCGGCTCCTCCGGCGGAAGCCTCATGTTCGAGACTTCGCAGAACAATCTCTGGATGGTCGGCCAGGTCGCCCGCGGCCTGAGGCGTCCGATGAGCAGCTCCGCCTACGTCACGGTCTACCGCATGATGCCCAATTCGTCGGATCTCACCGTTTTCATGCGACACGAACTCGCCGGAATGAACTTCGCCTACATCGGCAGACCCAAGCACTACCATACCCCTCTGGACAATCTCGAGAATCTCGATCAACGCAGTCTGCAGCACCACGGCGACAACGCCCTCGGCATGGTGCGCCAGCTTCTCACCACCGAGTGGACCGCTGCCGAGGCTGACGATGATGCCGTCTACACCGACCTGGTCGCGCGTTGGATCATCGCCTGGCCCGCGAAGTGGGGGCCATGGATGGCGGGAATTCTTGTCGTCCTTCTTTATCTCCCCTTTCGCAAGCTCCGCGTGCGTTCTGCCTGGAACTCGCTGCAAATTGCGCGCGCAACCTCCTGCTGGATACTCAGCAATCTCATTGGTGCCACCGCCGGCTGGCTCGGGGCCTGGGTGGTGCAACAATTGGATCACACTCCGACGCCATGGCCCGCCGCAATGCACCTCGACGTCATTGTTCCATGCCTGTGCGCCGCGATGGGCGTGCTCCTCACCGTCCTCTTCCTCCGGCCCCGCCCCACCCTTTTCTTCTTCATTCACGCCCTCGCCCTCGCCGTCGTCGCGCTGGTCCTCGCCATCCAGCTCCCGGGATTTTCCTATCTCTTCCTCCTCCCCGCCGGTGGCGCCACCGTCGCCTCCCTCTTCCTGATCCTCGACCGCAAGGCGGGCACTGTCGCTCTCACCGTCGCCTGCCTCATCGTCGCGGCCATCACCCTCACCCTCACCGTTCCTTTCCTTTTCCGACTGCCTGAATCGCTCGGGATCACCTACTCTCCTCCCGCGGTCGCCGGCCTCATCGCGCTCATTCTTCTTACGATCGTTCCCCTCCTGAGCCGGCTCTCGCGCCTGCTTCTCCTCCGCTCGTTCATGGCCCTCGGCCTCGCTGCTTCCGTAGTCGCCTTCTTCGCAATCCGCACTCCCCCCTTCACCCCAGATTCGCCGCAACAAATCACCCTCACCTACCTTGAGCAGGAGGGCTCTGAGCAAGCGCAGCTCTCCATGAGCACCTGGGAGGGCGAGATTCCCGCCGCGCTTAGCGAGGGACTGACCCGGCGTGAGCTCCCGAATGCCCTCTACTCCGTTCCCGGAATCACCCTCGCCACTGAGAAGGCGGGTCTCACCGCTCCCGAGGTCGAACTCCTCGACTGGAATGCGGAAGGACCCCTCCACACTGCCAAGCTGCGCTTCACCCGCTCACAACCTTCGCAGCAGATCCTGGTTGGCGTCACGGTTCTGCAGGGGCTGCGAAAGATCCACGCCCTTGGGAATGAACTCGCGCTCCCGAAGGGATCCGCGGACGGCCGCAAGTGGATCCGCTTCCGCGGGGTCCCCGAGGATGGGATCGAAATCGAACTCACCTGGGAAGGTCCCGGCACCCTGCCTCTCGCGGTGATTGGGATCACACGGGGACTACCTTCCAGTCTCGAGAGCCTGGCCGGGAAGCGCGACGATCTCCCCGCCTGCACCGCCCATGTGGGAGACGAGACCATCGTCCTCAAGGAAGTGGTCCTGGCCTCACCCGTCTTCTAGAAACAGGATCTCAACCCCACGCCGGCCGGACATCGAGTCAGATGATGTTCGCCGCTGAAGAACCGGTTTTCCCAAAACCTGAAAAACTGGCCAGCCTGACAAGATGAAATGGTGGTTGAAACTCGTTCCGCGATGACGCCTGGCGAAGCTCGTGCTGCTCTGGACCGGCCTCCTTCTCATCGGACTGGTGGGAATTCTGATGCGATACAATCTCACGAAAGTGGATTCGATCCCTCTTGCGGCCCTGCACCGCGCCCTGGGAATCAACCGGCCGTCCGCTGGTCGCGAGGTTCGCGCTCGCACTATCAATTGGGCACCGCGGATCGGGGACTGACCTGAATGGGGTGGAAAACACCATCGGTGCAATCCGCAAGGCGATTGAGGTGGGAATTCGGCATGTCGAAGTCGATGTGCGCAGGTGCAGGGACGAATTGATCCTCTTTCACGACGAACCCATCGAGCGGATCATCCTGGACGCGGGTAGGAGCGAGCTCACCGGCCTGACTTCGCTCTCATCCAGAAACTTGAGATCTCCATCCGTAAAGACTTCCGGTGGAAACTCCCAATTCCTCAGCGAGTTCAGCAACGGTCTTTTCGCCCTTCAGACAAAGCTGTCCGGCACTGCGTTTGAATTCTTCGTCATAATGACGAAATCGTCTCGGTCGGCTTGACATTTTTCAGAGTCCTTTCTCATTTGGAGACCCTCTGTCCACCTTTTTGGGGGAAGCTCAACCAAGTTCAAATCCCAATTGGGAGCTCTCTCTGGGCGATTGGATCCTGATTTCTGGCTCTGAGATCTAGTTGGAAATTGGCCGGTCGAATTTTCGCCGGCAACCATGAGGCTCCCGCGCTACCCCCTCACGGTCACATCTCCATTCCTAACATGGCGCCATTCCTGCTAGGCCGCCTTCTCGACCACTTTCCGCAAGACCAGCTTTCCGCCCTCGACTTCCGCTTCGATCACGTCGCCCTCCGCAAAATTGCCTTCGAGGACATCCAGGCTGAGCGGATCGAGGAGGTGCTTCTGGATCGCCCGCTTGAGCGGACGCGCTCCGTAGACCGGGTCGTAACCCTGGTTCCCGATGAACTCTTTGGCCGCCTCGCTCAACGCAAGGCCCAACCCCTGTTTCGCAAGGCGCTGGCGCACCCGCTCCAGTTGCAGGCTCACGATCTGGCTCAACTCTTCACGGTCGAGGCGATCGAAGATGATGGTCTCGTCGACCCTGTTCAGGAACTCGGGACGGAAGTGCGCCCGCAGAGCCTCGGTCACCTTCGCTTCGCGCTGCTCCGCGTTTTCTTCATCCGTGATGACCTGACCTCCGATGTTCGAGGTCATGATGAGCACCGTGTTGCGGAAATCGACTGTGCGACCATGACCGTCCGTGATGCGCCCATCATCGAGAACCTGGAGCAGGACGTTGAAGACATCCGGGTGTGCCTTCTCGATCTCGTCAAAAAGGACCACGGAGTATGGCTTGCGACGCACGTATTCGCTGAGTTGACCACCCTCCTCATAGCCAACGTATCCGGGAGGCGCTCCAATCAAGCGCGCCACGCTGTGTTTCTCCATGTACTCGGACATGTCGATCCGCACCATCGCGCCCTCGTCGTCGAAAAGAAACTCCGCCAGCGCCTTGGAGAGTTCGGTTTTGCCCACTCCGGTCGGCCCGAGGAAGAGGAACGAGCCAATCGGCCGATTCTCATCCTGCAACCCGGCACGCGCCCGGCGCACCGCGTTCGAAACGGCCTCGACAGCCGGCCGCTGTCCAATCACGCGCTTACCCAGACGTCCTTCCATCTGAACCAGCTTTTCGCGCTCCCCTTCCTGCAACCGGCTCACCGGAATACCCGTCCACGAGGCCACCACGTTCGCAATGTCCTCCTCGGTCACTTCCTCGTTCAAAAGCTGCCCGCTCTTCTGCAGTTCCCCCAGGCGCTCCTGCGCTTCCTCGAGGTTGCTCTCCGCGTCAGGCAGCGCGCCGTAAGTCAACTCGGAGGCCCGTGCCAGGTCTCCGATCCTCTTGGCCTGCTCCGCCTCTGTTTTCACCGCATCAATTTCCCCCTGGAACGTGCGCACCTCCTCAATGATGTCCTTCTCGTTGCGCCACTGCGCCATCAATCCGGCGGACTGTTCCTTCAGGTTCGCCATCTCTTCCACCACTCTCTCCAGTCGCGCGGCACTCGCGGGGTCGCTCTCCTTTTCCAGCGCCTGGCGCTCCATTTCGAGCTGCATGACTTGCCGCTCGATCTGGTCAATCTCGGTCGGCATGGAATCAAGCTCGATCTTCAACCGGGCGCCCGCCTCATCCATCAAGTCCACCGCCTTGTCCGGGAGGAAGCGATCCGAGATGTAGCGATCGCTCAAGGTCGCTGCCGCAATGAGGGCGCTGTCCTGGATGCGCACACCGTGATGCACTTCGTAGCGTTCCTTGAGGCCCCGCAAAATCGCGATGGTGTCCTCCACCGATGGTTCATCCACCTTCACCGGCTGGAAACGGCGTTCGAGGGCGGAGTCCTTCTCCACGTACTTGCGATACTCGTCCAAGGTGGTCGCCCCGATCGTGCGCAGCTCTCCGCGCGCCAGTTGGGGCTTGAGCAGGTTGGATGCATCCACCGCACCCTCGCTCGCACCCGCGCCGACGATGGTGTGCAGTTCATCGATAAACAAGACGATCTCGCCATCCGAATCGGTGACCTCCTTGAGGAAGGCTTTCAGGCGATCCTCAAACTCGCCGCGGTACTTCGCCCCCGCGATCATCCCACCGAGGTCCATCGCGATGATGCGCTTGCCCTTCATCGCGTCCGGCACATCGCCACTCACGATGCGTCGCGCCAGCCCCTCCACGATGGCCGTCTTTCCGGTCCCCGGCTCACCGATCAGGACCGGGTTGTTCTTCGTGCGGCGCGAGAGCACCTGCAGGATACGCCGGATCTCTTCGTCGCGTCCAATGACTGGATCGATCTTGCCCGCCCGCGCTCGCGCAGTGAGGTCCGTGCCGTACTTCTCCAACGTCTGGTACTTGCCCTCGGGGGATTCATCGGTGACGGTCTGGCTCCCGCGCACCTCCCGCAACGCATCGTCAAGCGCATCCCCCGTCACTCCGGCCTCCTCGAGCAGTTTCCCCGCCGGCGTTCCCGCCTGCAGTGCACCCACCAGGAAGTGCTCCACGCTCAGGTAATCGTCGCCCAACTTTTCCCGCGCCTCGTCGGCGGCATCCAGAGTCGCCCGCAGTCCGTAGCTGATCTGCGGCTGCGCGGTGGCACCCTGCATTCGCGGTTCGCGATCCAGGGCGGTCACCACCCTCGCCTTCAAAACCGGCAGATCAACGCCCGCCTTCTCGAGGATCGGCACGACAATTCCCCCCTCCTGTTGAATGAGCTCCAGCAGGACGTGTGCACTCTTGAGCTCCGCGTGCGCCGACTTGGACGCCAGTCGCTGAGCCGCCTGGAGCGCCTCTTGAAGTTTGATAGTAAGCTTTTCGAGTCCCATGACTTCCTTGTCGCAGGATCCGGGCCATAGGGAAAAGTTGCCCACCAAGGGTGGTTTTGGGCAGGACTGTGCCAACTTGACTCGGTTCTGGGACAGGATGGGGGGGCAGATTGTCGGGTGGAGGGCATTGAACATTCTGCGCTCTCCCGCTAACGCTGGCCCCATGACACCGCGCCAACGCTTCATGCTCATCGCTCCAGGAGTACTCTTCCTCGTGGCCTTCGGAGCCTTCGAGTTGGGGGGCCTGGCCGAACAGGAGAGCGCCAAGCGCAAGCGCGCGGCAGACGACGCGAACAAGCGCGCTGAGAATCTCGCCCAGGACGACGCCACCCTGATGAAGACCTTGCTCGCGCAAAACCTCGCTGAGCGCACCTTTGACTTTCCGGGCGTGATAGAGGGAGCGACCGGCCAGCACACGCGTCCCTTTGATCCCACCCAGCCGCCCGCCGCGAAAATCCTGGCGGCCATTCGCTCCGCAGCTGACGAAGCCATAAAACTCCACAACACCGCCGAATCTCCCATCCGCGGGCTGCGGCGCATCAATGAGGCCTCCCGCATTTTTGAAGACACCCTGCGCGCCCTCATCGATGAAGACCCGGACCTTTTTTGCACTGTGCCGCAAACTGTGGATGGCACCGGGCAGCGCTCCGGCTACCCGGATTTGCGCATCGAACACGTCGCCTCGGGAACGATCGCCTATCTCGATCCCAAGCTCTTCGAGGAAGGCAGCAGCTCCTCTTCCTTCCGCACCTTTTACTACACTCCCAGCTCCGATTCCTCGAAGGTTCACGATTCCGCCTTTCATCTCCTCCTCGGGATTTCCCACGACGGGGTCGATGGGCGCTGGACCTTCACCGGTTGGGAGCTGATCGATCTGTCCCACCTCAAGGTTCGGCTCAAAGCGGAGTTTCAAGCCTCCAATCGCGATCTTTACCGGGAAGAGGCCCGGGTGGCGACTTCGCAGGCAGCCGAGTGAATTCGCAGCTTATATTCCGTGCGCCCCCGTGGGAACGCCTTTAGGCTCCGGCCCGTGGGATCCCAGTCATCACGTACCAGCGGTTCCGTCGCGATGGACGACTACCTCGAGCAGATTCTGCATCTGATTGAGGAGAAAGGCTATGCGCGGCCGGTTGACGTCTCCAAGCGCCTCGGGATTTCGCAGGCCAGCGTGACCAATATGCTGCAGCGCCTCGACTCCGAGGGACTCGTCAAACACGAGAAATACCGCGGCACCGTCCTCACCGACGAAGGTCAACGCATCGCCCAGGCCATTATCGATCGGCATGAATTGCTCACTGAGTTCCTGCGCCTCTTCAAGATCGATGAGGATACCATCTACCGCGACGTGGAAGGCATGGAGCACCACGTCTCCCGGGCGACCCTCAGGGCCCTGCGCGCAGTGACTGAAACCTTGCGAGAGTCCGCGGATTTTCGCGAGCGTGTGCTCAAGAAGCTCGAAGACTAGGAGCGCCGGGCTGAGGGCGAGGCGGCGGCGAAGGCCACCTACCAGCGCATCATCGCGGAATCGGAGACTCCGTAGCACCGCTAGGGATACTACGGCAAGCGCGGCGGACGATAGCGCGGATTCAGGATTTTCATCTCATCCTCCGCGGAACGAATGGCAGCCAGGGCCCTGGTATGCAGCCGGTTCAGTTGATCGGCGCGTTCCTCCCAGGTCTGCAGACTACCCGGGGGTGAACGCTCCGCCCCGCCGATCTTGGCCTTTGCACTGGCCAACTTCCGCTACAGGGCTCCAAAGTCGCGATACATCAACTTCAGTTTTGCGTCCAAGACATCGATCTTGGCGCTCGATTCATCATCCACTTCGCCGCGCCTTCCCCCTTTCGGTCCCAATCGGCCGGCCCTCACTTCCTCTTTCTCCATCCGTTCTTTCTCCGCCTTGGCCAGCTCCGCACGCTTCGCCAGGAACTTCCGCAGCTGCGCAGCTTCTTGATCCTCGCGTTCCTGTATAAGCCGGACGGCTTCGCCCAAATCGAGCTGATGCCGCTTCACAAGATCGCGGGGCAGTTCAGTCACGGGAATCGCAGCCTGGCCATCCCGGTGCACGATGCTCATTTCCGTCTTGGTGAGCAGATTGATCCTCACCTTGTGGTATTCGCGTCCTCGCGATGTGGTCAGGATCGCGATTTCTCTGCCCGTCGCCTTGCGCCGCAAGTTGGCGCGATCGCTCTCTTTGTAGTCCTCGACCTCCACCTGCAACCGGTCAAATTCCCGCTCCCCTTTCCTCACCTCGGAGCGCACCTCGCTCAGCTTGTTGATCCATTCATCAAGATCCTTCACCTTGGCGGCGAGCTTGGTGGTGAGTTTCCTGTCCTCCGCCCGTTGAGCCTCCGTTGAGCCTTTTTCGCCAGCAACGAATCGCGCCTCTTGGTGGCCTCGACCTTGCGCGCTTTCCCGGTCTGGCAGACGACTTGGAGATCTTCTCCCTGGGACAACCCGACGCTCCCGTCCATCCGGAGGGTCACGAGAACACCGAACATGACCAGTGCGATCAATCCGACCATGAGCGCAAAGAGCCCCGAGCTGTCGGATTGAACGAGCGTACCCATCAGCAAGGATCAGGCTACTTGCCGGCCTCTGGGGTGGGCTTCCCACCCGCTTCCTTCGCCTTCTTGTCGTGCTCGATCCTCAGCTGCTTCATGTCTTCCTTGAGCGCCTCATTGTCCCGGTCGATCTTGGCGATCTTTCGCTCGTAGTCTCTGACTTCCTCCCTGAGGGTGCTGTTTTCGGCCACCAGCCCATGGTTCGCGCGGAGTTTGGCATCCGCCCGTCTTTCCATTTCCTTAGCCCGATCGTCGGCCCGGGATCCGCCCGTTCGCCCAGCCGCCTTGGCCGCAGCGAAGACTGCCCACTCGGCCTTGGCGCCGGCCTTCAGATTCGATGCATCCTTTTTGTTCTTCACCTTCTGGAGATCATTGCGATCAATCTTCAGTTGCGTCCTGCGAATGTTGTCCACGTGGCTGCGGCGATCTCCCAAATTCCTGTTATACTTCCCCACCAGTGCCGCCATCCCGGCGATGACCTTCTCGTCATCATCGATCTTATCCTGAATCTCCTCCGCGGCTTCCACACTGAACTGAAGCGTATCCTGAAGGGCATCCTCCAATACCGCCAACTTGACGTTTCCCACCCCGTTCTTGTGTTTGAAGCTCATCTCGAGCCCTGAGACCTTGGTGATCTCCACGTTGTAATAAATCTTGCCGTCCGAGGTGGTCAGTTTCGTGAAGACGCTACCGACCATCCGGTCCGCAGCCACCTTGCGGTATTGCTGCATGTAGCTCTCCTTCTCCTCTTCGAGCGCCACGATCTTCTCGATCCCAGCGTCGACCTCACTCTGGACCTCGGCGAGGCGGACCTTGCGAAGGTCGATCCCGCGCTTGGTATCACCGAGTTTGCGGGCGTCCTCCTTGCGCTTTTTCCTCCCGTCCATGAGCCCCTCGGAGCGCACGATTTGATCCTTCAGAAGAAGGATTTTTTGAGCGTCCTGATTGAGTTCCTTCTCCTTCCGACTGGCAATGTCTCCGTTGAGGCGGCCATTGAACACCGCGAAGCCCAAGCCACAAAAACCGGCCAGGACAAACAACCCCAGGAGGAGACCGAGGAGACCCGGACCCTTCGAACTGGAAAACAGATCGCCTAACATGATCGTATTCGGTTACCGCTACTCCGACACGCGGTACTTCCGCTTGTAGATGTTGAAGTCCTTCTGCAGGTCGTCCCGGGAATCCTCAAGTTCCTCCTTCTTGAGCTCCAGGGCAGCGATCTCGGATTTCACGGTCGCAAGCTCGGCCTCGGCTTTCTTGAGATCCGCGGTGGGATTGCCCTCGGGCTCCTCTCCCAGCTCATCCCTGAGGCGGCCCGCCTCGGATTGCAGCGCTTCGATTTCGGCCTTCTGTGCGCTGATGCTGGCAGCCATGGCCTTGTCCTCGCACGAGACCAGAGCACACGTGAGCATGCCCAGCATGGCACCCATCATTATGTTCCTCCTCACTTTCATTAGTTTGCAGATAATGAATCGCTCCCGGTATATGTCAAACAGGAGTCAAGCGTTGACAGAGTCCCGGGGGGACCCTCAATTGCCGCCCATGAATTGGAACGAGCGATTTTGGGCTCTCTTTCAGCGCTGCGTGGAACGCTACCAGGGAGGCGATGGGGACTTCCTGAACTTCTACTCAGAAGACGATCTCCGCTTTCTGCGGGAAATTGGCTATAAGCCCCGCGAACTCTTCGATTTCGTCGAGGATTTGGTCGATGAACAGGCCCCCGATGCCAGCACCGCCCTCCTCATCGCGGCTGCTCGCCGAGACTTCCTGAAAGTTGCCCAAGGTGGCCAACACAGCGACCGTGAGATCACCCGGGATGACCTCCCAAGCTTCGGTGACCTTCTTGACGGAGTCCCCTACCTCCCCCGCCTCATTACCAAGGCCCGGGCCAAGCTCCGGGGGGAACTCGATCCCGACCTGATGTACTGCTGCGGCGGGGACCGCAAATTCCTCCGCGAGCATGGCGACATCCACCCCGCCGACTTTTTGCGGGTGGTCTGGGCGGCCGGGGATGACGACGACCGGGTTCTCCAGTTCGTCCGCGAGAGCGAGGGGAGATCCTAGAATCTCTCCTCTCTCGAATTTAGAGTTTCGAATTCAGGCCGTTCAGGCGCAGCTTGCTCCATGTCCAAGTACGATGGCGAACAGATCCTGGTCGTTCCGCGCAGCCTCTTTGACGAGCTGGGTGATTTCCAGGGGCTCTCCACCGAGACCGGACGGTACATCCCCTCCCTGCTCGACCCGGCCAACAACTTCTTCATGGATCGGGCCGCGGCCGAGGAGGATCCCAGCCACAAGCAGATCATCCCCTACGCCCTCTTCCGGCACGGCAACCGTTACCTTCATTACATCCGGGGCAAGTCAGGCGGGGAGAGCCGGCTCCACGCCCAGGGATCACTCGGGATCGGTGGCCACATTAATCCGGTCGACGAACGCGAAGACCACCTCGGCCACGCAACCTACATGGCCGGCGTGGAGCGCGAGATCGAGGAGGAGCTCACTCTCAACAGCAAGCCCTCGCAACGCATCGTCGCCCTGCTCAACGATGACAGCAACCCGGTGGGCCAGGTCCACCTCGGCGTGGTCCACCTCTTTGACCTGGCCGACGACAAGGTCAGCGCGCGCGAAGACGCCCTCGCTGATCTCCAATTCCGCTCAGTGGAGGAACTGCGCGGACCGCTCTACGATTCCCTTGAATCCTGGACGCGGTTCTGCGTGGACGCCCTGGACCAGTTTTAGGAGCGCACCAGGCGCATGCGCGACGTCGAGCGTCGCAGTCTCCAGGGAGGACCCTGAAATCCCGTCCCGCTTGCGGTGGCCGATCTTTAATCCGTGTAGGAATCTTCCACCCGCTTGGCGATATCACGATAGCCGTAGTCTACCTCATAGATCTGCTTGAAACAATCGAGGGCGGCCGTCTGGTCGCCGATCTTTTCGTGGATGAGACCAAGCTCGTAGAGGACTTCCTTTTTGATGTTGTCCATCCCGTGCAGATCCGCATTGGCATCTGAGAGCTGTTTGACGGCCATATCGCTCATCCCCTTCGCATCGAAGGTGCGGCCCAGGAGCAGCAAGACTCGGGTGCGGATGTGCGGATTGCGGGTGGCTTGCTGAAGATGCGGAATCGCCTCGCTGTAGTCCCCCGCGTGGTAGAGGGCCAGGCCGAGATCATAGCGCAACTGCGGATCGGTCGGGTTTTGCTCCACCCGCTTGGTCCGCTCTGCCACCTGCTCCGCCACCCGGGTCTTCTGAACTTCTTCCAATTGCGCCCGGGCTTCCTCGTCATCCGGATTGTCCCGCACGCGGGTTTGCAATTCCTTGATCCCTTCATCCGCGGCGCGGTCCTTCATGTAGGCCGCCTTGTGCTTGAGCGCCACGTCCCCGCTGGAGAGTCCGTGCGCCCAATCAAACATCTGGTGCGACATGGCCCAATCTTCCAGCTGCTCGTAAACGTCGGCGAGTTTCTTGACCACCTCGATGTTGTTGACGTCCGCGGTGTATTCCTCGATGAGTTGATCGCGCTTGTCTTCAAGTTGGTCGCGCGTCATCGCGGCTCGGGCTGATTTCTCATGCTCGAGTCTTTCGGATTCATCCTTGACCAGGAACTCGCCCGTCGAACTTCGGCTCTTGGTCATCGAGTGGCGCGCGATGGCATCCTTCTCCCCCTTGATTGCATCGGTGTCGGTGGGATCCTGACTGCAGATTTCCTTGTATACCTTCGCGGAATACTCCGGCATGTCGCGGTTCAGGTAGAACTCCGCCAACTTGTGGAGGAGCTTGGTATTCTCCGGAGTGCCCTTGCGCACGGTCTCGAGGGCAAAGGCAGCGGTATCGAGCATGTTGGCCCGGAGCGCGGTGTCGAAAAGCAGGTCATTGGTGCTCGGATTGTAGGGGTCCTTCTCGAGTTCCTTCTCGATCAGTTCCAAGGTTGCCACCGGGTCTTTCTTGGACAGGCTCTTGAGCTTGCCGAGCCCCAGTCCGGTTGCGCCGAAGAGCCCCC
This sequence comes from Roseibacillus sp., assembly GCA_046581525.1. Classification (GTDB taxonomy): domain Bacteria; phylum Verrucomicrobiota; class Verrucomicrobiia; order Verrucomicrobiales; family Akkermansiaceae; genus Roseibacillus_B. The sequence continues at coordinate 11,178 of JAYGGC010000155.1, read as the reverse complement.
TCTTCTTCGGGGGACCCGCGATCGCCATCTCGGCAGCCCGCAGCTTCTTGCGTCCTTCCAGAAATCCGGGCTCAATCTTCAAAACCGACCCGAGCAGCTTCACGGCGTAGCTCAGGTTCGACTGCTCGATCGCGGCATCCGCCTTCAGCATCAGGTCGCTCAGGTTCTTGGGGAGGTCCTTGGCCGTGATTTCGGTAGGCTTGGGTTCTTCGTCTTGGATGGATGGTTCTGCCATGGCGTGGGATTGCGTGGGGCGCTAATGAAGCCACTTCCGTCCGGCATGGCAAGCGCCCGGTTTTTGGGTCAAGAACCGTAGCCCAGCCCGCCTGACGTGCCAGTAGTTTCAGCCCCTTGCCCCTAGCGGCGACGCTTATTCCGCATCGCACGGTGGGTTGGAGAGGTCATCATCGTGCCTCTGGCGGCATTGGGCTGGACCGGAATCGCCCTCCCCACATTTGGATTATACTCGCCGCGGGCCGGGAGGACCCCGCTGCCCTCCACCGAAGCGCGGGCCCTGGGCGCCACCCTGCTCTTGGCGTCATACTCCCGTTGGTAGCCTTCGAGCTGCCGATGGTTCGACAAGATCGAGGGGTGAATCAGGATCACGAGTTCCTCGCGGAGGATGTCCTTGCTACTCGTTCCGAACAACTTCCCGAGGATCGGAATCGCGCTCAGGAATGGGATTCCCGATCCCGACTGGGTATCGGATTCGGTGATCAGTCCGCCCAACACGATGGTCGATTTGTTCGGGACCGTCACCGTGGTGGAGATCTCATCGGTGTCGATGTCCGGAACTTCCCCGAAGCCCTGGATCACCCGGTTTTCGCCGATGTTGTCCCGCACCAGCGAAATCTCGAGCGTCACTTCGTCCGCTGAGTTCACCAGCGGGCGCACTTCCAATTCGAGCACGATATCACGAAACTCAACGTTGGTGGAGAAGCCTCCCGCAGTGGCTCCTCCCTGGAAGGTGCTGGTCGGCACTGCGATGCGTGAACCGGAACTGATCCGGGCCACCCCGTTGTTGGTGGTAAAGATGGTCGGGCGCGAGATCGCGGTGAAATTCCGGTTCGCCTCCAGGGCATTCACAAAGAGCCCGAAGTTGTCACCGATCACGGCGTAGGCCGAGAGACCCGCGGCGGTCGCACCCGGCGCTCCGAGGAGATTGGTGAAGTCCACCAGGGTGTTGGGATCGATCACGGAGGGAACTCCGTTGCGATTCTGAATGGCGCCCGAGAAGTCACGTCCTCCAGAGAGGAGTTGCGCGAGATCCACTCCGAAGCTGCGGTCCTTTCCAAGGTCGTAACGCGCGAACACGGCGGTGATCGCAACCTGTTCGGACGGCTGGTCCAACTGGTTCACCAGTTCCTCGACGATCTCGATGTGATGCGGCGGCCCGTTGACCACCACGCTATTGGAGATATTGTCGCCGACCAGAAGGGTCTTGCCGATCAGGATCGACTCGGGCGCGGTCTGGAAGTTCTGCTGCGTGATTTGCGCCCGTGATCCGCCTCCGGTCCCCCCCGTTTGTCCGCCGGTGTTCCGGTTGCCCAATTGGGTCCGCTGCTGGAGATTGGAGTTCCGGCCTGTGGTACTGGCGTTGCGGCGCGCCCCGCCCCCACCTGCTCCCGTGCTGGTCTCCAGGGTCCGCTCCAAGGCATCTGCGGCAATGGGAAGGAACTCAGTCACCGGCAGGTAGCTCAACTTGCGACGCAGGAAATTGCGCTTCGAGCTTGGCGCATCGAAGTCCGCGATCAGGCCCTCCACGAAAATGATGTCGACCGGACGGCCCATCAGGAAGATGCGGCTGGTGCGGAGTTGGGGGAGGATATGGATCGGGGTCTCCTCCCCTGCCGATCCGCCACGGTTTTGGGCCGCGTTGGCCGCGTTGGCCGCGTTGGCCGTGTTGGTCGGAATGGGCGGAGTCGAACCCGGGGCCACTGTCCGCTGCACCCGCGCGGACTGCTGCGTCTGGCGCTGGTTGTTGAAGATATCGTTCAGCTTGTCGGCGAGTGCCTCCACATCGGCATAGGTCACCTCCACGAACTTGGTGGCCACCTGGGCCGAGGGCACATCAATGCGCTCCTTGAGCTTCACCAGCATCTTGACCAGCGGCAGGTTGCCCGAGATAATAACCGCCCCCGCATTCGGGACCGCTGCCACCGTCCCGGCGGAACCGAATTGCTGCACCACCGATTGGAAGGCACGCAGCGCATCATCCGGCTTGAGAAACTCCAGTTCCATCACGTAGGTCACAAAGCCGTCCGCGGAAACGTTGAGGTCATCGAAATTGTCCACCACCGGTGGTCCCTGCGCCTTCACTCCGTTTTGCGACGCGGCCAGGACCAACTTCATCAAGCCGGGATCGTCGTCAACATGCACCAGTTCAAATCCCTCCATCACCAGCTTCATCTCGATGATGGTAGCTGCTTGCGCATAGGTCATCTGACCCGGAACGATAAAGGAGATCTCCCCTGAGGCCGCTTCCTGACTCACCAGCACACGTTTGCCGGTATACTGATGGTAGAGTTCCGCGACGTCCTGCCCCGTGAGATTGGCGGCATTGAGGGTGGCGGGAAGATTCGGATCGGGCGCTCCCGGAATGGCTGCGCGAGCAGGGGCGGGAGGCGGATCGTTGGGATCGGGATTGGCGGCGGGACGAGGGGGCACCAGCCCCGGAATCGGAGGAATCACCGGTTGCGCCGCCGGATCGGCAGGTTTGGCCGGATCGGCAGGTTTGGCGGGCTCGTTCGCCGGGTTGGCCGGGTTCCCGGCCGGATTCGCCGGAGCAGGCACCGGGGGCTTGGGAACGGGGGGCTTGTCCTGGGCCACGAGCGGCAGGGCGAGCAAGAGGCTGAGAATGATGGTTCGACTCATATGACTGGTAGGAAAATTGCTATCTGGAGGGGGGATTGGGGACCCGGCGGACGCGGGAGGGGCGATTGCTCGAACTGCTACTGGGCGTGGGCGGACGAGTCGTCCTCTGGCCGGGAATCGGGGGCTTGGTTCTGGGCTTTTGCCCCGGCTTGGCGCCCCTTACGAGCGGCGCGCGAGGGGTGGCCTTCCTCAACACGATGAATTTCTTGTCGTACTCGACCGTCCCTTTTTTGCCACTGCGGGTCTGGATCTCGACCTTGGTTTCCATATATCCACTGCCGTTCTGGACATTGATCACCTGGAAGCCCTGATCGTTCTCCACCCCGGGCCGGATGCGGACCCGTTTGTCGCGCTCCTTCTTGTTGATCAACACCACGAACCAGCCGCCCTTCATCTCACAGGCACCGGCCAGCGTGTAGTCATCGAGCGGATTGTCTTCCTCCGCATCAGGAACGACCACTTCGGGAGGCACTGTAAACGGGGACTTGGTCCAGAGCTCCGCGTAGCGCCCCAGGGGCTGCTTCCTGGGAACCGCCGAAATGGCGGGCACCATCGTCACCGCCAGGAGCGTTGCGGCGGCGAGGGGGATCAATTGCGTGCGTGTTTTGATCATGGCTGTTTTTCGTTTCAACGTTCAGGCGTCAGGCGTTCCGGCCTTCTTTGGCACGAACCACTGTTCGAGGACCACCAGGCAGTCCACCTGGGTATCGTCGTCGCGTTTCGGGTTCATTCGGATCATGGTCGCGGATCGCAAATCGGGGGGAGAATTCAGACGGTCCATCCACTGATAGAGAACTTGTTCGCGGCCGCTCACTTCGACCTCCACCCGGGCGCGATGGTAAAAGAGGCTGGGGTGCGCCACCGCGGTCATCGGCTTGGTGTCATTCACCGTCAACCCGCGGCGTTGCGCCTCGCGATTGGCAAGCTGCTCCAAGTCGGTCTGCGCTTTCTGCGGCGTGGTGGCCTGGGGCTCATACTTCATCAGCCAATCCATTTCGCTGCGCTGCGATTCCTGATCTTCGAGGTCAATGATGGCCTGCTGGTAAGCATTGTTCATGTTAAGCTCCCTGCCCCGCGCCTCCTTGAGCTTGGGAAGATAAAACACTTTCACCACCACCGCGTTCACGATGAGGAACCCGACGATGAGGAGGAAGAAGAGGAGGCGTTTTTCTCGATCACTCACGGCTTACTGATTCTCTAGGGGTTCAATGAAGATTGCATCATAGGCAAAGCTCCAGCGCCCATCCTTTGTCTGTTGGGGGGGCGGGGTGGTCCACCTGTAGTTCCGAAGAGCAGTGCTCTTATTCACGTTCTCATCGAAGGTATTCACCTGCCCCAGGTCGTCCGCCATACCCTGCAGGCGAATGGTCCGGATCAGCCGGGTCTTGCCGTCTGAGGTGACGTCCAGCTGGTTGTGAATGTCGCAGCGGGTAAGACGGAGTCCGGCATCCGGGCGTGCCTTGGCGCACTGCCAGAGAATTTCGACCGGGTTGTATTCTTGCTCCACGATCGGGCGCAGTTCCATCCACTTCAGCTTGTGATCCTGGATCACGAACACCTCCGGCTGAATCACCTCGAACTTTGCCTGCGCCTGATCGGCCTTCTTGTTGGCGTTGAGCAAGGTAATGGTGAGATAGGCAATGACACCCACGTAAGCCAGGATCACCCCCGCGACCATCATGATCGCCTGCTGTTTCTGCCGCTTGGCCATCCGTTCAGCGCGCACATCGGCGGGCAGCAACTGGCTCATCTTGGCCGGAAGGACGGGCGCCGGCTTGGCCGCCACGGTAGCGGTCCCTCCGAATCCGATGCCCAGCGCTCCCAGTTCCTCGGCAGTGGGCGCGGCCTCTTCGTCCGCAACCCACACGAAGCAATGTCTCGGCACACTCTCGATCAATCCCTGCATCTGGAGCTGCGAAAGGGTGAGCCGGATTTCGCGACCGGCGTCTTCTCCAAGATTGGTCGAAGCCAAGGCTTGGAAGTGAAGAGGCTGTCCCTCTTCCGCCAGCGCGAAGGCCCAGCGGCCCAACTCGCGCCAGATCACCACTCCATCCGAGGGCAGGGGAAGACAACGAGCTGAAATATCAAAGCTCTGGGGTGCGCGCCTGGGCAGGTGCCCTTCCGGAGGAGGCGCCAGGACGACCGGCAACACCAGGCTTTCTTCTCCCCGCGTTCCCACCTTGAAAAAGTCACTGAGCACCCCGGAATCGATGTTGGGCCGCATCCCAAGTCGCTCCAGGTGCATGTCTGCCATGTCATTGAGCAGCGCATCGTCTCCGGTCGGCGCACGGAATGGCAACGCCGAGACGTCCCGGACCGGGAAGGCCATCGCCAAGTCCCCGGCAGGTATTCCCGCAACATCGAGAGCGAGATGCTCCTCGGTGCGGAGCACGAGATTCAACCCTCCCCCATTAATGCCCTTCCATGCCTCCCAGCCATTGGCGCCGGGTAACAACAGGATCTTCTCGCCCTTCTTCTTCTTCGACTTCGCACTCATGGTACTAATTCCTCCCTGCGCTCGAGGATGGACGGTCGCCCTGTCCGGTTTCTCACAATGAGCGTGATCCGCCGCTTCGTGTCGCCAGACCAGCCCGTCGACTCGATCCGGGTGGTCGGGTCATTGGCTGTCAGGCGGGGCTCCACGATGATCCGTTGAATGTCCGAGATGCCTAACAAATCCATGACCTCGGTGATACTATTAAATGGGAGATCGTCCTCGGTGCCCCGCTCCTGGTCCGGCCCCAGGACCCGGTCCTGAATCGCCATGGCCTCATCGATGGTGACCTCCGCAGCCCGGGCGAGCAACTCCGGCTGGGCCTCATTCACATCCAGCCCCCCGTTGCTCCAGATTGTGAACCAATCCCGCCAGTCCGGATAGACGCGCTCCAGGATGTCCATCCCGCGCACCAGCCTCATCTCATCCAATGAGTAAAACGGTCGATTATAGGGGCGATTGCGGTAGCCCATCTCGTCGTAGTCCGGGAACTCGGCGCCGTTGAGCTCCTCGAGGTCGTCTCCGTCAATCCAATCCACCAGGGCATCGACGATCTCCTGGGCCTGGTCGGACTCAAGGCCCCACTCCACGAAAAGCTCCCGCAAGAGAGACTTGTCCGGCGGCGCTCCATCGCCCCGATCCTGGAGCAGGGAGTTGATATTGAACTGCGCACCCTCCGACTCGATTGTCACGCGGAAGCCGGACAATCCCCCTTCAAACATTTGCTCCAGGAGCGCGAAATCGCCCCGCTCCGCCACGGGATTGGCTGCCACCGCGATTCCCATTTCCGCCATCTGCCCCGCCTTGGTCCCGTGCACTTGCGCGACCACAAGATCGCTCTCGAACTTCAGCAGTTGAATGGTCGTGAAGACTGCCAGGTTGAGAATGGACATCAGCCAGAAGACCGCGATCAGCGAACTGCCGCGCCTCCCGCGCGTTGGAGCTGGTGACTGGTTCGTTCTCATTGTCCTGGGATTGGAGGCCCTGGGCGGGTGGTTCCTCCCCCTCCACCTCCCGGCCGGGGAATCGGCGGGCGGTCTGTGTTGGTCCGACCGCCTCCGGGACGGTCGCCTCCGGGACGGTCGCCGCGTCCTCCCCGTCCGCCACCAGGTTGCGTTCCCCTGGGCTGCGGTGCGGCTCTGCGCTGCGAGCGCACGATGGTTTCTGGATTCACTTTCGGCGGGAGCCAGAAATGGTGCACGATCTCCTCTGAGTTTTGATCGAACTTGAGGCGTAACTCCATCTGCACCGGCAATCGTCCGCGCACGTCCCAGGTCTCGGTATAGTCCAGGGTCCTGCCGTCGCGGGCCCACCACTCGAACCAGTAGATGTCGCGCAGGAGGGTGATCTCAGCCACGGGCTCCGCGTTCACGTTGGCCGTGGAATCGCTGTCATCGAGAATGGGGTCCTCGTAGTAGCGCAGGACAATATCAAGATCGCCCCCGCGCCGCCGCACCGTGGAGATCTGGACGGCTTCCGCGGAGATGGTCTGACCAGACCACGAGAACGAGGTTGGCACGTTTTGAAAGGTGAGGTCGCTCAGGAAGTGGGAACCTGCGTCTTCATGGGTCAGGTCCAACTCCGCGTTCCCTGGAAGCTGGGCCAGGTTCCGGCCCAAGAAATTCAGGAAGGCTTCCTGCGTGAGGTGGCGGCGTCCGTCCTGCGCAATGATCTCCGAGACCTGCAAGGCGCCCGTGGCAATACTCATCACCCCGCCCAGCAACAGTCCCGCCAGGAGGAGTGCAAGCACCACCTCCAGAAGCAGGTAACCGCGACGGCCCCGGGCCTTACTGTTGGTAGAGTCTCGCATAGCGCCAGGTTTCGGCTCTCATCTCGTGCCATTGATCATCTTCGTACCAACTCGCGACTGCTTCGATGTGAAACATCTGCTGGAGCAGCCGCCCGTCCATATTGGTCATCCGCTGCTCGTCCACCACCTCCTCCAGGGGCCGGACGGTGACCGTGACTTCCAACTGTTGTTTTTCGTCGAGATCCGCCGTTTCCTCCCCTTCCTCGATCTGAGGCATCGACATCCACTTCCGCAGTTCGCTGTCGAGGATCCTCGTCATCTGCGCTTCGCGCCGCACATTGCGCGCCACGTTTCCGATGTCCTCCAGCGCAATCAGCAGCGAAACTCCGACCATGCCAAACAAGGTCAGGGCCAGGACGACCTCCAGGAGGACAAATCCGTCGCGACGTGTTGTTTGGACTCCGGTCATTATTGAATCTCCATTTCCTCATCATCGATCCGCGCGGTGAGCGGATTCATATGAAGGATGAGCCAGCTCTTCTCGGTCTCCAGCTTGATCGAGATCGGCTCGCATAAGCCTGTGCTCTGAAAGTGCCAGATGTGAAACTCGCCTTTCTCGGGACGGATCCAGGCATTGTCCCGCGTGCCCCATCGGCGGATCGAGACAATCGCATCGCCCTCCCAGGTCTCGTAAACGGTTTCATTGGTTTCTTCCTCTTCCCCATCCTCAAGCCAAGCCGGCGGGCCGCCAGGCTCGATCTCGGGCTTGCTGCGGATATCCGCCCCCACCAGCACCACCTTGTCCTCTTCGAAGCGAATCCAGAACGGCTTCTGGTGCATGACCGACATGGCGTGCGCTCTCGAGGACATCGACTCGATCGAGATCGCTCCTCTGCGCAGGATCTCTTTGTCCCCTGCGTTGAAATAGAAGATCAACCCGATCCCGATGATCATCATCATCAGGCTCATCGCCAGAACGCACTCGAGGAGGGTGAAGCCCCCCCGCCGTCCGGACTCTGCGGGCTTACTTCGGATCCTGGCTGCTAATGTCATCGGAGGAGTTCTCTTCATCCTTCCCTTTGGAAATCACCTCAGGGCGATTGGGGTCTTTGGTCCCAGGATACTTGTAGATAAACTCTCGATCCCAGGCGTCCTTCGGAACTTCATCGAAGAACTTCTCCCACCGCCTCGGCTCCGGAGCCGAGGTGGGACGCTCGACAAGCGCCTGCAATCCCTGTGACTCCGACGGATAGTGCCCAGCGAGCGTCCGGTAACTCATCAGCGCACCTGAGATCCGCTGCAGCTTTCCTTCCGTGGAGGTAATGCGCCCCAACCCCATGAATCCGCCACTGAGGCCGATCGCGGTGGCAAGAATCAAGGCGATGATCCCCAGGACAATCACCATTTCAAGAAGGGTGAAGGCTCGAACCCCACGGGACCGACGATTCCGACGCTCTTTATTCACTTTCATTAACAATACTCAGTTTTGGTGGGTAATCTACAGCGATAGAAACGCCTTTCGACTGAAAAGTTGTCCCCAAAAAATGAGGATTCCTTCTTCCCGAAAGGCGCGTGACGCAGGGCCCTATGCTTCTGAGAGGCGCAGAACGGAAGCAAAATCCGCAGAATCCACCCCCAGAACCAAATAATTGAGAAATCCAAGATGACGGCCCCCTCCCTGATCATACGCCCCTTAGCTTCAATTCTCCGCCTCCCCAGCTCCCATGATCGGATCAGGGAGCATCCACGGCCCCACCGTCATGGTTGCTCTCCCAGCTGTGGTCGGTTTCTCCACACGCGCCATCGTAGACCCTACGGGGATCGATCGGCCGCCCATTCACTCACCTACTCCGCCTGTGAGGAGAGATCATCCTCCGTCCCAAACAACCCGTCCTTGCCGGCCGAGATCACCTCCGGTTCCTCCGTGCCCGGAAACTTGTAGAGATACTCCCTTTCCCAGGCATCGCGGGGGAGCTTCCTCTGTTGGCGCTCCCAGGCACGGGGCACGGGGGTGAGTGACCCTGGGTTTCTCCGCGAGGGCCAGCAAGCCCTGCCACTCGGTCGAATAGTGACCTGCGAGCACCTGGTAAGCGGCCAACTGGGCGCGAAGGGTGAGCAGGCGCGCCTGGGTCGTCTTGATCTTCCCGACCGTGATCATCTTTCCACCCAGTCCTGCGGCGGCGGCCAGGATCAGTCCAATGATCCCAAGCACAATCACCATTTCTAACAGGCTGAATCCCCGCGCATCGTTGGCACCCGGCTTACTCGTGACTGTCTTCATTGATTCCTACGTTGTTGGTTGTTGATGTTGGATTCTCAATCGCCTGCCTCAGCACGAAGCGGCTCCCCGTCAGATCATCCCCCGTCCCGAACTCCCCGTCCGCTCCCGCCGAGCTCAACTGCAGCTCAAACTCATCGCTCTCCGTCACCTCCGCGTAGCGAAACTCATGTCCCCATCCATCGCGCGGCACCTCCCGCAGGATCTGCTCCCAACGTTTCGGCAGGGGCTCGCGTTCAGGCTGCGCGACGAGAACCTACAACCCTTGCCCTTCACTGGGATAGCATCCGGCGAATTGTCGATAGTGTCGCAAGGCGAATGCGATTCGCGACAACTCCCCGCGAGTCAGTTCCTCTTCGGGCCGGGACTCTCCTGGAGCGAACGGCTTGAAATAGATCGAGACTCCTCCCAATCCTAACAAGACGCACATCGTCACCCAGCCGCCGACCCTGCTCTTGCGACCTTCGTTCATTGGTGTCGCGAAATGAAATGCCGTGACCCTTCGGTTTTGTCAGCGCGCCCTGGAGATTGACATTGACCAAGCGAACGCTCTTCGCCAACTACCGCCCGCACCCAGCATGAAGAACGTCCTCATCATCGGAGCCGGCGGGGTCGGCAGTGTAGTCGCTCACAAGTGCGCGCAGCATCCGGAGACGTTCGCCAACATCGCGCTCGCCTCCCGTACGCTCTCGAAATGCAACGCCATCGCGGACTCGGTCCGGCAACGCACCGGCCGCGAGATTTCCACGCACCAGGTCGATGCTGACGACGTCGCCCAGACTGTCGCCCTTCTTCGCATCCTGAGACCCGACCTTCTCCTTCATGTCGCCCTGCCCTACCAGGACCTTTCCCTCATGGAGGCCTGCCTCGAAGCAGGCGTCCACTACCTCGACACCGCAAATTATGAACCCCCGGATGTCGCCCGGTTCGAGTACAAGTGGCAGTGGGCTTACCAGGAACGCTTTGCCCAGGCCGGGCTCTGCGCTCTCCTCGGTTCCGGCTTTGATCCCGGCGTGACCAGCGTCTTTACCGCCTTCGCCGCCAAGCATCACTTCGACGAGATCCACGAACTCGACATCGTGGACGTCAATGGCGGCGATCACGGCCGGGCCTTTGCCACCAACTTCAATCCTGAGATCAACATTCGCGAGGTCACCGCACCCTGTCGGCATTGGGAGAACGGAGAATTTGTGGAAACCCCACCCCTCTCCAGCCAACGCTCCTTCACCTGCCCGGAGGGAGTCGGCACCTTTTCCATCTACCGCATGTATCACGAGGAGATGGAATCACTCACCCGCCACCTCCCCACCATTCGGCGCGCCCAGTTCTGGATGTCCTTCTCCGAGAGCTACCTCAAGCACCTCGAGGTTCTCCAGAACGTGGGGATGACCGCGATCACCCCGGTCAACTACCAAGGGAGCGAGATCATCCCGCTCCAGTTTCTCAAAGCGGTTCTCCCCGATCCCGGCCAGCTCGGAGTGACCACCACCGGCCGGACCTGCATCGGCTGCATCGTCCGCGGCGTCAAGGACGGCCAGGCGAGGACGATCTACCTCTATAATATCTGCGACCACGCCAAGTGCTTCGAGGAAGTGGGCTCCCAGGCGGTCTCCTACACCACCGGCGTGCCTGCCATGATCGGCGCCAAGCTCATCCTCGACCAGCAGTGGCTCAAACCGGGGGTCTGGAACATGGAGCAGTTCGATCCCGATCCCTTCATGGATCACCTCAACACCTGCGGACTTCCGTGGACAATGGTGGAGTCAGACCCCCTCGCCTGAG
>JAYGGC010000143.1:0-19109 GCA_046581525.1 Roseibacillus sp. | reverse complement strand
CTGCTCGGTGCTGCTGCTGGCCCCCCGCATGCCTGACCAACTCTCACTGGAAACCAATCGGCGCGAGGATCATGAACTCGCGCTCCCCACGATGACCTTGCACAACTCAAAGCCCAAGACAACGCCGTTCCATGACAGCCTCGCGCCCTTCAACGAGACGGGAATCTGGAAGCACTGGTCCGGCTACCTGGCCGCACCGCGCTACCAGTACTCCACCACTGCCGAATACTATGCCATTCGCAATTCGGTTGCGGTGTTTGATACCTCCCCCTTGTTCAAGTATCGCGTCACGGGTCCGGACGCGGTCCGGTTTCTGCAGGCGGTGTTGGTTCGCGACGTCGCGCAATGTCGAGTAGGGGCCGCCCACTACACCTGCTGGTGCGACCCGCACGGATTTGTCCTGCAGGACGGCGTGATCCTGCGGGTTGCCGAAGAGGAATTCTGGCTCACGGCGGCCGAACCCACCTTGCGATACTTCCGATCCACCGCTTCCCAACTCGCGATCCAGGGGGTTGAGATCGAGGACATTTCCAGCGACTACGGAATCCTCGCGGTCCAGGGACCCCACTCCTTCAGCGTGGTCTCGCAATTGACCAGGGCGGCGGATGAACTGGGCTATTTCGAGTTGGCTCAGACTGATATTGATGGCTGCCCGGCCCTCATTTCACGAACCGGCTATACGGGGGATCTCGGTTATGAACTTTGGATTCCCGCCGACCAGGCGGATCGAATCTGGCAGGGCCTGAGCAAGGCGGGAGAGGCCTACAACATCACGCCCATCGGTCTCGATGCCTTGAAGATGGCAAGGGTCGAAGCGGGCTTGTTGTTGCTCGACGTGGACTTCCAGTCGTCGCGCTTCGCCTGGGTCGATGAACAGCGTGAAACTCCGGTCGAACTTGGTTGGAGTTGGATGTTTCGAAAACTCGCAACCGACAAGCGCGAGTTCATCGGACGATCCGCAATTGAACAACAAATCAATGAGCAGACCAACCGGTGGGTGACGGTCGGCTTGAGCATCGATTGGCATGACTACGAACGGGTACACAAGGAAGCGGGCATCATGCCGCCCAGCCATGAACTTTATTGCGAGTCGACCAGGAACATCTATCGGCGGGGGAAGCGGGTGTGGGACTACGCCGGCTACGCCACCAGTTTCCTGTTTTCCTCACTTCTGAAAAAGCCGATCGCCATTGCCAAGCTGCCCAACGAGCTGGCGCAACCAGGAACGGAAGTGGACCTCGAAATAGCGGTCATTCGAAAACCTCGGAATGTGCTGGCCAAGGTGCAGCGAATGCCATTTTTCAATCCACCTCGCAAAACCCAACGGCCAACCGGGAGGACTGCACATTGAAGAAGGACCCACAGTATGATGCCATCGTCATTGGTGGTGGCCACAATGGGTTGATCAACGCTGCCTATCTTGCGAAGTCGGGGCTGAAGACCCTGGTTCTCGAACAACGCCCGATGGTTGGGGGCGCGGCCATCACCGAGGAGTTGGTTCCGGGATACAAGTTCACGACTTTCTCCTATGCGCTCAGCCTTTTGCGTCCGGACATCGTGCAGGATCTGGACCTGGTCTCGCACGGCCTCCTGGTGTTGCCGATGACCAACACCTTTCAACCGGGACTGGATGGTGAATACCTGCTCCTGGGCCCCGATTCTGATCTCAACTTTCACGAAATCTCCCGCCACTCCGTCGAGGATGCCGAGGCTTATCGGGACCTCAATCATCTCATTGATCGGGTATGTCACGCGCTCAAGCCCCTGGTCGATGAGATCCCGCCCAACAGCGAGAGCCAGGATCCGGCCGACCTCGCGGAGATGGCCACCCTGAATCAATACCTCGAGGACCTGCCCGCGGACATCAGGGCCATGATCGAAAAGTTCGCCACTTGCAGCGCGGCGGAAATCCTTGATGACTACCTGGAGAGCGATCTGCTCAAAGCGATGATCGCCTCAAGCGGCATCATCGGCACCAAGGCCGGGCCACGGTCCAAGGAATCCGGGCTGATCTGGCTCTTCCACAAACTCGGTGAATACGATGGGATTCAGGGCGAGTGGGGATTCCACAAGGGTGGGAACGGCGAGTTCACCCAGGTCCTCGCCCGCGCGGTCGAGTCCTTGGGAGGAACCATTCGCACCAAGGCCGGGGTGAACGATGTGGTTTATGAAAACGGGAAGGTGATCGGCGTCCGTCTTGCGGACTCCACCCACATCGAGGCACCGATTGTGGTGAGCGCCCTCGATCCCCGTCGCACCTTCATGCAGTTGGTCGACCCGGATGACCTGCCTGCCGACCTCGTCCAGGCCATCCGCGATTTCAAGTTTCAAGGGACCGCTTCCAAGGTGAATTTCGCCCTGTCCGATTTGCCGAGATTTCCAGGCCTGAACGGGCGCTCCAGGGCCTTCACCGGATTCACGAATATCGGCCCCTCCTTCGACTACCTCGAAGAGGCCTTTGCCGACTGCCTGGCGGGCCGCTACAGCCGCAGGCCGTTCCTGGATTGCTGCGTGCAGTCCACGGTGGATCCCGACATGTCCCCCCCGGGCAAGCACATCATGTCGTGCTTCGTCATGTACACGCCTTACCAATTGGCGGAGAGCGATTGGGATGCTGAACGGGAGAATCTCGGTGATACCGTCGAGGAAACGCTGGAAGAGTTTTTCCCGGGGTTCCGCAAACTGGTCGAACACCGCGAAGTGGTGACCCCCCTGGACATCGAACGAGTGGTCGGGCTGAGCGAGGGAAACATCTTTGCGGGCGAGATGTTCACCCCCCAGATGTTCTTGAACCGCCCCGCGCCCGGCTGGAATCAGTATCGCACACCCATCGCCGGTTACTACCAATGCGGCTCAGGCACCCACCCCGGGGGTGGAGTGATGGGCGGTCCGGGAATGCTGGCTGCCAAACAGATTCTCAAAGACCAGGCCACGATTGTCCCTCCGGTTCCGGAGGAGGACGTGTGCAGTGTGCAGTCGTAGCGGAAGGACTTCCCCTTCCGCCTCTGTTCTACTCGCCCACGGCACTTGCGGCTGGAGTGAAGTTGCAACCCACAAGCTCCACAGAAAGTTCAACTTCAATTCCAGCATTCAAATCCAAAGTGCGCGGATTCCTCACCACGCCATAGTCATCTTTCAAGTGCCAAGCTCGAACAAGCTGACTTGGCCGCGGTCTTCAAAGAGCAGCTGCAAAAGGTCCATGGCCTGATTGAGGATCGCAAGATCCCTTGTCTCGTGATCCGGCACGCGGATGCCATCCGGGATGCGAACTCCGTGGCCGACAACCTCAGCAAATTCTTCGATGGCGCGCTCGACGTGGCGGCGATGGCGGCGGTGGTCGATCCGGCGCTTCATCGTGAAAAAGCACCTGCCAACTGACCGCGATCGGCGACTGCCCTGAATCTTCGACACTGCCAACGCCCAAGATCACTTCGCCCCTGGGTTTCGGGCTCCCCTGTCGCTGGGAGACAGCGGGCCCATTTCGTGTATTCTGTCCCCCCATGGAGAGCGCAACGTCCACCCTCATCGCCGCCGCTGCGTTGACAGGCTTTGGGCTCAGCGCGATTTCGGTCATTGCGCAGACGGAGCTCCTCTCGATCGAATTCGTGGCGGATGATCAAGCGGGGTTTGACCTCTGGCCGAGTGCCTACGCAGGCACTAGTTCGACCGCCAATTTCACCACCGATCCGGTGGTGACCTCCGGCACCACAACGGTCACCCTTACCACCAGTAGCGGATTCGGCACGCCGGGGAATCGGGGAAGTAGTGATGGGAACCCCGCCGGCTACAGTTACCAGCACCTCTACGAGGATCTCCTGATTGCGACTACCCCGACTGGCGCACTCACCCTCGACTTCAGCGGATTGAACCCGGCTCAGGCCTACGTCTTCACTCTCTACGCTTGGGACCCGGGAGCCACCGACCCCTCGGACAAGGCGTGGACGGTCACCGGGGGAACGGGGGCTCCGTCAGCCCTCTCGGTCAACTTTCAGGACCCGCTGGTCGACAATGAATCCTTTGCGCTGGTGTTCGAGATCACCACCACCGCCACCGGAACGTTTCAGCTAACGAACACCGCTGGCCT
Organism: Roseibacillus sp.; assembly: GCA_046581525.1. Taxonomy (GTDB): domain Bacteria; phylum Verrucomicrobiota; class Verrucomicrobiia; order Verrucomicrobiales; family Akkermansiaceae; genus Roseibacillus_B. The sequence goes on along the minus strand of JAYGGC010000143.1, from coordinate 15,025 downwards.
GCCGCAGTCGGCGATCAACGGGTTCACGCTTGCGGTGGAAAGCGTCGATCCGGACCAGCCGCCCACCATCACTTCGCAGCCGCAGGGCATCTGGGATGGCGGCGAGGAGATCGTGATCGAGGTCGGTGTGAGCGGCGCGGTGCCGCTGGGCTACCAGTGGTACCTCGATGGCGCAATGATCGTCGGCGCCAACTCGGAAAGCCTGGTCCTCACTGCCGCTGAGTGGGTACAAGAAGGCGACTATACCGTGCGGGTGACCAATGCGAACGGCTCCGTCGAATCCGACGTTGCAGTGGTTACCATCGACATCCCCGTCTTCCCGACACGAGAGGAGCTGACCTACGAGCCCCCCGGACCGGCCTCGCGCCGGAGTGGGATCGCCATTTCGGAAATCCTCTACCACCCCGCGCAGCGCATGGACACGCGCGAAATCGAGTTTGTCGAACTCTACAATTCCCACCCCTGGCGGCAGGACCTCGCTGGCTGGCGACTCAGCGGCGACATCGCCTTCACCTTTCCAAATGGGGCGTCGGTGCCGGCGCAGGGCTACCTCGTCGTCGCGCGCATTCCAACAGACGTGGAGGCGGAGTTTGGGATCGCGAACGTGCAGGGGCCGTGGACGAACAATCTTCCCAACGAGGGCGGTCGCATCCGGCTGCGCAAACCGTCCGGTGCCATCGTCCAGGAGGTCAACTACAACGACCGCGGCCCGTGGCCGGCCGCTGCCGACGGGGCAGGACATTCGCTCATCCTCGCGCGCCCCTCCTACGGCGAAGACGATTCGCGCGCGTGGGCGCCGAGCCACAGCATCGGCGGTTCGCCCGGGGAGGCGGACCCGATCCCGTCGGGCGATCTCGATCACGTCTTTGTCTCCGGGGTCCTGAGCAATTCCGATCTGCCCCTGGAGGACTACCTGGAATTGCGCAACGCCGCGCCCTTCGCGGTCATTCTCTCAGGCTGCACGCTGAGCGATGCGCGCGACACTCGCGCGCTGTTCACCATCCCCCCGGCAACCTCGATTCCCGCCCACGGGACGCTGCGCTTCGTGGAATCCGAACTCGGGTTCGCCCTCGATTCGCAGGGCGACGCAGTTTACCTGACCGATCCCAGCGGCACGCGGGTGCTCGATGCGGTGCTGCTCCCCGCCGCCGCGACGGACGTTCCCTTCGCCCGCGTGCGAAGCGATGCGCCCCTGCGTGCGATGTCGGTGCCCCAGGTGGTGATCAACGAACTCATGTTTCACGCCCCGACGCATGATGACGCCGACGAATGGATTGAGATTCATCATCGCGGTGCCGGGGTGCAGGACCTGACCGGGTGGGCCTTCACCGATGGGATCACCTTCGCGTTTCCGGACGGGGCACAGATCGCGGCGGGCGGGTTCCTGGTCATTGCCAAAGACCGCGCGCGCACTCTCACGAACCACCCATCGCTCGATCCGACCCTTGTGCTGGGCAACTACAGCGGGAGCTTGTCGGACGCCGGCGAGCGGGTGGAACTCTCCCGCCCGGATGACGGGGCGCTGGCTCCCGAGGACGCCATCGCCTATGTGGACTCCGACCGCTGGCATCGTTTCGCCGATGGGCGCGGAGCCACCCTGGAGCGTGTCGACACAGGGGGAGATTCGCTCGCCCCCTCGAACTGGGTGGACAGCGATGAGTCGGCCAAGGCGGCGTGGACAACGGTCGAGTACTTCGGAACGCTCGCATTTGGCAACGCCAGCGCGCCCGCCAACCAAGTGCAGATGTTCCTGCTGGGGGCAGGCGAAGCGCTGGTCGACCAGGTCGAAGTGCTGCCCAGAGGACGCTCCAACATTGTTCCCAATGGCAACTTCGAGAGCGGGACCTCAGGCTGGTTTTTCCAGGGCAACCACCGTCGCTCGACGCTCGAAGTGGGTGGCGCCTTTGAAGGGGCGAACTCGCTGCGCCTGGTCGCGACCAAGCGCGGTGACACGGGACCAAACCGCGCGCGCGCCCCGCTCACTCAGACCCTGGCGGCGGGATCGCGGGCCACCCTGCGGGCGCGCGTCCGCTGGCTGGCCGGGCATCCCGAGTTTATCATCAGGCTGAAGGGCAACTGGCTCGAAGCCACCGGCCGTCTCGAACTTCCCACCAACCTCGGCACGCCCGGCGCAGCCAACAGCCATGCAGTCGCGAACGCCGGGCCACACATTGACCTCGTAACCCATCGCCCGCTCCTGCCGCGTGCGGGCGAGTCCATTGACGTCTTCGCACAGGTTGCGGATGCGAATGGGGTGGGTTCCGTCACGTTGCGCTATCGCATCGATCCGTCCACGACCCTAACAGATCTCCCCATGCGCGATGACGGGCTCGGCGCGGACCTCTCGCCGGGCGACGGCATCTTTTCGGCCACCGTTCCCGCCCAATCCGGTGGAGCGCTGGTCGCCTTTCAGATCATCGCCCGCGATGCCGACGCGGCGCCGGCGGAATCGGTCTTCCCGCCCGCGGGCGAATGCCTCGCCCGTGTCGGCGACCCGGCGGGCGGCCCCTCGTTCGGAACCTATCGCATGTGGATCACGCAGGCGGCGCTGGCGGATTGGGACGCGCAGCCGTTCCGCAGCAACGATCCATTCCCGATCACCTTCATCTACAATGACGCGCGCGCGATTTATGCCGCGGGGGCCTACTATGGAGGCAACAAGGACTCCCACAGCCATCCCTTGAGCGGCTCGGTCTCGTATGACGTCGTCTTGCCTTCCAACGAGGAGATTCTCGGCGCGAACAAGTTGACCTTCGATTACCCGGTGCGTGATGTGACCAATCAGCGCGAGCAACTCATGCACTGGTTCGCCGACCAGCTGCACCTGCCCACCCTGCATCGTCGCGACATCTACCTCTACATGAACGGGATCCGGCGTCGCAGCATCTACCATGATGCCGAGCAGCCGGACGCGGTCGTTGTCAACTCGCACTTCCCCGGCGACAAGGGAGAGCTCTTCAAGACGAGCAATGACAATGAGACCACCGACCGTGGATCGCGCATTCGGCCCTTCGTACGCAACGTCATCGACGTCTTCGAGGTGGACGGCCGGATCCGCGAGGCGCGCTACCGCTGGACGACCGGCGCCCGGGCGCGCGGCAGCCGCACCCGGCTCGATGACTCGAGCATCGTCGATCTCATGCAGCGCGCGGACGACACCGGCCCGGACTACGGGCAGCGCCTGCTGGAGATCATCGACATGGACAACTGGATGCGCACCTTTGCCCTGATCGACCTGGCTTCTTACTGGGACGCCTTTGGCAATCCGAACTGGAAGAACACCTACCTCTATAAACCGGACGGCGGGAAGTGGGTGCAGTTCACTTGGGATTTCGACGTCGGTCTCGGGGTCTTCAACGACCCCACCAACCAGGCCCTCTTCCCCGGAAACGTCGATGCCAACATCCGGAGGATGTACCAGACGCCCGCCTTCGTTCGGTCCTATTGGCGGGCCATGGACCAATCGCTCGGGACTTTCTTTTCCAGCCGTTTGGTGAGGCGAATCCTCGAGGAAAAGCGGAGGGCCTACGCCGCCGCGGGGCTTGGCTTCACTTCGCCGTTTTCTCCAAGCGGCCCCTACAACCTTTCCGTGCCTTCCTGGATCGACCAGCGCGCCGCCTTCATCCAGCCGCAACTCAACGCTGTGAATGTCCCGTTCGAGGTGCTCGCCCCGGCGAATGGCAGTTCGACCGGTGAGCAGACCATCACGCTGTCTGGCACCGCTCCGGTCAGCGCGGCCGCGATCGAGGTGAACGGGATCGCGCTGGAACCGGCGTGGGCGTCGGTGGGCTCGTGGAGCGCGCCATTCGTTCTGCAGCCCGGCCCCAACCTGCTGGTCGTCCGCGCGCTCGGATCCGAGGGAACCGAAATCGCCAGCGAGACCCGCACGGTCACCTTCACCGGTAATGGCGGCTGGCCGGCCCTGGTGATCAACGAATGGATGGCCTCCAACCAAACGGCCCTCGCCGATCCTGCCGACGGCGACTTCGACGATTGGATCGAGCTCTTCAACCCGACCGCCACCCCGGCCGATCTTGAGGGCTGGTTCCTGAGCGACGACCCGCTCGACCCCTACAAGTTTCAAATCCCAGCCGGCTTCAGCATTCCCGTGGGCGGATTCCTGCTCGTCTGGGCGGACAACGAGCCCACCCAGAACGACCTGGCGGTGCACAGGGACCTGCACGCCGCCTTCCAGCTTGCCGCGGGAGGCGAGGGCATCCTCCTCTCCGCTCCCGACGGGAACTTGATCGATGGCGTCGATTTTGGGCAACAGTCGGCGGACAAAACCATGGGGCGCGCGGACGATCAAATCGTGGCCCTGGCCGCGCCCAGCCCGGATGCCACCAACGGTCGCGCCGCCGTCGATCCGGTTGCGACTTTCACCATCGATGGTTCCACCTTGAGCTTCACGGTAGTCGCCGAGCCAGGTTTCCGCTATGAAGTCGAGACGAGCGAGGACCTGCTCACCTGGGAGTCGCTCGGGAACATTTTGGCCGAAGGGAATACCATTGAATTCACCGACAGCGTCGACCGAACACGGCTCTTTTACCGGTTCCGCCGGACGCCGTAAGTCGTGGATCCGAGTGCGCCCATCGTCACTCAGGGCGTGAACTCGGGAGAGGGCTCTCCCTTTTGAGGTCGGAACCCCAGCCACATCAGCCACCCGTAGAAGACGACTGCGAAAATAATTTGGGCCGGCATTACTCCGCCCTCATACATCCCATTCGAGATATCCAGCAGAGCGGATGGCCAGACCAGCAGAACGAATCCTTTCAGGACCGTGAGGTAGCCAAGGACGGTAATCACGACCCGCCAACTGCCGTCCCAGACATGGTGACCAACCACGATGGCGATCCCGAGGAGCAAGGTCATGCTCGCAGTCATGATGAGGATCCCTGGATCGTTCATGGCCTCGAGCAAGCGCTCCATGAGAGCGCCCCCGCTCGCGACGATCGCGATGCTCAAGATCACTCCCGTCAATCCGAACACCCTCGCGATGAAACGTGACGTTTTCATGCGGAAAGGATACCGCCCTCTCCGGCAGGATCCACGGATTTCGGCTACAGAAACCGACCCCGATTGTAACGTCGGGGGCGGCCTTCCCCTGCAATTCCTGCAAAAGAGCGGGTTGGAGGCAGCTGGAGGCTTGAAATGCAGGGCTCCAATGAATTCACTCCGCAATCATGAATGCACACCGGAGAACCACCACCTCCATCCGCATCGCCCTTACCCTGCTGGTCCTTGCCCTCCTGGGAACTCCGGCCCTCGCCGAACGCAAACTCTTCGCGATGGACACCGGCACCCGCGACGGTCAGACCAAGACCTACGCGCAACAAGCCAAGCTGGTAAAGGACCTCGGCTACTCGGGCATCGGTTATAGCGGCTGCTCCAGGATTGCGGAGATGCTCGCCGCGGTCGACGGGGAAGGAATCGAATTCTCACCCGTCTACACCGGGATCCAGGTGAAACCGGGGGAGATCACCCACGATCCCAACCTGGAGAGTGCGATCACTCAACTGGCCGGGCGCGACGCGATCATTTGGCTCTATGTCGGCGGGAAGCGACCGGGAGAACCCGCCAGGACGGACGGTCCGTTGGTGGAGAAGTTGCGCAGCCTCGCCGACCACGCAGCCAAGTCCAAGGTGCGAATTGCACTGTATCCTCACGCCGGTGCCTACGCCGATCGAATTGAAGATTGTGTGCGCCTCGCCAGTGCGGTGGACCGCAAGAACCTCGGCGTGACCTTCAACCTTTGTCATTGGCTCAAGGTCGACGGCACCAATCTGGAAGAGCGACTCAAGGATGCGCTTCCGCATTTGTTCGTGGTCACCGTCAACGGCGCAAACGTCGGAGGCAAGGGCTGGAGCACTCTCATCCAACCGCTTGACCGGGGCTCCTTCGATGTCGCCAGCGTGCTCCGTCTCCTCGACAAGCTGGAATTCAAGGGCCTGATCGGTCTGCAGCACTATGGAGTACGCGGCCCGGCCAGGGAAAAGCTCGCTCGCTCGATGGAGGGATGGCGAACGCTGCAGAGCCGCCTCGCCGCCCAGCCGGTGCAACTCATGCCGGACGGCAAACTCGATGCGTTCAAGAAAGCGGGAGCTTGGACGGGTCTCAGCGAAGTCAGGATCGATCCGGACAATCCGAAGAAGCTGATCGGAAAGCCGGGAGGCGGAGAGCTCCTCAACGGACCAAGCGGCCGCACCGGGCACCTCGTGAGCGCGCAATCCTTCGGAGACGTGGAGGCGCACATTGAATTCATGATCTCGCAGAAATCAAATTCCGGCGCCTATTTCATGGGCCGCTACGAGATACAGATCTATGACAGCCACGGCGTCGAGAAGGACAAGTATCCGGGTCTCGAGTGCGGTGGAATCTATCCACGCTGGATCGACAACAAGAACGTCGAGGGACACACGCCACAGGTCAATGTCTCGCGGCCCGCTGGAGAATGGCAGACCTTCCACGTCCTCTTCCGGGCCCCGCGCTTCGATGCCGCTGGAAAGAAGACGGCCAAGGCCCGCTTCGAGAAGGTATGGCACAATGGCGCCCTCATTCACGAAAACCTCGAACTGGAGGGACCCACCCGCGGCGCGAAGTTCGGCGACGAGAAGGCCACCGGTCCCCTCATGCTGCAGGGCGACCACGGTCCGATCGCTTTTCGCAATGTGTGGATCGCGGAGTTGACCGAGTAGGAAGGTCTCCCGCTCCCTGGAATATTACAGCCCGCCACGATCCTCTCGCGGCACCGTCAGCTTGGCCGCGATGAAGTCATCGTGCGAGAGCTTCAGGACACTCGCAATCTGGCGGATCTCTTCGATCTCGTCATGCGAGGTGCCCGAGCATGCATTGGCGATCGCGAAGAGGGTGACAAGAAACTGCTGCCGCTCGTCGTGGGTCGTGCAGGTGAAGTAGTTGTAGACGATGCGGGTGAAGTCGAGGGTGCGGGTGGCTTCCTCGCAGCAGAGGCTGGCAACGAGGGCGGCAACTTCAGGGGTGACACCCCAGCGATCGGCGACCACCGCTGCCATGCCACCTTGTTCGCTCTCCGAGATCTCATCGTCGACGTGCGCGACCCGGGCCATGACTCCGACCGCGAGACAGAGCTTGCGCAGTTCCCCATCGGGAAGGTCAACCGTGACTCCGCTCTCTTCCTCCTTGCGCTTGAAGCGGTAGTAAATCGTGTTCTCGACGTAATCTTCGAGATGGGACTCGCGCCCGGGCGTGGCATTCGCGCGCGCTTTGCGCTGACCGACCGCGGATTTCAGGGCCTTGGAGAATTGGGAGAAGATCCCCGTGCCCGCGCCCGCCACCGCACCTTCAATCTCCTTCAAGAATGCCGCTTCGTCCGCAGTGACCTCCCCATCCGCTTCGAAGAGGGCGGTGAGGTTCTGGAGGACCAGCGCCTTGTGCTCGTTGCTGCTGATGCCCTCGATGACGCGCTGCAGGAGCGCGTCGGACTCTTCCTTGCTGACCGGATGATCCATGTACATTTCCAGAATCTTCCAATCGGCCTCGGTGAGGTGTTCCACCCCGAAGAGCAACTCCTTGAGGGCGTTGATCTCGTCATTGGCGAGCTCGCCATCCGCCCAGGCCGCTGCGACCGTCAGCCGCGCCAGGTCCATGATAAAGTCTCTCGATACAGTCATCAATGTGGGCGGAGCCTAGAGCGCGCGTCCCGGAAAGCAAGGGCGTCGCTTGCAGGGAGAAGGCGGCTGGGGCACCTGGGGTCCAGGGGAGACCACGCATCGCACACATCATCAATTTGAGATTGCGGCATCGAGCTTATGACGATGGTCTTCGAATCGTATAAAAACCCTTCAGCGCAAATCATGTCCAAGCCCAACAAACACCTCGCCGCGATTCGCGAGGTCGCGCTCAAGTATCCCGAAGCAGTAGAGGGCTCGTCCTGCAACAAGCTCTCTTTCAAATCGGGCAAGAAGGCCTTTCTCTCCCTCGGAGAGAAGGAGGACAACTACTCCACGATGCTCGGGCTGACCACCTCGCTGGCGGAAGCCCGGAAACTCGCCAGGAAGCACCCGAAGATTCACAGTGCCTGATCAAATGGCTGGGTGAATTCGGAGTTCCCCCTCGGGCAGGCTCCCCCGGCCGAGTTGCTGGAGCGCTGGATCGACGAGAGTTTCCGCGCCTTGGTGCCCAAGAAGATCGTGGATCTTCTTGGGGACCAGGCCCCGGCCAAGCCCAGGAAAAAGTCTGCCACGAAACGGACCACCAAGAAGATCGCTGCCCGCAAGGCGGCGAAGAAACAGACTCCCCGGAAGCACGCGCGCAAGTAGTGCCTGTTTCCTCGCACGAGCGAAAGGTCCCTTCTCATCGCGCTTCGGCGCTGGAAGATCGACTAGACTTGACCGGCCGCACGGGCAGCCGACACTGCGGAGACCACCAGATTGCCTACGATCCTCATGCCCGAACTCAGCGAACTCGCTCCCGATCTCACCCAGCCCGCAACCTATCCCCGCAGCCCCCGCGAAACCCTGGCCGGGTATGTGGTCGCGGCCCGGACCCTCGACAAGTGCCGCGCTTCCATCGCGGGAACCCTTGGGGAGTACAAGTTCGACTGTCCCCTCGACAACTTCTGGTTCGAATTCGCGGGAATCACCGCGGCTGCCCTCCGGGAGATCGTCGCCACTGGAGCGGACGATGACGCGGTCGCGATCTGGATTGAAGAGAATGCCACCAAGCGCGAAAGCCGGGAGATCATCCGGTGGAACAACGAGATGCGGGGCAAGCGCCTCTCGGAAATGCCCATCGAACTCCAGGAGTTTCTTGAAGGCTACATCCCGGAGTTCCTTCCTCCCGGTCGCCCGGTCTATGTTTGGTTCGATGTCTATGACCTCGAAGAAGGGCGCCTTTGAAGATCAGAACGATGAGTCCCCAGGCCAGCAGCGGCACCCGCCTTCTCCAGTTGAGTTGCACCTGCATCCTGGGATTCGCCTGCCTCGCTCTCGCAGAGACACCGCGTGATCACTGGTCCTTTCGACCGCCCGTCCGGGAAGCGCTCCCCGACGGAGTGCAACCCATCGATCATTTCATCCACGCGCGTTTGCACCAGGACGGTCTCAAGCCTTCACCACGCGCACCGAGGCACACCCTGGTGCGGCGTCTCAGCTTCGACTTGCGCGGCCTCCCGCCCAGTCCGGATGAGGTTGCCCGTTTCATGAAGGACCAGTCACCCGATGCCTGGGCCATGCTGGTGGAGCGCTTCCTCGCCTCCCCTCACTTCGGTGAGCGTCTCGGGCAGAACTGGCTGGATCTTGCCCGCTACGCCGACACTTCCGGCTATGCCGCTGATCGCACGCGCAACATGTGGGTCTATCGCGACTGGGTCATCAACGCGATCAACAGCAACAAGCGATTTGACCAGTTCACCATCGAGCAGCTCGCCGGGGATCTCCTCCCCCACGCCGGCCTCGATGACAGGATCGCGACCGGCTTTCACCGCAACGCGATGCAGGCCAAGGGCAACAATCCGAGGAAGGAGGAGTTCCGCGTCAAGACGGTTGTCGATCGGCTGAAGACCACGGCACGCACCTGGCTGGGCCTCACCCTGGAGTGCGCGGAGTGTCACGATCACAAGCACGATCCGATCAGCCAGAAGGAATACTACCAACTGTTCGCGGTCTTCAACAATGTCCCGCACCTTGGGAAGGGATACGACACCCACGGACCGCTCCTCGACTTCCATCCCCACGAGGCAACGAAGGAGCGGATTTGGCTCCAGGGTGAGATTGCAAGGTTGCGCGCCGATCTTCCGGTGGCTCGATCGCCCAAGGACGCGAACCTGCTCGGGACCTGGAAGAAGGGCGACCTGGTTGCCGACGCCTCGGCGTTCAGTGTGACCGCGGATCTTACCATCACCGCAATCATCAATACTTCGGACAAGGTTGCGGACATCGTCTCGAAGAACGACTGGCGGGGCAAAGAGCGCAGCTATCTCTTCGGGATCGGGGGCGAGGGCGAAAACAACGCGAAGCCCGGGCACCTCTTCGCCTGGATCTCGGCCAAGCGGGATCCGTGGGCGGGCGTGGAGATCTACGGGAGCACCCCCATCAACGACGGGAAGGAACACCACGTTGCACTCGTCTATGAAGCAGGCAAGGCCATCCGGCTCTTCGTCGATGGCGTGGAAGACAAGGCCGCCCGGGTGAGGGGTTCCGTGCCCGGCTCGATCGCGGTGAGCGAACGTCCTCTCGTAATTGGAGCGGGATACAACAATTCCGCGAAGCCCAATGCCTATCGGTTCAAAGGTGATCTGCGCGAGGTGCGGCTTTACGGAAAAGCCCTCACCGATCCGGGCCAACTGGGCCCGGCCACCGCCGGAATCGAGAAGCTCCAGGAGAAACTGGCCAAGCTGAAGACCAAGCCGATCGCGATTCCGGTCATGGCCGAACTTCCCGAGGCGCGGGAGACCCACATTCACCTGCGCGGCAACTTCAAGGAGAGGGGCGCACGGGTTTATTCCGGAGTGCCCGCCATCCTTCCGCCCCTTCCGGGCGGCAAGAACGCCACCCGACTCGACTTCGCAAAGTGGCTGATGCAACCCGATCATCCCCTCACCTCCCGCGTGGCAGTCAATTACCTCTGGCAACACTTTTTCGGGAACGGCCTGGTCGCCACTCCTGCGGACTTCGGATCGCAAGGGGCGGCTCCCTCCCATCCCAAGCTGTTGGATTGGCTGGCCCTGGAGTTCGTGGAGCGCCGCTGGAGCCGCAAGGACCTCGTGCGACTGATCGTGAATTCAGAGACCTACCGGCAATCGTCGGTCGCCACGCCGCAACTCCGCGCACACGATCCAGGCAACCTCCTGCTCGCTCGCATGTCCCGCCTCCGCCTACCCGCCGAGCAGATTCGCGACAACGCCCTCGCGGTGAGCGGTCTGCTGAACCCCCAGGTTGGTGGCCCGCCGGTCTTCCCGACTCAACCGGCGGGCCTTTACGAGGAACGAGGCCAGAACGAACCCGGGAACTCGAACTTCACCTGGAAGGATTCCAAGGGCGGGGACCGCTATCGCAAGTCGATCTACACCTACTGGAAGCGCATGATGCTCCATCCCTCGCTTGCGACCTTCGATGGTCCTCCGCGGCAGTTGTGCGTGGCGAAACGCTCAATCACGAACACCCCTCGACAAGCGCTGATCACCCTGAACGATCCCATCTTCCACGAGTGCGCGCAGGCCTTCGCCAGGCGCATCACCGCGGCCAGGCAGAGCGACGCTGAGCGCATCAAGTTCGCCTTCCAAGTTTGCCTGGGCCGGTTTCCGGACGCCGACGAGCTCCAACGATTTCACGCCTTCCTGCGATCGAGTGGTGAGAATTCCTGGACCTCCCTGGCAACGATCCTCCTCAACCTCGACGAAACCTTGACCCGCGAGTAGCCATGGACTCCCTCGCCCATCACATCACGCGCCGACAACTGCTTGGCCGGACTCCCCTGGCGCTCGGGTCGGTGGCCTTGGCGTCCCTGTGTCGGGCGGAGAACCCGGGATCGCAGATTGCGCGGCATCATGCCCCCCGCGCCAAGCGCGTGATCTATCTCTTCATGTCGGGAGGGCCCTCCCACGTGGACACCTTTGACCCGAAGCCGCTGCTGACCAAGCGCAGCGGCGAAGCAATGCCTCCGGAGCTGATCGCGAATCATGAATTCGCGATGATCAAAGAGGCCCGGCCCAAGGTGAAAGGTTCGCCCTGGAAATTCAGGAAGCACGGGCAGAGTGGGACCGAAGTGTCCGAGCTCTTCCCGAACGTGGCCAAGGTCATCGACGAAATCGCGGTGATCCGGTCCATGCACACGGATTCCTTCAACCACGATCCCGCGGTGATGTTCATGAACACCGGGAGCGTGCGATTTGGACGACCTGCGATGGGTTCCTGGCTCTCCTATGGACTGGGATCCGAGAACAGCGACCTGCCTTCGTTCATCGTCCTCGTTTCGGGAAAGAACAGGCAACCGCTCCTCGACAGCTACTGGGGCAATGGGTTCCTGCCTTCTGAATACCAGGGCGTGACCTTTCGAACTGCCGGTGATCCGGTGCTCCACATCCGGAACCCACCCGGCGTCACCCGCCCCGAACGGAGACGCCAGCTTGATCTGCTCAAGTGGATGAACCAGCGGCATCACGACGCGGTGAAGGATCCCGAAATCGCGACGCGCATCGCGCAGTACGAGTTGGCCTTTCGCATGCAGATCGCGGTTCCCGAACTTACCGACATCTCCAACGAGCCCGAGTCGGTTCGCGAATTCTACGGCGCCCAGCCCGGCAAGACTTCCTTCGCCAACAACTGTCTCCTGGCGAGAAAGCTTGCGGAACGCGGAGTGCGCTTCATCCAGCTCTACGACAAGGGCTGGGACTCGCACGAAAGGATCTACAAGGACCACGCCGAGCGTTGCAAATCGGTCGATCACGCCATCGCGGCCCTCCTCAAGGATCTCCGGCAGCGCGGCCTGTTGGACGACACCCTCGTGATCTGGGGAGGCGAGTTCGGCCGCACTCCCATGGCGCAAGGCGGCGGGAACAATTACGGGCGCGATCACCACCCCCACGGGTTCACGATGTGGCTCGCAGGCGGAGGAATCAAACCCGGCATCGTGCACGGCGCCACCGATGAGTTCGGCTATTTCGCGCAGAACGACAAAGTGCACGTGCACGATTTACATGCGACCTTGCTGCACTGCCTGGGGCTCAAGCACCGCGACTTCAGCTATCGTCACCAGGGACGGGACTTCCGGTTGACGGATGAGTTCGGAGACGTGGTGGAAAAGATTCTGGCGTAGCAGAAGAGATTGCGTGCTACCGCCGCCTCGGGGGATTCAAGACCGCCTGTTGTGCCTCCGGCGGCAAACCACTGGTCGCCACCCAGGCTCGCGCGGCCTTGGCATCGCGCCGGTAAAGCTGCTGCCCTGCCCGCGTGAGCGCACGGTTGCGCACGCTGTCCTGCGCAATGCTGTCGGCCCATCGAATCGCCGCGGCGGGATCGCGATACGAGAGGGTATTCGCGTAGCCGCTAATCGCGGAATCTCGTTGCGGAGAACGCGGCATGGCCGCAAGGCGATCCCCGGCTGCGACGGGATCCCGCTGGGCCCATTCTCCGTAGGCGGAGCTCAGGCCCATCTGTTGTCCCCGCCCTTCCGGGAGCGACTCGAGCCAATTCACGGCCGACACCGGATCACGTTCCGCCCACTCATCGCCGACCTCTTCGATCACCCGCGGTGCGTAACTCTCACCTGCAAATTGTTCCGCCCATGCCGCCGCGGCTTCGGGATCGCGGTTTACATAGGTGTTCGCCACCCGATCCATGGCGGCCCCTTTCAATTCTCCATCGGGCAGGGACTGCGACCACAGCGCGGCCTCTTCCGCTCCGAGATTCCTCAAGACTTCTTCAGTGACCACCGCAAGCAAGTCGCCTGCCCGCCTCTCTCCCTGCGAGGCCAGCTGGAACACAAAATCGGTCGCGGAATTCGGGTCGTTATGCGCCATCCCGGTAACGAGGCTGCGCTTCAACAATTCCCGACTGGTCTTCACATCCTCTGGAAGGGACTGCAGAAACTGCCGCGCCTCATGGGGATAGGCCGAAGCCCAGCCGGACATGGTGTAGGCCATGTCGTGCTCCTTCGATTTGATCGAATGGTTGAGCGCAACCATGCCGTCGATCGTCCCCCAGGCGTAATGAAAGTCGCGCCACTGCTCCTTGCCGGCCCGGTTCTCCTTGAGGAGACTCAGAATCGTGCCGGCATTTTCCGCGGTGAGGGATTCAAGCAGCCGGCCGAAGGCGGCCCGGCGAGTGAGTGGATTTCCACTGCGAAATGCTTCGTGAGAGATGGCCGCGAGTTGTTCCTCGGTGAGGGCCGTCGCGAATTTCGAATCCGAATTTCCGCCCCCGGATTGGGAGCCTCCGCCCGGGCGCCGCGAACCGCTCCGCGAACCTCCCCCCGCAACATGAGCGGAACCTCCAAGTCCGCCTCCCGAGCGGAGACCCTTGCCCGAGGCCGGATCGTCCGGGTTCTGCCCCGCGGAATCCGCCTTCTCGCGCATCGATCCGAAGGCAAAGGCCGCCAAGACGATGGCCGCCCAACACGCGTGGCCCACCAGGGAACGCTTCGTCATTCGACACTCTACGTTGCCAGTTTCGCCCAACGAACGAAAAAATCGCTCCGCCCTTCTCCTGGTTCGGATCACGGCAAGAACCCGGATTCCCATTGCAGGGCGCGGAAATTTCCGTCAAAAGCGTAACATGAAACTACGAGCCACCCTCGCTGTCGCCTCCGCATTGATTCTCTCTCTGAGCTCGAACCTGCTCGCTGGGGACAAACCATTTAATGGGAAGGACCTCACAGGATGGAAGTTCAAGGCCAAGGGAAAGACCGAGCCCAAATGGAAGGTCGGAGCGCCGACCCTGGAGAAGGACAATCCGAGGGCCCTCGCGCTGGGCAAGGGAGACGACCTCGGCTTGGTCAACGTGGTCTCAGGTCACGGACAGAGCATCGACATTTACTCCGAGGCGAAGTGGGGCAGCTGCCGCATCGAGCTCGAAGTCCTGGTCGCCAAGGGAGCCAACTCCGGCATCTATGTCATGGGCGAGTACGAAGTGCAGATCCTCGACAGCTACGGGAAGGAAAAGCTCGGCGGGGGCGACATGGGGGCGATCTACGGGGCCCAGCCTCCGCGCACCAACGGCTGCAAGAAGCCGGGCGAGTGGCAGAAGTACGAGATCGATTTCGTGGCGCCCAAATTCGATGTCAGCGGCAAGAAGACCGCCAACGCAAAGTTCCTCGTCGTTAAGCTCAACGGCAAGATCCTCCACGAGAACGTGGAGATGAAGGGACCGACTCCTTCCGGGGTGACCGGCAAGGAAGCGGCCACCGGCCCGATCATGTTCCAGGGCGACCACGGCCCGGTCGCCTTCCGCAATATCAATATTACACCGCTCAAGAAGTAAGGTTTCGCCTTATAATGATCCCTCAGACAACACTTCAATCAAAGTAAAGGAATTCCAGCCATGCGCCATCT
>JAYGGC010000137.1:0-18796 GCA_046581525.1 Roseibacillus sp. | reverse complement strand
AATGGCAATCGGTGCGGTGACCAACGGCTGGCTCTCGGACAAGGTATTCAAATCGCGGCGTGGTCCCCTCATCTCCGGCTTCATGTTCCTCGCGGCCCTGTGCACCGGCGCGATGTACTTCATCTCCAAGGACAACACCGTTCCGGCCATCGTCTTCCTGTTCTTGTCCGGATTCTTCGTCTACGGGCCGCAGTCCGGGTTCTGGGCGCTCTGTCCTGACATCTTCGGGCCGAAGCGAGCAGCCACCGCGACTGGAGTGATGAACTTTGTGGCCTATGGATTCGCCGGCCTGGAGGGAATCGTGATCGGGTCCGCGATTGACCGGAACGGCGGCGACAGCATCGTGGTGTTCCCCATCGTCGCGGCCTCCTGCGTGATCTGCGGGGTGATCGGTTTGTTCATCCGAAAGTAGGGTGATCAGGGCGGAGCAGCGGGATGAGGGGTGCTTGAGGTCGAAGCACGGTTTGGCTAGCGTGCAGGAATGAAGCGCCTGCTGTGTGCCCTGCTGTGCTCCGGATCCCTCGCAAGTCTCGCCCCGGGATCAGAGAAGTTCACTTTGGGAGATGTCTTCGAACTGGAATACGCCTCCGATCCGCAGATGTCGCCGGACGGAAAGGAAGTCGTCTATGTCGGCAGTGGATGCCGTGCTGGAGATGGGATTAGTGGACGAGAAGCGGCTCTACGTTACCGGGGGGAGCGGTGGGGGATAAGAATTGATGGCGGAGAAACTGCGAGACTGATTCAATGACTCCACTCATGAAGTTCCTGTGCGCGGCCGTTGTCATTACGCTCCTGATGCCCCCTCCCGGGGCGATGGCAGCGGATGAGAATCCGGGGGTGGAGTCCCCGCCGCTTGATCCAGCGGCGGGGCTCGAGTCGATTCACGTGCCGGATGGCTACGTCGTGGAATTGATGGCAGCGGAGCCGATGGTGAAGGATCCGGTGGCGTTCGACTGGGACGCGCAGGGGCGATTGTGGGTGGTGGAGATGGCGGATTATCCGAGTGGCAACGGTGCATCCGGTGGCCGCGTGCGGTTGCTGGAGGATCGTGACGGTGATGGGCGCTACGATCACTCCACCCTCTTTGCGAAGGGGCTGAACTTTCCGAACGGGATTCTCACGTGGCGGGACGGGGTGATCGTCACGGCAGCGCCGGACATCCTGTTTTTGCGCGACAAGGATGGAGATGGCGTGGCGGACGAACGCGAAGTGTTGTTGAGCGGATTGTCGCAGGGTAATCAGCAACTGCGGGCCAATGGCCTGCGATGGGGCCTGGACAACTGGGTCTATGTGGCGGCGGGAGGGCATCACGGGAAGCACGCGATGGATACCAAGGTGCGCTCAACCCGCAACAAGTCGGAAGTGGCGGTGGGGAGCCGCGATTTTCGTTTTCAGCCCGACAGCGGAGTGGTGGAAGCGCAAAGCGGACCCACGCAATTTGGGCGCAATCGCGATGATTGGGGGCGCTGGTTTGGCACGCAGAATTCGCGGCCGCTCTGGCACTACGTGCTGCCCGATCACTACCTGCGGCGCAACCCTCACCTTGCCGCGCCCGATGGCAGGGTGCAGCTGCCAGGCCAGATCAACCCGCCGGTCTATCCCGCCAGCAAACCGCAGAAGCGATTTCACAGCTTCAAGAACTCGGGACACTACACATCAGCCTGCAGCGGAATGATCTATCGCGACCGCATCCTGTTCGCGGAGGGACAGCTCAATGGCTTTGCGTGCGAACCCTTCCACAACCTCGTGCAGCGGATCGAGCTGCAGCCGGAAGGCGTCACCTTCAGTGGTCGGCGCGGTGGCAAGAAGGAGGAGCCGGACTTTTTTGCGAGCAGTGATCGCTGGTGCAGGCCGGTGATGGTGCGGACAGGACCGGATGGCTGCCTGTGGGTTGCGGACATGTATCGCTACATGATCGAACATCCTCAGTGGCTTCCGGATCACGGGAAGAAGGAGCTGCTTCCCTTTTACCGCCACGGAGACGATCGGGGTCGCATCTATCGAGTGCGACGGGTGAGTCGAAACCCGAGAACAATCCCAAGGCTCGGGAAGCTCGATACCGAAACCCTCGCGGCGGAGCTTCATTCGTCGAACGGCTGGGTTCGGGACAAGGTTCAGCAGATCATGTTCTGGCGCGCCGATCGCAGCGCGGTCCCCTTGATGAAGGCCCTTGCCGAGGGAGCGAAAGCGCCGCAAACGCGCCTGCACGCACTCTGTATCCTGGAGGGGCTGGATTCTCTCAAGGAAGATTTGCTGGCAAAGGCGCTTGCCGATGATCATCCGGGAGTGCGGGAAAACGCATTGCGGATGGCGGAGAGTCACGCCTCGCCGGAGGTGGTAGCCGCAGCACTCAAGCTGGTGGACGATCCCTCGCCGCGAGTGCGGATCCAGTTGGCCTTTTCGTTGGGCGCGTATCCGGCTT
This sequence comes from Roseibacillus sp., assembly GCA_046581525.1. Lineage (GTDB taxonomy): Bacteria > Verrucomicrobiota > Verrucomicrobiia > Verrucomicrobiales > Akkermansiaceae > Roseibacillus_B. The sequence goes on along the minus strand of JAYGGC010000137.1, from coordinate 16,374 downwards.
CCCCAAAAACAGGAGAGGGCCTGGCTCAACTTCTTCTCCGTGACCATGCCGATCCCTTCGCCACCATCGCGGCTTTGAGTTCGGCCCTCCCTCACCTCGATTCCATGATCGCAGTCCTCAGTGCCTCAGACGACCCGGCGCTTGCTGCAGTGCGACGTCCCTTGATTGAAATCATGCTTCGGGCGGGCAATACGGAATCACTGGCGGCATTCTTGACGCCGGTCTTTGAGAAGGCGGCGCGTTCGTTTTCGGCGGAGTCGGTGATGCCGTGCGTAGCGTTGATCGATCTCCTGGCACTACAAAAGAAGTCTTTCTCGGCGTTGACGGCGGGAGCCAAGGATGGCGGACTGGCAAACTTGGCGAGCGCGCTCAAGAAGGCGATGACGATTGCGCAGGATGTCTTGGAGGCCCAGGCTGGGGAGCTTGGAGAGAAGTTGGCGGCGGCCGCCTTGCTCTCCAGAGTCCCTGGGCAGACCGACCGCGTGGTTGAAACTCTCGCCAGCTGGATCGAGCCCTCGGCGCCGCTGGCGGATCTGCAACAGATCTTCGAGACGCTGGCGGGAACGGGACATGAACAGGTGTCCCAAATCTTGCTGCGGCGATGGTCAAAACTGTCACCGCAAGCTCGCGAGCTGGCGATGGACCAACTCTTTTCGCGGACGAAGTGGACGAGGGATTTGGTCGAGGCATTGGGTCGATCTGAGATTCGTCCTGCCGACTTGGATCCCTCCCGACGGTTGCGCCTGCTGAATCACCCGGACAAAGCTGTCCGCGGGGTGATGGCTTCCGTCCTGGAGTCAAGCTCCTCGCCCGTCCGCACGAAAGTGGTGGCCGACTATCGTCCCGCGCTCTCCCTGAAAGGGGACGCTGCGAAGGGTCGCGAGGTCTTCATGAAAACCTGTGTGGCGTGTCACAAACTGGGCAAGGAGGGACTCGAGGTAGGTCCGGACTTGCGTACGGTGGCGCAGCATCCTCCCGAGAAGCTGTTGGTGAACATCCTCGATCCAAACCTGGACATTCAGCCAGGCTACCACGCCTACAACTGTCAGCTCAAAAGCGGCGAGCAGCTCTTTGGAATGTTGGCGGTGGAGAATGCGGTGAGCATCACCCTGAAGTTGCCGGACGCGACGACACGGGCAATTCTTCGCAGTGACATCGCGAGTTTGGAAAGCGTGAATCTTTCGCTCATGCCCGAAGGTCTTGAGGCCGGTCTCTCGAAGCAGGATCTCGCCGATCTGATCGCCTTCCTGAAATCGACTTCCGCACAGGAACCGCAGCCGTGACCGGGCATCCCGTGGCCTTCGCGGACGGTCGCGGAGATTGAAGGCGGAAGGGCGGACCCTGCCAGGCTACTTCGCCGGCTGCACGATCAGGTAGTAGGCGCCCACTTCCTTGCCATCTGCGGTCTTGAAGACGGGTGCCAACTTGTGTGAACCCTTGGCCAGGTTGGCGGTGAACACGACGTGGGTGTCCCCTTCCTTGATGAGAGCAGAACTGAGGTCCTTGCCGTCGACGCGAAGAGTGGCGGTCTTGAAGGCGAAGGCCTTGCCCGGGGTGGCACTGAAGGGTTTGGTCGCGCCGGGGACATTGGGCAATTTCGGGAGGCCGGCGTTGATGGGCTTGTTCGCTTCAGCGGGCCAGCGGCGCAGGGAGAAGGAATACTTGCCGCCGGTGACCACCTTGACTGCCCAGTGCCCGGGGTGTTTGCCGTCCTTGGTGGCCGACCCCTTGCGAATGTGGCCCTGGTTCCACGGCGGATTGGCTTCCTGGATCCAGTCGTGGGAAGTCATGGAGACCACGGGGTGGTCCTTGTGTCCCAGATAGATCTCGGTGGTCAGGGCGAAGGTGGGCTCCAGTTCGGCCCACCACGCGTCATAGAAGGCGCGCATGGCTTTCACCTGGTCAGGGTAGGTTTTGGCGACATCGTTTTTCTGACCAGGATCGGCATCGATGTCGTAGAGTTCGGTGCCGTTATTCAGGCGCCACTTCTCGGACATGACTGCAGACTTGCGCCACTTGATGGGATCGCGCACACGCTGCGAGTCGGTGATGAGGAAGCGATCGGGCCAGCCGTCGTGGTCGCCCTTGTAGAGGAGGTCCTTGATCGACTTTCCATCGAACACAAGCTTGGCGGGCTTCTTCTTCGCGCCGCAGAGATCGAGGATGGTGGGGACGATGTCGACGAAGGAAGTGAGGGTCTTGACCGACTTTTTGCTGGTGAGCTTGCCGCCGGGCCAGTGGAGCATGAAGGGGACGCGGTGACCTCCGTCGTACTCGCTGCCCTTGGCACCGCGCATGCCGGCGTTGAAGACGTTCCTGCCGACGGTGGTTCCATTGTCGGTGGTGAAAATGAAGATGGTGTTGTCGGTGATGCCGAGTTCCTTGAGGATCTTGCGGGTGCGTCCCACGTTTTCGTCGATATTGGTGATCATCCCGTAGTAGGCTTGCTCGCTGGCCTTCTTTCCCGGATACATGTCGAGATATTTCTGCGGGCAGTGGAGCGGACCGTGCGGGGCGTTGGTGCAGATGTAGGCGAAGAAGGGCTTCTTCTGGGCGGCGCACTCCTTGATGAAGCTGTTTCCCGCCGCGAAGAAGACATCCGTGCAGAATCCCTTGGCCGGAACGATCACGCCATTGTGGAAGTAGTGACCGTCGAAGTAGTTGTTGTCCCAGAGGTCGGGAGTCTGGCCCACCCCTCCGCCACCGTGGCGGTAGACTTCCGTGAAGCCGCGGTCTTCGGGACGATAGGGGTAGTTGTCGCCGAGGTGCCACTTGCCGAACATGCCGGTGGCATAGCCGTTATCCTTGAGAAGTTGTCCGAGCGTGACTTCATTTTCGCGCAACATGGAGCGGCCGTTCACGGTGTGCCAGACGCCGGTGCGATTGGTCCAGTGACCGGTGAGGAGTCCGCAGCGAGTGGGTGAGCAGGTGGGCGCGACGTGGTAGTCGTCGAGGGCGACCGACTCGGAATGGAGTTTGTCGATGTTCGGCGTCTTGACGTAGGGGTGGCCGTTGCAGCCGAGGTCGCCGTAGCCCTGGTCGTCGGTGATCACGAGCACGACGTTGGGCTGCGCAGCAGGAGCGAGGAGGGGGAAGCAAGTTGCGAGGAGGAGGGCGAGGATGAGACGCTTCATGTGTTGGATGGGATTCTTGAAGTTCAGGGAGTAGACGGCAAGCTTACTTTGGCGTTCTCGTTCCCGGGACGGGCTTTCCCATTTGGGCGCGCCACTTCTGATAGGCGGCTTGCAGTTCCTTGACCCTGGCGGGATGTTTGGCAGCGAGGTTGGTTGTTTCGGCCACATCGTTCTCCAAGTTGAAGAGAAGGAGGCCGGCGGGATACTTGTAATTGGGCGCAGGCTTGGCCGTTCCCTGGTCGAGTTTGTAGAACTCGTGATCCCAGCCGCTGGAGTTGATGAGCTTCCACGCTCCGCGCCGGATGACCCAGTCCTTCTTGCCGTCTGACCAGCAGAGTTCCTGGTGAGGCGGGGCGGGGAGGACGGTGGTGTCCCAGGAGAGGAGGGCCCGGAAACTTTTACCGTCGAGCTTGTCGGGGGCCTTCGCTCCGATGAGCTCAGCGAGGGTGGGGAAAATGTCCATGGCGGATACGAGGCCGCCTGCCGTGCGACCGTTGGGTAAGGTGTCCGGCCACGAAATGATCATCGGAACGCGGATGCCACCCTCGCCGAACATGTATTTGTAACCCCGGAGCGGTGAATTGTTGGAGTAGGTATTGATGGTGCCGCCGTTGTCGGAGAGAAAGACGATGATGGTGTTCCTGGTCAGGCCTTTCTTCTCGAGGGCATCGAGGACCCGGCCCACGCTCAGATCGAGGCCATGCAGGGAGGCGAGGTAGCGTTTGCGACCCAGCGGATCGACCGCTCCGAGGTGACCCCATTTCTTGTGCCAGACCCTGTAGGTTTCCTGGTCGGGATCCCAGTAGGGGAATTCCCAGGGCTTCTTGTCCCGGTTCCAGAGGGGATCCTGGAAGCCGAACTTCGCAGCGTAGGCGGGTTTGTTGAGGTAGGTTGGATGGTGGACTGCGTTGTAGGCGAGATGCAGGTAGAACGGTTTCTTCTTGTGGTCGCGGCTGATGAATTCGACGGCCTCGTTGGTGAAGATGTCGGTGCTGTAGTCGTTCTCGTAGGAAGTCATCTGTCCACGATTTCGTTCGAGGGGGCCGATGTGGGCGGCCCTGGCATTCTTCGCCCCATAGGCTTTGACGTCCCTGGCGCTCAGTCGGGTGTAGTCCTTGGTGTGACCAAGGAAGCCGAGGAACTCCTCGAACCCGTGATCGAGCGGATGCGCGGCGAGTCCGCCGTTGGTGTGGGTCTTGCCGATCTTCTTGGTGAAGTAGCCGTTCTTCGCCAGGAACTGCGGGAGGGTGAGCTCGGATTTGGGCAGGCCTCCCTGGCCGTACCAGTAGTTGCCCCAACGTTGCTGGTAGCGCCCGGTGATCAAGCCGACACGCGATGGACTACAGATCGGAGAAGTGGCGTAGGCTTCGGTGAAGTAGAGGCCTGACTTGGCGAGGCGATCGAGGTTGGGAGTGGAGATGTCCGGCGGGGACTGCGGGAGGAAGTTGAGATCCGCGTAGCCGAGATCGTCGGCGAGAAGGAGGACGATGTTGGGCCGCTGTGCCGCAGAGGCGCGATGCAGGATGCAAGAGGCGAGGAGGAGAAAAAGGACCGGGGCGGCGCGGGTCATGGCTCGATTAGGAGGGGAGAGGCGGGATTTTGCAATAGCCTCGCGAGGGGGGCGTAATAGAGTGGTTGCTCGCAACTCCAAATTCATGAAACACACGCCGCTCTCCTCGCTCATTCTTGGCGCCGCCCTTGGCGGCATGCTACTCTTCTCGGGATCCTTGCAGGCGGAGGTGAAGGCGCCGGAAGGATTCACGGCCCTCTTCAACGGCAAAGACCTCTCCGGGTGGTGGGGGATCAGCACGGAAGATCCGGCCAAGTGGATGGCGCTGAGTAAGGAGAAGTTCGCTGCGAAGAAGGCGAAGAGCCTCGTGGACATCAACAAGCACTGGCGGGCGGAAGCCGACGAACTGGTCAATGACGGACACGGCCTCTACCTCAGCACTCAAAAGAACTACGGCGACTTTGAGTTTCTCGTGGAGTACAAAACGGTGGCCAAGGCCGACAGCGGCATCTACCTGCGCGGCATTCCCCAGGTGCAGATTTGGGACTCCACCAAGGAAGGCGGAAAATGGAAGATAGGGGCCGACAAGGGATCGGGTGGCCTCTGGAATAATCCGAAGGGATCACCCGGCAAGGATCCACTTGTCCTGGCTGACAAGCCCTTCGGCGAGTGGAACAGCTTCCGTATTCTCATGGCGGGCGACATTGTGACGATCTACCTCAACGGCAAACTGGTGGTCGATCACGCCAAGCTGCAGAACTACTTCAACAAGAAGGGACCGCTTCCGGAGAAGGGGCCGATCCAGTTGCAGACGCACGGTGGAGAGATCCGCTGGCGCAATGTATTCGTGCGTGAGATTGGCGCGGAGGAATCGAAGAAGATCCAGGCCAAGGGAAAGAAGTGAATTTGCAAACTGGTTGATCTGGTGAATCGTTGATGGGGAAAGGACGGGGCTGTGCAGCGTGGAGTTTATTGTATCGTGTTGATTTTGGCGGTGGTGGCGGTCGCCGCGATTGCGATTTTGCCGAAGGGTTCAGAGAGTCCGGGAGAGACGGAGACCCTGCACTGGTACAAGGGAAACACCCACACGCATACCTTGTGGAGTGACGGCAACGACTTTCCCGACATGATCGTGGGGTGGTACAAGGAGCGGGGCTACGACTTCCTCGCGCTCTCGGACCACAACGTCCTGAGCCGCGGGGAGAAGTGGATGAAGGTGGAGGCGGTCGACAAGCGCAAGAAAAAGCCCGGCGCCTCCGCCCTTGAGAAATACCGCGAGAAGTTCGGAGAGGAATGGGTCGAGACGCGAGGCGAAGGGAAAGGTGAAGAAGTGCGGCTGAAGACGCTGAAGGAGCTTCGGCCCAAGTTCGAGAAGGAGGGCGAGTTTCTCATGATCGAGGCGGAGGAGATTACGGACCGCTTCCGGAATCACGAAGTGCACATCAATGCGTTGAACCTGGGCGAGCTGATTCCACCGCAGCACGGGGCCTCGGTGGTGGAGACCATTCGCAATAACCTGCGTGCTGCCGCGGAGCAGGCCGAGAAGCTGGGGCGTCCCATCATCACGCATCTCAATCATCCGAATTTTCGCTGGTCGCTGACGGCGCAGGACCTGGCTGAGGTGGTGGAAGAGCAGTTCTTCGAGGTCTATAACGGGCATCCCGGGATCAATCACCTGGGTGACGGAACGCGTCCGGGCGACGAACAACTTTGGGATATCGCGAACACCATTCGCCTGACCAAGTTGAAGGCCCGGCCGCTCTTTGGGGTGGCGACGGACGACTCGCACTACTATCATGGCGGCGATGTGTCACCCGGGCGAGGCTGGATCATGGTGCGGGCCGGGAGGCTCGAAGTCGGGGCGTTGATCGAGGCCATGAAGCGGGGGGATTTCTACGCCTCCTCGGGGGTGGAACTGAAAGACTTCTCACTCAGGAAGGGCACCTACGCTCTGCGGATCACGCCGCGGGAGGGCGTCACCTATTCCACACGGTTTGTCGGGACGCTGAAAGGCGACGGGGCAGTTCCCGGCGAAGTCCTTGCCACGGTGGAGGGATTGGAGCCGGCATACACCTTGACGGGCAATGAGCTATACGTGCGCGCGGTGGTGACCTCCTCGAAGGCGCATTGGAATCCGTCGTTCAAGGACCAAGTGGAGCAGGCCTGGACGCAGCCGGTGGGGTGGGAATAGAAGAGAGTCGAAGGTCGGATGCGGCATCCTGGAGCTTTTGACTTTCCGACCTTGCGAGCTTCGACTAGAGACCTTCCCCATGGAACACCATGTCTATTTCTGGATGAAGGAGGAGCGCAGGAACGACGATGATTTGGCGACCTTCGAGGCGGGGATGAACAAGCTGGCGGAGTCAGCCGTGCTGGATAGCGGACGGTGGGGCAAGCCGGCGGAAACCGAAGAGCGCCCGGTCACGGATCACTCCTGGGATTACGGCCTCTCATTCAAGTTCGCCACCATGGACGACCACATCAAGTATCAAAGTGACGACCCACACCACGTGGAGTTCGTGGCGAGCTTCAAGGATTGGTGGGAGAAAGTCCTGGTGATGGATCTGGGGTAGGGGAGGATGCGGGATGCAGGATTGATCTGGTTGATTGAGCTTCGGTCAACCGATTAGCGACCTTTGACACCGGGCCGCCAGGGTTGGGGGGCGCCTTTCTTTTCCTGCAGGAACTTGGCATCGACGTTCTGGTACCACGCGTGGAGGTCTTTGCGCATGGCGGCCACGCGGTCCGGGTGCTGAGCGGCGAGGTCGGTCTTTTCGCCGAGGTCGTGGGCGAGGTTGTAGAGCTGGACGCGTCCGTCTTCGAACCGTTCGAGGAGTTTGAAATCGCCGGTGCGGATGGCACCGCCCGGGAAGCCGCCTTGGTTGGAGTAGTGCGGGTAGTGCCAGAAGAGGGAAGGACGATCGAGGGACGAATTGGGCTCCTTCAGGAGTGGGACGAGGGAGCGGCCGTCGAGATGTTGCTTCGGTTTGAGTGCGATGCCGGCGAGATCGAGGAGGGTGGGATAAAAGTCGGTCGAGATCACGGGGTGATCGCAGGTGGATCCGGGCTTGGTGACTCCGGGTGCGCAAATGATGTAGGGTTCCCGGATCCCGCCTTCGTAGAGCCAACCCTTTCCGCCGCGTAGTGGGAGATTGGAGGTGGGACTACCCTCCGAAGTGGAGAGACCGCCGTTGTCGGACATGAAGACCACGATGGTGTTTTCGGTGAGCTTGTGCTTGTCGAGGGTATCGAGCACGCGCCCCACGGCCTCGTCCATCGAGTGCATCATGGCGGCATAGGTGGCATGCCGCTGGCGGATGCGGACTTTCCGAGGTGGAACCTTCCCTTTGTCCTTGGTCCAGACTTGTTCTTCGGGACCGAACTCCGGATCGGAATCCACGGAGGGAAGCTCAGCAGCTTTCTTCTTGTACGTTGCAACCAGCTCGGGCACTCCCTGGAGCGGGGTATGGACCGAGTAGAATGAGAGGTAGAGGAGGAAGGGCTTGTCCTTGTGAGCGTCGATGAACTTGATGGAGTCATCGGCCAGGCGGGAAGGAAGGTGTTCGCCCTTCGGACCATCTTCGAGGCGGGGATTGCGATAGGGCGAGAAGAAGCTGCGCGGCATGCCACCTCGGTGGCCGCCGATGTTGATGTCGAAGCCCTGGTTCTCGGGCCAGAACTCCTCGCTTGGTCCGAGGTGCCACTTTCCGGCAAAGCAGGTCGCATAACCGGCTGCCTTCAAGGACTCCGCGAGGGTCACCTCCTCGAGGTCCATGCGATCGTGGAGCGGGGCCGGGTTGAAGGCACCTGCGCGTCTGCCCGCAAAGAAATTGGTGGCGTCGGGGCGCGAAGGATAGCGCCCGGTCATGATCGAGTAACGGGTCGGCGAGCAAACCGGATTGGCCGCGTAGCCGTTGGTAAAGCGACAGCCCGCCGCGGCGATCCGGTCGCAGTTGGGAGTCTCGTAGAAGGTGTCCGGATTGTAGGCGTGGATGTCCATGTAGCCGAGGTCGTCCACCAGGAAGAAGACGATATTCGGCCGTTCGGTCTTGGCGGAGGCGGCGACCAGGGAGGTGGCGCCGAGGAGGAGAGCGAGGGAGAGCAAGGAGGCGAGGGATCTCGTCATGGCTCGATTACGGATGCAGGGAGGGGTTTTTGGCAAGGCGATTGCTTGGTTGAGCCTGACAACCCCGCAAATTTTCGCTTTCGTCTTTGGCAGGCAGTGCCATCTTGATTTTCCCTCCTTGATGAGAACCCACGATTTTGTGCGTGCTGGCCTCCTGCTGGCCCTTCTTTTGTCCTTGGCGATTTGGATCGCGGGGCGAGATCGTGGCGGTGCTGCAAGCCCCACTGGCGCGGCGAGCAGTCTTGGGCGTGCGGCGCACCCGGCTGGGAAAACCGGCACGAAAGGCATCTATCGATTGGACCGGTTTGAACCCGATGCCCACCTGGTCCGGCATCCCGCCGTGAAGGGAGTGCCGCTCCGCTTCGCCGAAGCAGTGAAGGTGGATATTTCACCAGCGACCCATGGCACCTGGGAGACCGTTGACGGGGTGGCGCAGTGGAAGTTGGCCCTGGAAGCTCCCGGGGCGCTGAACTTGAACCTGGGCTTCTCGAGATTTGTCCTCCCTGCCAGCGCTTCCCTCGAGCTGCGAACGAGGGAGGGTGAGCTTCGGGTGCGTCCCTTCACCGCTGCTGACAACGACGCGCACGGTGAACTTTGGACTCCGGTGGTGGCCGGCCAAGAATTGGAACTGGTTCTCAAGGTGGACGAGGAGGAGCGCGCCGCGGTGGAGCTGCAACTCGCTGCGATCAATCGTGGATTTCGCGAGCTCACGTTTGCAGCGGGCTACTTGAAGATCGGAAACAATGCGCCCCAGGGAAACTGCCATATTGATGTGGTGTGCTCCGCCGCCCAGTCCGGAGTGGGGCCCGCGATCGATGCCTACCGGGACCAAATTCGCGCGGGGGCGGCCTTCACTCTTGGAGGGGTCGACACATGTTCGGGCGCAGCGGTGAACAACACACGCAACGATGGCACTCCTCTCTTCCTCACCGCTGAGCACTGCGGGATCCGTTCGGGAAATGCGCCAAGCGTGGTGGTCTATTGGAATCACGAGAACAGTACGTGCCGGACGCCCGGCACAGGGGTGAACGGAACGAATGGCAACGGGCCGATTAACCAATTCAATAGCGGTGCGATCTTCCGGGCGAGCTACGCTGCGGCTGACGCGACAGTGGTGGAACTGGACGATCCCCTCGATCCCGCTCACGAGGTGTTCCTTGCCGGATGGTCGCGCACGGGAACGCCGAGCATGTCGGTGTCCGTGCACTTTCCCAACACGTCCGAGAAGCGCATCAGTTTTGATTTCGATGCAGCGAGGTCGACGAATGACAGCCGCAATTCGTCGAACGCGAATGGAACGCACTGGCAGGTCATCGACTGGGATTTTGGCTCAACCGAAGTTGGTTCTTCGGGCTCACCCTTGTTTGACCAGAATGGACGGATCGTCGGGCAGCTCACCGGGGGATTCGCCGCCTGTGGAAATAGCAGCGCGGATTGGTACGGCAAGCTGGCCCGGGCGTGGACCGGCGGAGGAACAGCAAGCACGCGTCTGAGCGACTGGCTGGATCCCGACGGGACCGGAGCCATGACTCTTGATGGGATTGGGGGCGGCTCGGTTGACGTGACGATTGCCAATGCCCAGGTCATGGAGGGGGATGCCGGCACGGTGACGCTGCAGTTTTTGGTCGAACTGAGCGAGGCGGCCGAGGAAGTGATCGACTTGACCTACTCGACTCAGAACGACTCGGCGATGGCAGGATCAGACTATGCGCAATTGACCAACGTGCCGCTCTCCTTTGCGATTGGTGAGACGTCGAAACTGATTTTGATCACGGTGAACGGTGACACTGATCCGGAGGAGAACGAAACTCTCAAGGTGGTGCTCTCCCTGGTGGGTGCGCCCTCAGTGACCATCTCGATTTCCGAGGGCGTTGGGACGATCACGAACGATGACTTTGTAACGCCGGTGATTGTCGGGCCCTCGACAGTCAATGGGACGGTGGCCGAAGACATCGCCACCATGGTGGTGACCCGGAACACGCCCACCAGTTTTACCCTGGGCGGGGCGCCGGCCGGAATGATGATCGACAGCGCAGGTCTGATCACCTGGGTGCCGGGTGTGTCGGGAAGCTTCGATGTCACGGTGACCGGAACGAACTCGGCCGGCTCCGGGATGGCGACCATCAGGTTTAACATCGCGCCGAATCCCCTCGCAGATGCGGTGGACAGTACGGGCGGAATCCTTCTGAGTGCCGGCGGGACCTCTCCTTTTACCCGAGTCGCCGGTGGGGATGCGATCAGGGGAGGCGACCGCGCCCAAAGTCCCTCCCTGGATGACAACGAGATGTCGTGGTTGGAAGCGGAGGTAGAGGGCCCCGACTATCTCGGGTTCTGGTGGAAGGTGTCGAGCGAAGTGAACTTTGATTTCTTGATCCTCGATGTGGATGATGTGAGGCGTGCGCAGAGGTCGGGTTCGATGGACTGGGAATACCAGGTGGTGGCCATCGGGCCGGGCACTCATACCGTGCGCTGGACTTATGCCAAGGACGGGAGCATCTCCTCCGGGAACGACCGCGCTTGGGTGGATTTTGTGCAGCTGGCCTCGCGCAACCGGCCGTTCTTGATGGAGCCGAGCCGAATCCACGTCTCGACGGGAGGACCGGTGGATTACCGGTTCCCAACCTTTCAGCGGGATGCCGTATTCACACCCGTTTCAGTCGGGTCTGGCTTGTCGGTCAATGCCTTCGGAGAGCTGGTGGGGTCGCCCTCGTCCGTGGGTGCGCAGGACTTTACTCTCAATGTCGAGCAGGATGGGGAGACCCTGAGCATCCCGGTGACGGTGGAAATCCACAGCGTCCGGGCCATCGCAGGGGCGGTGAACCAGAGCGCACTGGTTTGGGATCTCGCTGGCGATGGCGATTGGTTCCCGCAGACGGGCACCAGCCGTGATGGCCAGGCGGCGCAGGAAAGGAACGTCCCGCATGACGGCCGGGGAGAGATGTCCGCGTGGGTGTTTGGTCCGGGCGAGCTGTCCTTCTGGTGGCGGGTTGAATCGGAGGAGGGCTGGGACTATTTGAGGTTCGAAGTGAACGGGCTGCTCAGGGACGAGATTTCCGGGGCAACGATCTGGCTGGAGCACACCGAGAATCTGAGCTACGGATGGCACAAGCTCACCTGGGCTTATGACAAGGATGAAAGCGTGTCCGAGCTTAAGGATACGGGGTGGGTGGATCAGCTTTCCTTCACCGGTTATACGGGCTGGGCCCTGCAAGCCGGGGTGGGTGGAAGAACCAACGTGAGCTTCGATCTCGACGGGGACGGACAAAACCAACTCTTCGAATATGCGACGGGGGGAAGTGCGACGAGGTGGGATCCCATGCCCGGTGCCTCCCTCGTCTCGTCAGCCTTGGAGTGGACGATCAACAAGCCGGCCGGATCGGGAATCGTCTACGACGCAGAAGTGAGTGGGAACCTATCCGATTGGAACAAGGCCGAGCGCACCATCCTGCAGGATGATGGAGCGGTATTCCGCGTGCGGGACGACGTCACTGTTTCGGAAGCCGACCAGCGCTTTATGCGCCTGACAGTGCATCCGGAGAAGTAGGACGTGCTCCAGGGACCCGAAGTTTCGCCCTCAGCGGAACTTCAGCGTATACGACTCCTGGCGGCCGAATCCGGTAATCTCGAGGCGATCGGAATAGAGCCTGGCGTAGGCGTAGGCGTTCTGGTCCCTGGTGTTGAGCATGCCGTCGAGAGTGAGGAAGTGCAGTCCCTTCGCGTCGACATAGCCGCCCGCGTGGTTGTGGCCATTGAGGTAGGTTTTGCAGCAGGGAAATTTCTTGAGAAGCTGGTGGAGCTCCAAGCAATTCCAGGTGTTGTGCGCTTCCTTCGGGAGGATGGGGTGGTGTCCGAAGAGGAGGACGGTCTCCCCCAGCTTGGTGGCCTCCTCCAACTGGGCCCTGAGCCACGCGACTTGCTGATCGCCGGCGCGACTATTCCATGACTGGGCGAAGGGGGCCTTGGTGGCAGCGAGTTTCTTCAGCTCGGCCTGGGCAGCCTTGGACCTCGGATCATCAGCAGGATAGCGATAAGTGCTGACCTCGGTGGTATCGAGCACGACAAAACGGAACGTCGCCTTGCGGAAACTGTAGTAGCCCCGCTTGAGCCCAAGTTGCGCGGGAACCTTGGATTTCAATTCGTCGGGGACATCGAAGTCGTGATTGCCCAAGGCATGATAGAGTTTGGATTTGAGCCTGGCGGTGATGGGCGTCAGGTCGACGAAGCTCTTGAAATCCCGGTCGATGAAGTCGCCGAGGTGAAAGGAGAACGCGAGGTCGTGCTTGTTGAACTCGGCCACGGCCTCGCGAAGCTTGCGGGGACTTTCGCGATAGAAGCGAACGCCGGCGGTGGCGATGTCAGCGTATTGGCAGTCGGCCATGAGGCCAAAGGAGAGAATGGGCTGCTCCTTGTTCTGGGCGGAACTCATGGCGGTGACGGCGAGTGTGGAGCCAGAGGCGGCGAGAAAGCGGCGGCGTGTCGTCATGACCTCGAGAGCATTGGCCAATCATGGGTCTGCGTCCAACCAGGAATCTGGCGCTTGGGAGCAGGGCTCGCGGGCAGGATGGCCCCTCACCTGGCACCCTCCCCGAGGGGCCTTCGGATGGGGGGCTCTCCTGCTCGCCATTCCGGTGGTAGCGCTGGTGGGTTTTGGATTTCTCGCCCTGGAACGGTCGCTCCCCTCCGGGGTGAGCATCGAGCTGCTGCTGCGTGGATCGGAACGAGGGCGGGAGCCGGTTGCTGGTGGAAGCGGCGGGCCTGCCTCCGGTGCGCTTTGTGATCTCGGATGCCAAGGCCTTGCGCGGGCCTGCCAAAGTTGCAGTGGGGCGACACCGTGTCGATCAGGCTGGGCACCCATGCGGGGTTGCTGCTGCACAATTACATCCGCGAATCGGAACCACTCCCAGTGACCTTCAAGGTGGGCAAGTGGGAGCAGAAGATCACTGTTGACAACGGCTCCAGGAACAAGGGTCTCGTCTTGCGCGATCACTTTCCAGATGAGTCCGGGGTGCTTGATTTAGCGCGAGTCACGGTCAAGCGTCGGAACCAGGAGCCCCTGGTGGTGAACCTCCTCGGAAAGGAGCTGAACGAAAAACTGAGACTGGTGCGTGGAGACGTAATCGAAGTTCCTTTCCGCAAGGGTTGGGATGCAGGGGATCGATGGGATTCCATCGCGGTGTTCTTTCCGGATCGGCCTGCGATGAGATCCGAGATGAACGGCTGCGGGCTTTTCTCAAGACGGCGATCAGTAATATGGAATTCTCCTGGGATTCGCCTCAATCCCGCCTTCCGATCCGGCCCACCGGGAGCGAGCCGCTTCCGCCGCAGACGAAGCCCTAGTCGCTACAGATTACGCAACTCCGCCGAGGCATCGCCAAACTTGCCGACCTTGGCGCCGATGCGTTTGAGCATGCCCTTGTAGAGTCCGCAGAGCGGGGTGTCCTTGTCGAAGGTGAGGTGGCGGCCGGTCTTGAACTGGCCGTTGGCCCTGCCGGCAAGGACAATCGGGATGTTGTGCGGGTTGTGGCTGTTCCCATCGCGGATACCGGATCCGAAGAGGACCATGGAGTGGTCGAGGAGGGTGCCGTTGCCCTCTTTGATCCCCTTCATGCGTTCGAGCATGTAGGCGTACTGTGCGACGTGCCAGGTGTTGATGAGCTGGTACTGGTCGAGTTGCTTGCCGTTGCCCTTGTGATGGGAGATGGAATGGTGGGAGCCGCTCACACCCTCGAGGAAGGAGAAGTTCCGGCCGCTCACCGCATTTCCAAACATGAAGGTGGAGACGCGGGTGGAGTCGGACCAGAAGGCGAGGACCATGATGTCCATCATGAGACGCACATGCTCGGTGTGATTGAGCCGCGGGCGGGAGTTCAGTTCCTCCTCGCGGCTGGCTTTCCCCATCGTCTTGGAAATCCTCTTGTCGAGGGCATCCATGTGCTTGAGCAACCCGGGAGCGAGATTCTCGCCGCCGCCGAGTTGCCGGGCCTCATTCTCGATGCGGCGTTCCACTTCGCGCACGCTCTCGAGGTACTCGTCGAGTTTCTGCTGATCGACCACACCCAGCTTGTCATGCAGGCGCTTGGCATCCTTGTGCACGAGGTCGAGGACGGACTTGTCATCTTCGGCTCGCTTACTGCCCTTCTTGGAACGACTGCGGAAAAGGCGATCGAAGGCGACTCGTGGATTGATCTCGCAGGGCAGAGGGACGGTGGGTCTCTTCCACGCGATGTGGGACGCGTAGAGGCGGGTATAATTGACATTGGTGTCGACTCCCGAGGCGGTCGGCTCGCAGCCAAGTTCGATGGAAGGCAACTTGGTGTCCTGGCCGATCTGGGCGGCGGCGACCTGGTCCATGGAGGTGCCATTGCAATTGATGTCGGATCCCGTGGTCTTGGTGATGGTGGTGCCTGTCAGCCAGCCCGAGGTTTTGACGTAGTGACCGTCGCCTTTGAAGGCGCCCCGGTTGGAGAGTCCGGTCAGGACCAGGATCTCGTCCTTGACCGACTCGAGTGGCGAGAGGATGGGGGAGAGCTTGAAGTTTGTGGTGCCCTTGGGTGTCCAACGGTCCGCACGCACCCCGTTGGCCATGAAGAGACAGGCCATGCGCACCGGCGTGGTCGCCCCGCCGGGAGCGGCGGTGAGGGGCTGCATGGCGTCAAGGAAGGGAAGCGCGAGGGTCGCACCGGCGCCTCTCAGGACGGTGCGGCGGGAGAGTTGCCAGTTGTTGGTCTGGAGGTTGGACATGGAGGAGGTCGCAGGATGGGCGAAGTATGTGGGAGGATGCGGGGAAATCTAGGTAATTTGGGCTCTAGCCTGCGCCTGTGCAGGGGAATAGCTTGATAAGGGGGTGGGATTGCGGGGTATAGGTGTCCCAACACCATGAAAACTACTGTGCTCCCCACCCTTGTTCTTGTGATCGGATTGATTTCTCCACTCACCGCCCAGGTGGAGATCAAGGACACGAAGGGCAAGCACCTCGATGTGCTTGCCCACGGCAAGGTGCTGGTGCGCTACATGTATGAGCACGACACCTCATCGAAGGAGCGGCAGCATGAAACCTACAAGCCGTATCTTCACGTCTTTGACGCGGAGGGGAAGAAGCCGATCACGAAGGGACCGGGCGGCAAGTATACCCATCACCGCGGGATTTTCATCGGGTGGAACAGGTTGCAGTTCAACGGCAAGAGCTACGATCGGTGGCACATGACGAGCGGTGACATCGTGCACCAGAAGTTTTTGAAGCAGGAGGCGAGTGGGCACGGTGCATCCTTCACTTCCCTGACGCAGTGGAATGACAATGAAGAGAAGCCGCTGTTGGATGAAGAACGCACCATGACGGTGCAGGCCATGCATGGCGGCAAGGTGAGGATGGTGATCGATTTTCAGAGCAAGCTCACCGCAACCTATGGGGATGTCTTCCTGAAGGGCGATCCGGAACACGCGGGGATCCAGTACCGCCCGGCCAACGAGGTCGATGCCAAGAAGACCAAGTACACCTTTCCGGCGGAGGGCACCAACGTGAAGAATGAGCGCGACCTTCCGTGGATCGCAGAGACCTACGTGCTGGATGGCAAGACCTACAGCGTGGTGCAGATGAACCACCCGGG
>JAYGGC010000119.1:0-7247 GCA_046581525.1 Roseibacillus sp. | reverse complement strand
GCGAGCGGTCCGCTCGAGTAGCCGGTCACCGCCCGGGAGTTGTAGGAGCCATACTCGACGCTGCCACCCAGCTTCCATGTGTCAGTGGTTTGCATGGTGGACAGTTCCATCAAGCCAGCTGAGGCGTTGCGGCCAAAGCTTGCACCTTGAGGACCGTGGTGCACGCGGGCAGATTCGAGGCGCAAGAGGTTTGACGAGTAGTTGAAGGCATCCCCAAAGGGCACATCGTCGACATAGAGACCAACCGCAGCGGGTCCAAAGAAAAGGGTGTTGGAGAGCCCGCGCATCGAGATGATGTTTCCGTAGCCCCGCGTGTCGCTATCCACGAAGTGCAGGTTGGGCGCGAGCATGCTCAGGTCTTCGAGAGTCTCGACTCCGAAGCGCTCGAGGTCCTCGGGTGAGAGGGTGGTTTCATCGAGATCTCCCTCGCCCGCCCCGCCGTCTTCCGTGGCAGTGACGCGGGTCTCGGGAAGAGTGCGGATGATCTGCGCATGCAAGGTCGCAGGAATTGCGAGGCATCCAGCGCCGAGGAGAATTCGGGGCAGGTAGACAGCTTGTTTCGACATCGCGCGGCAGTCTGGCCCCAGAGAGGGCTCCGTCAAGGATGGGAACTGGGGTTTTGAGGAGTGGTCTCGGAGACCGGAAAAATTCTGCACCTCCCTTTGATTGCGGGGGTTTTATCGCATTCCGCTGAAAGATTTCCAGTTGCCCCGCCGACAACCCCTCCATGAGTCCATCCCCCCTCCTCTGCCTCGCGATCCTGCTCGCCGTTCCCCTCCTCTCCGCTGATGTCCTCTCGTGGCGCAACGGGGGGAAGGGACTCTATCCCGGGTCCACCGTGCCCCTGAATTGGGACGAGCACGCCGCGCTCTGGTGGAAACGGGAGACCCCCATCAAGGCCAACGCCTGCCCGATTCTCGTTGGCAACAAGCTCATCTACACCGTGGAACCCGCAGGGGTTGTCTGCGCGGACGCCAGCACCGGCGAGACGATCTGGACCGCCTCCAATGCCTACGAAGACATCATCAAACTTTCTCCCGCCGAGCAGAAGGAACTCGCGCGGGCCAAGGCCGCCATGGTGGGCATGGCTGACAAGCTCAAGCCCCTCCAACGGGATCAATACAAACTACAGCGGCGGCTCCGGAACGACAGGCAGAACGCGGAGCTGAAGGGACAACTGCGCGAGGTCCGCAAGCAACTCGCCAAGCTGAAAGCAACCGCCGGCGACATCCTCGAGCGTTTCGAAAAACCTAAGACTCACAACATCAATGGCTACGCATCCTACACCCCGTGTTCCGACGGGGAGTCTGTTTACGTCTGCAACGGTCTCGGCGTGGTCGCGAAGTTCAATCTGGAGGGAACGCGCATCTGGGCGAAGAAGATGGAGCAACCCGATCACGGATGGGGTGGGGCAGTCTCACCCACCCTGGTCGATGGCAAACTCATCGTCCGCTTTTCTGATTACACCGCCCTTGATCCCGAGACCGGCGAGGAACTCTGGCGGGTTCCCAATCCGAAGATGTTCGGGGTGCCGGCCTCCTTCGAACTGGAAGGCCAATGGTTTCTCTACACCTGCCGCGGGGAACTCATCCGGGTGGCCGATGGTAAAAAGCTGCCCTCGCAGGACTGGACCATCAAGACCATGTCCTTCGCCTTTTTCAACACGCCCTATCTGGAAGGCAATCGCCTCTACGTGGTGCACGGCGCCCAGGGAATCCAGGGCGACGCCTATTGCATGGAGATTCCCAAGACCGTGGTGGAACTCGAACGCAGGGGTCTCCAGCAGGTTTGGTACAAGGAGCTCTTTCGCGATCGCTACTACGCCAACCCCCTCGTGATCGACGGCTTGATGTACACCTTCTCGATGCAGCACCACTTCCAGGTTCTCGAGGCAGCGGACGGTGGAGTCGTCTACGACCACATCATCAAGGGCATGACCGGACGCACCTTTCCGGGCCTCCTGCACGTGCAGGGCAAGATCTACGCGGGCGAGGAAGACGGCACCATTCTCTTCCTCGAGCCCGGCCGGAAATACCAGGAGCACAAGCGCTTCCGGCTGGAGGAGTGCCGGAGCACGCCCATCTTCGCAGGCGACACCGCCTACTTGCGCACCCTCGAAAGTCTCTGGGCCTTCAAGGTGAAGTGAACCCCGGTCGTCCTCGAATTACACCCGGGGGGCAGGAGAATGAGCGACACAATCCATTTGCCTCCATCGCAATTCGGCGTATCTAGCAACGACATGAGACTTCTTCCTCTGGCCCTCCTCAGCGCCCTCGTCCTCCCCGCCCAGGCCGCGGACTGGCCGCAGTACCTCGGTCAGAATGGCGACGCGATTTCCTCTGAAAAAATCAACGGCAACTGGAAGTCCAAGCCGCCCAGGACGCTCTGGAAGGCCACGGTGGGAAAGGGCTGCGGGAGCTGGTCGATCGTGAAGGGCAAAGCCTTCGTCGCTGGCAACGACGGCAAGAAGGACACCGTTTGGTGCCTCAACGCCGACACCGGCAAGCCCATCTGGAGACACCAGTACCCCGAAAGGCTGAGCCCGAATCTCTACGAAGGCGGCCCCAACACCACGCCCACCATCGACGGTTCGCGCGTCTTCACCCTCAGCAAAAGCGGCGTCCTCTTCTGCCTGAACATCGCGGATGGACGACCGCTCTGGCGCAAGCACCTCAAGAATGACTTCCGCGGCAAGGGGGGCAGCTGGGGCTTCTCCGCTTCCCCGGTGGTCGATGGCGACCTGCTCTACGTGCTCCCCTGTTCCAAGAACGGTGGCTTCGTCGCGCTCAACAAAAAGGACGGTTCGATCGCGTGGCAAACCAAGGACGTGCGGCGCTCCGGATACTCGGCACCCGTGCTCACCACCATCAAGGGCAAGAGGGCGGCCCTTGTTTTCTATGGCCGTTCCGTGGTCGCGCATGATCTTGGCGCCAAGGGTCGCATCCTCTTTGAGTTTCCCTGGAGGACCTCCTACGACGTGAACGCCAGCAACCCGCAGTACCACAACGGCAAGCTCTTCATCGCCTCCGGATACGGCATGGGCTACAGCGTGCTCGATGTCACCGGCTCCAAGCCCAGGATCCTCCACCAGGACCATGACCTTCGCATGATCTTCCAAAACAGCGTGCGCACCGGCAGTACCGTGATGGGGGTCTTCGGAGACAAGCGCATCACCGCCGAACTCATCCGCATGGACATGGCCAGCGGCAAAATCCACTGGCGCAGGAAGATGCCCGGCACCCGCGGATCCTGCGCCCTGGTCGGCGACACCTTCCTCCTTCTCTCCGAGACTGGCGATCTCATCGCCGGGAAAGTCAGCGACCGGGGCTTCACCGAGACCGGCCGCCGGAAGATTCTCAGTCAGAGGTGCTGGTCACCCTTCGCCGTTGCGGGAGGCAAACTCTTCGCGAGAAATAACAACGGAGATGCGATCTGCCTCGATGTGAGTCCGTGAGGGTGGCTCCCCCAGCGCGCGACAGCAGGCCCTGAATACCGCCCCACCCGGTTCCTGACACCAAATTCCCTCCTGGGTAAGGAACTCCTCGCATTGGCGGTATCGTCGGTCGAATTTACCCCACGCGTGACGAGGGCCCACCAGGAACCATTCAGCCGACCCGATTTTGAGCTGCTGCTCGACGGGATCCAGGGTGGACTGCGCGCCTACATCATTTCGCTGCTGGGTCCCGAGGCGGATTCCGACGACGTCCTGCAGGAGACCAACCTCTTCCTCTGTGAGCGCTGGAGTGACTTTGAACCGGGAACCAGTTTCCGGGCCTGGTCCTTCCGCGTGGCCTACTTCAAGGCCCTCGCCTGTCGCCGCGACCGCATCCGCCGCGATCGGCTCGAGTTCAGCGAAGCTACCCTGCATCGCATCGCGGAGCGTGGTGCCGAACTCTACAGCCAGACCGAGGAGCGCCACTCCGCTCTCCAGCACTGTCTCTCCCGAATGAAGCGCAGCGATCGCGCGCTCCTCGCCATTCGCTACACCACCGGATTCTCTCTCACCGACTACGCGAAGAAACAACACCGGACCGCGGACGCGGTGCACAAGGCGGTCTCCCGCCTGCGCCTCGCGCTGCGGCAGTGCATCGATCGCCATCTCAGGGAATCATGAATCTCTCTCCACCCCCCAGCCGCCTTCGCCTGCTCGTTGAACGGCACCTCGACGCCTCGCTCACTCGCGTGGAAATGGCGGAATTTGAAGAGCTCTTGCGGGAACCGGGCGCCATGGATTACTACCTGCAGGCGGTGGAAATCGAAGCGGGCCTGCAGCAACTCGACGCATCGGGCGAACTTCTCACAGAGCAGGAAGCGAATTCCCCCATCGTCACGATGCCCTCGCGGGGACATCGCGTGCTGCTCGCGTCCGCCGCTGCGGTGCTCCTGTTGCTGGCGGTGGGAGCCTTGCTCGTGGCCGTGAAGGAGCGACCCGCTGGAACCGAGGCAGAGGAGCCCCCAACCGCGATCGAGATCGCACGGGTGATCCGGCACATCGGTCTCCCCGCCCCGCCGCAATCCGTGCTGCGCACGGGAGATACCCTCGTGATCGGGAGCGGCTTGCTCGAGCTGGAGTTGCGGGCCGGTCCGCGCCTCCTCCTGGAAGGACCTGCCGAGCTGGAGCTGACCGACACTCACCTGGTGCGCCTCGCCCACGGCCGTTGCCTGGTGACTGTGCCCCGTTCGAACACACGATTCACCTTTCGTTCCGCGCAGGGCTCGGTCTGGGCCCTCGACTCCGAGTTTGCGGTCGCCGTTCCCCGACCGGGTGCCGCGATGGAAATCGGGGTCCTGGAGGGTCGTGCTTATCTTGGCACGGAGAACTCCTCCATTTCCCTCCCGGTGGGAAGACGGGACGCGATCCGGATCTCGGCGGGCAGCGGACCGAGGTCGATCTCCTTTCCCTTCGAGTCCTTCCATCGCCGGTTCCCTGCGCGTGAACTCGCCTGGCGCGCGCCCTCCAACAGCTTCCAGCCCGTCGTCCTGGAGCACGATATCAACGGCCTCATTTGGGGACCGGGGCCTTACCGCGTTTACTTCAAATGGATGCACGGCCCCGACGCCCTCATCATCCACTCCTCCGAAGTCCTCCTCGATGGCGAACCAGTCGCGGCCGATGTGCATCATGGAATCGCCGGCGATCCGCTTCACACCGAAGGACATGCCTACCACTTCGACATCCCCGAGGCATCATATCGTCCCGGCGCCTGGACCTTGCGCACCACGGTCCAAACCAATCCCCGCCACCTCGGACAAATTCAGCTCCCGGACGAGATTCTCAATCCCCGCGGAGTCGTTCTCCTCGCCGACGACCCCCGCCTCACCGTCGCCCGCGCAAGGGTGCGGCCTACCATCACGGTCCGGCCGAATTCGCATGGCGTCCTCCTCGTGGAACAGGGAAACGCTGCGCAGCCATACGACTTCTGCCACGAATGGGAGTACGTGCATAACGGATTGATCTACCGGCGCACCTTCTTCGAAAACGGAACCGCGCGCCTGGAACGGGACGACGAGGTCCTCACCAATTTCGACCGCGCCACCTGGACCGTCGAGGACGGCGTGCTCACCCTTTCCATCTGCCATCCCGATACCGACGACTTGCAGTGCATCGAACGTCATCTCCTGCGCGACAAGAACACTCTCCTCTTCCTCGATCGCCCCTATCGAAATGCACGTCGCATCGTGGGACCATGACTTCGCGGTTCTGCGCCGTGGCAAGCCGACTTTCGACCTTCGACCTCCCTCCTTCGACTCCCAAGCTCCTTCAACGTCGCGTCACGAGATGCGGCGTCACGAAGAAGTAGAGATCGCTCATCATCTTCTGCTTGCGCTTGCTTTTGAAGAGATTCCCAATCAACGGGGCGTCGCCAATGATCGGGATTTTCTCTTCGCGGCCGATTTGCCGCGCCATGCGCAACCCTCCAAAAGCAAGCGTGCTGCCATGGGGCACTTCCACCCGGGTCTCGGCCTGGCGCGTATCGAGAACCGGGTTCATGAGGCGCTGGTTGAAAGTGTTCTCCTTCATGTTGGGCAGCGGCGCAAATCCCGAAATGGCGGACACCACCGTCAGGATGTGCAGCTTCACCGTCTCCTGCCCAATCGAGAGGGGTGTAATATGTAGCTGCACGCCCACCGGCTTGTAGGATATCTTTTCGGTGATGAATTTGTCGTTCGTGATCCGTCCCTCCCTAATGGGTATTTCCTGGCCGGCCATCATGTAGGCGGGCTGGCCGGCTTCCACCGTCATGCGGGGCTGGGAAACCACTTTCACCATCCCGGTCTTTTCCAAGGCTTCGAGGGTGACGTCGATCCCGATCCCGGCATCCTGGAGCATCCCGACCAGGTTCAACATGCCGCCCGGGTCCGGTCCAACGCCATTGAGGGGATCAACCATCCTGCCGACAAACCCGGCCGGACTGAAGTTGCCGAGCAGGGCCTGCGAGTTCTCGCTGCCGAGATGTTTGAGCAGCGTTCTCATTCCCACCTGCATGTCAAAGTCTTCTGAAACTTCGAAGATACGCACCGAGATCTCCACCTGCTTGCGGCCCGCATCGACGTGCTCCATGAGCATCATGACGCTGTCCTGAGCTTCCTTGGCGCAGGTGATCACGATCACGTTTTCGGAGGGAAGGGCCTCTGCCGTGCCCTGGTCACCGAGGTGCGATTGCACCACCTTCACGAGCGGGGCGAGATCGTTCGGGGTGATGGTCACGATTGAGTTGTCGTTGAAGCTCTTCCGGATGTTCTTGACTCCTACTCCGCCGAAGTGCTCCAGCCGATAGTAGATCTGCACCTTGCCATCCGGGCGGCTGAAGGTCGGGATGTTGCGGATGCGGCGGGCGGGTGGCGCGGATTGCGCGACGAATCCCTTGCCGCCGTACACCTGGTGCTTCCCAAAAATTTTCGACCAATTCTGGCCGGAACTCATCTTTCCCCAGTCCGCCAGCTTGATGAGCTTCTCTGATCCACCGAGTGCACTCGCGTCCCGGCCCGGGTCCTTGGACAGGACGATAGGCGTTCCCAGCGCGATCGCTGCATCGCCGTTCTCACCATCCACAGTCCCACACTGCACCAGAAGGAGGAGGGGCAGGGCCAAGGGCAAAATCCTGGCGAGGCGCATCGCCCGAACCATTCGAGGTGAATTGGTTACGAGGATGCCCGCGCGGGGGTTCCCAATCTCGTATGACGATCCCATAGGGGTGAACAGTGGTCGCCGAAAACTGCAGGGACTCTACCAAGCCCCCCCTGGA
>JAYGGC010000089.1:0-9130 GCA_046581525.1 Roseibacillus sp. | reverse complement strand
TTGATCAATCACTCAGGTCTATCTCCGGCGACGCAAGCCGAAGAGCATGAGTCCAAGCACACCCAAAAGTGAAGTCGTGGGCTCCGGGATCCCATCGACGAAAAGGGCCGCTCGCTCGTTATAGTTATCCATCACATCCTGATCGGTCAGCGTCGTGTCCCAAACCTGCAATTGGGCGATTGTGCCGCTGAACGCGATCGGGGTAGCGGTCGTACTCCCATTGTTATTTTCCGATCCAATCGAGATGACGTTGGTCCCGCCGTGCACATTGATGGCGCCGATGATTTCACTGTTACTCAAGACACCGTCGATGAAGAGCCGGGACTCGTTGCCATCGAAGGTAAGGGAAAGGTGGGTCCATCTTGCGATGCTCACATCAATGTCATCGCCGTTATTGCCCCAACCCGTGTCCGGACCATCGCCCCAATGCCCGACCGCACCGAAGCCTGCGTGAGTTCCCTGGTGGAAGCCCGCATTCGTTCCATTGGGTCCGCCGCGATTTCCCCAAGCCACGATTGCTTCCTCATTGCCAAACGCTGGGTTCCAGACCCACGAGGTGATGCTGTAGGACGCATTACCGGAGAGCCCTACTGACGCAGAAGTAACCGCAGAGTTCATCCTGGCTTCCCCATTGTTGAAGCCCAATCCCTGGATCATCACTCCCGGGTTGTTGTTGGCTGGATGGCTGGCTGCCGTCACATTTCCGGTCACGGTGGAAAACAGGCCGGCGCTCCCGGAGTTGGCGACACTTGCGATCGCGTCCCCATCGGTCAGCCCCAATCCTGTGGCATCAACATTCACAATCGATGCGGAGTGGGCGTGTGGCATTCCAAAAGACAGAGCCAGAGCAAGTCCAACCACAGCAGATGAGTAGGGTCTTGTTTTCATTTCCACCCATCTAGGATGAGTGGGAAGCGGGCCGCAAGCTCTTTCTCCCCCCCCCCATCGTATGACGCTTCTTCTGAAGTTTTATGATTGGTTTGACATCATGGCGGCACCCGGTCTCGTAGACGGGCGACTTCACCTTCAATGATGCTTAATTCATGCCCTGTCCGAATGCTGCCCTGCTTGGTCGCTTTTCTCTGCATGCTTCAGGCGGCATCCGGTCAATCCGCCGGACTACTTTCCAGCGATCTCGCTCCACGTTCAAAGTCAGGTGATACTAACAAATCCTTCACCGAGTTGCCTGCCACTGCGACCGGAATCAAGTTTATCAATCCGATCGATACCAAGCATCCGCTCAAGCATCTCTACACCGGTGCCTTTGGCGGCGGCGGGGTCGCCGCTGGGGACTTCGACTCCGATGGCCGATGCGATCTCTACTTCGTATCTGGAGCTCGCAAGAACCGACTCTATCGAAATCTTGGTGGAGGCCACTTTGCGGACATCACCGCTCCGGCGGGCGTCAGTGGCGGAGAGGCGTGGGGCGCCGGAGCAGCCGTGGTCGATATCGAGGGCGACGGCGACCTCGACATTTATGTCTGCAATTACGAGTCGGCCCATCAATTGTTCCTCAACGACGGGAAGGGGAGATTTACGGAATCGGCTCGCGCTTTCGGGCTCGATTTTGCGGGTGCCTTTCTGAATGCCGCCTTCGCCGACTACGATCTCGACGGCGACCTTGACCTCTATCTCCTGGCGCAACGCCACTATCGCGCCGGCGGGCGACCCGCCCAGGGAGTCACCGTGATGAAGGACGGCAAGTTGCAGATCCTGCCCGAATTCGAGGACTACTACGGCCTCATGTGGCGCGGAGGACAGAACTTCGAGATCAACGATGTGGGCGCCCGCGACATGCTCCTGCGAAACGACCCCGGCCCGGACGGGCGCCCCCACTATGTGGACGTCACGGCCGCGGCGGGCATTTCGGACGGTCGTTACCATGGCAACTCGGCCACCTGGTGGGACTTCAATCACGATGGGCTGCCCGACCTCTATGTGGGGAACGACTTCGAAGACCCCGATCTGCTCTACCGGAACAACGGCAACGGGACTTTCACCGATGTCGCCAGCCAGCAACTCCCCCACACCACCTGGTTCACGATGGGTGCCGACTGCGGCGATCTCAACAACGACGGCCTCATCGACTTCCTCGCCGCCGACATGGCTGGAACGACCCATTACAAGTCCAAGACCACGATGGGAATCATGGGATCGAGCAAGTGGTTCATGCAGAATGCGGATCCTCCGCAGTACATGAGGAACTGCCTCTACGTGAACACTGGCACGGGCCGGTTCATGGATGCGGCCTTCATGGCAGGGCTGGACTCCACCGACTGGTCGTGGGCGGTGAAGTTCGGGGACCTCGACTGCGACGGGCGCCTCGATCTCTTCATCTCCAATGGCATGACCCGCAACTTCAACAATTCCGACAAGCCGCTCGAGATGGAAAAACTCCAAGGGCAAACCGAGTGGGATCTCTACGAAAACACCCCGGCCCGCCCGGAGAAGAACCTCGCTTACCGCAATCTTGGTGACTTCGCCTTTCAGGACATCAGCGAGGAATGGGGCCTCGGGAAGCTGGGCATCAGCTACGGCGCGGTCTGGTTCGACCTGGAGGGTGACGGCGACCTCGACCTCGCGGTCGCCAACCTCGATGAACCGCCGAGCATTTACCGCAATGACCTCCAGGGCGGCTCGCGCGTCGTGATCCGGCTGGCAGGCCAGGGAATGAATCGCTTTGGAATCGGGGCGACCGTGAAAGTCCGCACCGCGGCCGGCGAACAAATCCGACAGTTCAATCCCATGCGGGGCTACTGCTCCACCGACGAGGCGTCCATCCACTTCGGTTTGGGCGAGGCCCAATCCCTCGAGAGTCTCACGGTCACCTGGCCGGGGGGGAAGGTCACGACCCACCAAAACCTGCCCGCCAACCGCCGCTACACGGTCCATGAAAAGGACGCCAAGGCCGCACCCGGGCGACCCGCCAAAGAACCGTCGATCTATGTGGAATCCGACGCCTTCCGCGGCGCGCGACACTGGGAAATGCCCTTCAACGACTTCAATCTGCAACCGCTTCTGCCCAACCGGCTCTCGCAGTCGGGCCCCGGACTGGCCTGCGGTGACATCGACGGCGATGGCGATGACGACTTCTTTCTCGGCGGCTGCGCGGGGTATCTCGGCACTCTGTTGGTGAACGATGGAAACGGGCGCTTTTCCCGCAACGCCTTCACCGCCGCCAAGCGCCACAAGATTAGCGAAGACCTCGGCGCCTTGTTCTTCGATGCCGACGGCGACGGCGATCTCGATCTCTATGTCGTGAGCGGGAGCGTGGAGGCGCCCCCCGATCACGGATCGCTCACTGACCGGCTCTATCTCAATGATGGCAAAGGAGGGTTCACACCCGCTCCCTTCGGAGCTGTGCCGCTCGACCCGTCGAGCGGCAGCGTGGTGGTGGCCGCCGACTACGATCGCGACGGCGATCTCGATCTCTTCGTCGGCGGACGGGTGATCCCCGGGAGTTACCCGGACGCACCGCGCAGCAGGCTGCTCCAAAACCGGGGCGGCCGCTTCACGGATGTGACCTTCAAGTCGCCGACTCTCCTCAAACCGGGACTGGTGACCGGCGCCTTGTGGTCCGATGCGGATGGCGACGGATGGATTGACCTCCTCGTGAGCAACGAGTGGGGACCGGTGAAGTTCTTTCGCAACGAGGAAGGCCGCCTGGTGGACCACACCGAGGCGGCCGGCCTGGCAACCCATCTCGGTTGGTGGACGGGGATCAGCGGAGGCGATTTTGACAACGACGGCGACATCGACTACCTCGCGACGAATTTTGGGCTCAACACAAAGTACACGGCCGACAAGTCCGCGCCGGAACTTCTCTACTATGGCGACCTTGAGGGCACCGGCCGCAAGCGCATCATCGAGGCCGGCTTTGAAAACGGCGTCTGTTACCCCCACCGCGGGCTCAGCTGTTCCCGCAATGCCATGCCCTTCGTGGGGACGAAACTGGAGAGCTTCCACATCTTCGCCAAAGCCAGCTTGGGCGAAATCTATGCACCCGAAAGGCTCCAGGGCGCCCTGCGTCTGGAAGCGAACACGCTCCAATCGGGAGTGTTCCTCAACGACGGCGCCGCCAAATTCACCTTCCGCCCGCTCCCCCGCCTCGCGCAAGTGGCTCCCTCGTTCGGCTCGGTGGTGATCGACGCCAACGGAGATGGAAATCCCGACCTCTACCTCGCCCAGAACTTCTTCGGGCCCCAGCTTGAGACCCGCCCCATGAACGATGGCCTGGGGATCCTGTTGGAAGGCGACGGGAAGGGAGGATTCACCCCGGTGTGGCCCGCGCGGAGCGGGCTGGTGGTGCCGGGGGACGCCAAGAGCGTGGTGTCCGCCGATATCGACCAGGATGGCCGGCCCGATCTGGTGATTGGCGTCAACGATGGTCCGGTGCTGGCCTTTGAGAGTCGCGGGGAGGTCACGCCGTTCGCCGTGCGCCTGGCCGGTCCAGGAGGCAATCCAACCGGAATTGGGGCCCGCGTCACCATGGAGTATGCCAGTGGCGTCACCCGGGTAGCCGAGATGAGCGCGGGCGGCGGATATCTCTCGCAAGCCCCCGCCGTGCTCTACTTCTCCGCGCCCGAAGGCACCGCCGCCAAGTCGGTCTCGGTTCGCTGGCCGGATGGAAAGACTTCCACTGAGGCCGTGAAAGCCGGGAGCCGCCGCGTGGTCGTCAAATCCCCGTGATCGATTGTAGGGCAGGCGCTCCGCCTGCCGAGACCGGGTTTGACGTCAGTCCCATGAAACGGCATCCGGAGCGGCCGCCCTACAATTCCCAATCCCTACCTTTCTAACAACCGGCGCGTCTTCTCAAGATTGCGTCGGGCAAGTTGGGAATTCGGCTGCAGCGAAAGAGCCCGCACGAAGAGTTTCTCCGCCATCCCCAACTCGCCCCCCTCGAGGTGGTGGAGACCAAGATTGAGGATCGCGGGAAGATAGTTCGACTGCGCCTCCACCGCCGCGCGGAACGAATCCCCCGCGCGCGCGATTTCACCGAGGCGTTTCAATGCCAGCCCGAGATTATTGTGCGCATCGGCGTGTTTCGGATTCAGCTTGGTGGCGCGCACCAGGGGGGCAACCGCATCCTGCGGCTGATTCAGGGAGAGGTAGATCAAGCCCAGGTGATTGTGGCCCTCCGCGAACTTCGGGTTCACTTCCGTCTCGGCCGCAAAGTACTGCCGCGCCAGCTCGAACTCTCCTCGCTTGGCGTGCAACAATCCCAGGGCGTCGTTGGCCTTCGCAAGAGTGCGGTCGATCTCCAAGGCACGAAGGTAATGCGTGCGCGCTTCGAGTGCCCGGGTGAGCACCTCCAGCGAGATCCCGATATTGAGATAGGCCATGGCCGTCTCCGCGCGAATCGCGAGAGCCCTCTGGTAGGTCGCAATGGCCTGCTGATGTCTCCCCATCGTCGCGTAGACCAACCCCAGGTTGTTGACAGCCTCCACAAAGTCCGGCGCCAGGGCGAGGGTGTCGAGAAACTGGATCACGGCGTCGTCGAGAAACCGTCCCTGCCACATGTCCTGGGCAAACTGAAAGCGTTGGGTCACCTCCAGTTGATCTCCCGCCTCGACCACCGAGGAATGCTGCGCTTCCAGGGAGATCCCCTCCAAACCGGTCGAGGTCAACAGCCTCTCGCGCCGCGGTTTGCCCGAGTGGGACAGGTCCGCGATGAGTTGGTCGACACTCGGTGCGCCCTTGTAAAACACGGCCAGCCGTCCTTCCTTGTCGATCAAGATACTCATGGGCACCACCACTTCGAGTTCCATGGGAGTGAGCCGGACGTGCAATCGTTCGAGGATCGTCAGGATCTTCTCGTTGGCCTTCCCGGTTGGGAAGGGCAGCTTCAGAGAGGCCGCCGTCTTAGCCGCTGCCGCGGGGTCCGTGCCATCGGCGCCCACCCCGTCGAGAGCCAGCGCGAGCACATCCACCCCCGCTTCCTCCATCTCCCCGGCACGGTCTTTGAACTCACGTAATTCCTCCAGGCAGGGCGCACACCAACTGGCCCAGAGATTCACCAACAAGGCGCGCCCCTCGGCACGACGCACGGGCTGCCGCTTGCCCTCAAAGGACTCGTAGTCCATGGCGGGAACCTTGAGCAGGGTCACCATCGGAACCCGCGCGCGCGACGACTCCGGCGCGAGTTTCAAGACCGACGCCTTGAGCGCCAGGGGACCCGCCGGACGCTCCCAGGCCTCCGGCTGCCCTCCCTCGGCGAGTAGGTAGTGACGGTCCACGGACAACTTCTCGAACACTTCCACCGCCCCGCCCGGCCACCGAACAGTCAGCTGGACCTCCTCCTTCGCGGCACCGAGTCCAAAAACGAGCCACTTGCTCGACTGAGCGAGATACCCGTCTCCGGCCCGCAGGGTCTTGATAAGCGGCTTCCCTCCTCCAGCAAGGCGCACTTCGACCCGGGCGCCGATAGCATCGCGATTCCCCTTTCTGCTGTGCAACTTCAAGGCCACAAAGTGGTGCCCGCTCGCCAAGTCATTCCGCAGGAAGCGCAGCTGCGGGGCTGTGCGATTGGAGATCCAGAAGTCGAGATCTCCGTCGTGATCCCAGTCCGTCAGGCACAGCGCACGCCCATCCTCGGGAAAGTCGATGCCCGAGAGGGCCGAGATATTCGCGAAGCGCGGCAGCGTTCCCTCCTCATCCATGCCCAGGTTGAGATAGGCACAATGACGCTCCCGCCCGCTCCACGAACGTCCCCGCTTCATCATCCGCGAAAGCTCGAGATGAGCCGGCGAGAAATCCTCACCTTCCCTGGGCTCATGGTTCTGCGACACGACCTGCCGCCAAAAGAAACTTCACAAGTCGCCGGGGTCCGGCGTGGTGATGTATCCATTCGCCACCAGGAGATCGTCCCAGCCATCGTTGTTGATATCGGCGAACATGGAACTCCATGCCCAGCGTCCCATCGTTACCCCCAACGCATCACTGGCATCGGTAAAGCGCTCCCCATCCTGCAAGAGCAGGGTGTTGCCCCGGGCAAAGCGCAGCAAGGCCTGGCGGATGTCGGGGGTGGATCCAGGGCTGAACTCCTCCTGCTTCGCGATGCGGTTCCCGGCCGCGGAGAACATATTTGCGATGTAGAGATCCATGCGCCCATCGCGATTCACGTCCCCCCATGACACCGAC
The DNA here is from genome assembly GCA_046581525.1 of Roseibacillus sp. Lineage (GTDB taxonomy): Bacteria > Verrucomicrobiota > Verrucomicrobiia > Verrucomicrobiales > Akkermansiaceae > Roseibacillus_B. The sequence goes on along the minus strand of JAYGGC010000089.1, from coordinate 1,990 downwards.
ATGCCCGAGGCCCGGTCCTCGCCCTGCACCGTGGCCGCGATGTCGGTGAAATGTCCGCCCTCGTTGCGAAACAGATTGTTGCGGCCAAAGTCGTTGGCGACATAGAGGTCCTGATCGCCATCGTTGTCGAAGTCCTCCCACGAGGCCGCCAGCGTGAAGCGCTTGTTATTGACGTCGAGGCCGACTTCCCCGGTCACCTCGGCGAAGGTCCACGGGCCGGACCCGGCCGCCAGGTCGTTGCGGAAAAACCGGTTCCTGCCGCCGTTGTTGGCGTCGTGGTAGACGAACTGTCCTCCTGCGCCGATCACCGTGGCACCTGCTTCAAATTCCATATTGCCTGCGCTGTAGTGACAGACATACAGGTCGAGATCGCCGTCCCCATCGTAGTCGGCCGCACTCACTCCCATTGCCCCGATTCCCGTCTCCAGAATGGCCGCGACTTCAAAGCGCCCGGTCCCATCATTTTTGGCCAGCACCAGGCGTGCGTAAGTGGTCACTGCGAGATCCTGGTCTCCGTCATTGTCAAGATCGACGAGAAGCGCGCTCCGCGAAGACTCGACCCAACCTGTTCCCGATTCTGCCGTGGCGTCGCGCAGGGTCCCGTCCGGATTCTGCAGGAAGAGGCGGTTGGGGAGCCCCCCGGCTTGGCAGAGATACAAATCGTCCAGACCGTCCCCGTTGATGTCCCCCAGCGCGATCCCGGGAGTGCCCAGCATGATCATCTGCCGCGTATCCTGGATCCGCGGCAGCCAGTAGGTGGCCCCCAAGAGCAGTTGGTCCTGAAAACTTCGACAGGAGCCCAGCACCGATTCGGTGCAGTCGCTGAAGAGGCTCTTCGGCGCGCTGCTCTGCTCAAAGCGACCGAGTTTCACGGTGGTCATCATCGGTTCGCTACTCTCTCCGGAGATTCTCCACTCGATGGTCCACTCGGCATGCTGCTCGGCCTTTCCCTCGCTGCCGACTCCCGCACACTCGACGAGTTGCCTGGTGACCACTCGCGATCCGTCCCTGCGAATGCTGGTGACCTTGAATTCGCACCGCAGTTGGTCAGTTGCGGTCCCCAGGCTGGCGCGGAGTTCCTTCAAGGCATCCGCAAATCCAGTGACCCCGGAGTGATCCAACTGCGAAGAGACCGGGCCCCTGCTCACCCGGAGACCCGATTGATCAAAAACCTTCTCAAGTGATTCGGGCACCAGTCGAGTGCATGCGAATTTCGGAGCCACCACCGTAGCGAGAAACTCCACATCGATCTCACCGCTGACAATCCGCTCCGACAATTCGTCCAGTTGTTTCTTGAGCAGCGAATTCATTACCTCGCTGTCCCACCCATCTGCGGACGGGTCGTCGAGGCGCTGCCATTCCCCTTGCGGTGAAGAAACCGTGGCCACTCCATCGTGAATTACCGGGGGATCTCCCCTCGATGACTGCATGCCATTGCTGCCTGATCCGGCGTTCGAACCCGCAGGGCGATTGAGGACCACAATCACCGTTCCGATCGTGACAACCACCACGCTGCCGAGCACTTTGTAAATATTTCCCACGGACTCTCCCACTCAGCTTGGCGCTAAGCGAACGAATCGGTCAATTGAATCCTCTCCCCTCTGTTCCCCTCGCAGGCACTCAACGCGAAATGTTTGGCATCTGGCTCGATTCCCTGAATCAATCATTGATTGGAGCGAAACCGCACACAAGAAGAGCAAGGGACCCTGGATGGGACCGCGGCTGTTCCAGGACCCCGCTGCGGGGCATCCTGTCGCGGGCCGCGATCACCGCCTGGAGATCGGACCCTGAGACCAGTTCGATTCCGCTGTTTCCCGAGTTCTTTTCCTGTCCTTCAAGAATCGCTTGATATTCGTCCCTGACCCCCGTAAGCCTCCCGCCCACTACGAAAGAATCCTCCCGTGCTCGGGTGGCGGAATTGGTAGACGCGCTAGACTAAGGATCTAGTGTCCGTTAAGGACGTGGGGGTTCGAGTCCCCCCTCGAGCACC
>JAYGGC010000011.1:0-12666 GCA_046581525.1 Roseibacillus sp. | reverse complement strand
ACAACGAATCCACCGGAGGGAACCTGACCGAACGCGGCGTCAATGAGGTCACGATCGAATATGGAGACACGGAGGCACTGGGCTCAACCGTCCCTGGGATTACCAACTTCGCCCAGGCTCCCGAGCCGGTGACGACTACCTATGCTGGCGAAGTATTCGATTCGTTCGCGCCCTTTTCCGCGCGCTACATCAAGTTTGACATCAATTCCAGCCACGGCGGCGACAACGCCTTCTACGGGCTCTCGGAAGTGCAGTTCAAGGGCACGCTGGGACCGCTCCGCACCATCCAGCTCGACATCGACCGCGTGGGCGACGACCTCGTCATCAGTTGGACCAGCACCTTCGGCAAGCTCTACAACTTGCGCAGCTCGATCGATCCCGCGACCGACGGGGCTCCGGCCACCTGGCAGATCTTTGGTTTGCATCAGGAGATCGAGGCCACGCCCGACCTGAACACCCTGATCATCCCGCTGCCTGCTGACACCACCCGCTTGTTCGTTATCGAGGAGTTTCCCAAGCCGCCCACCACCATTCGGGCGGAAGACTTCGAGACCGGTGCGGCGGGTTGGACGATGGGATCGGAGGGCACGGTCGGAACGGCCTGGGGAATTGGCATACCCTCCGGGTTCGTCGGCCCACTCGAGGCCTTCGGAGGACAATCGTGCGCCGGAACCAATTTGGGGGGCGACTATCTTCCCGGCGCCGACGTGTGGCTGCGCTCGCCTGCCATTGACCTCACCGGGGTCGGAGGCGCGACCCTGAGCTTCGCGCAATATCGCGACATCGACGATATCATTAGCGTCAACTTTGCGACGGTCTCGGTGGTCAATGCCGCCGACAACTCGTTCCTGGCCGAGATCGCAACCGGGATCAACGGATTCCCCATCAGGTGGGAGGAAGAGAGCTTCCCGGTGCCCGCGTCGGTCCTGGGACTGAACGTGAAGTTCGAGTTTCGGCTCATTATCGATGAACTCGCCGAAGCGTTCTTCGGCGGTTACTACATCGACGATTTCCTGTTGACCGAGCCATAGCCATCTTCGCTCGGAAGCATTCCAAGCGAGACGGTGGCTTCTCTCGGAAGCCGCCGATTGCTCTGGCTAAAGATTCCAGATATCATGATCATGGCAGCCCAAGCAGCCGCCCTACCCCCGACCGAGATTAATGCACGCTTTCCGGATGATTTCCCTGGCGGGAGCACTTTGCGCGATGACGGCAGGGAGTGTGGCCCACGCTTCTCCGGATGCGGTAGTTGTTTTTAACGAAATCCACTACAATCCGATCGGTCAGTCGGAAGACGGGGAGTGGATCGAGTTGTTCAACCAGATGGGCATCCTTACCGATCTCTCCGGCTGGCGAATCGAGGGGATTGGCTACACCTTTCCAGCAAGGTCGTTCCTTAATCCAGGTGCCTACCTGGTGGTGGCCAAGACGCCGGGGCCTGGTCAGTTCGGGCCCTTCACAGGCAGCCTTGAGAATGGAGGCGAACGGTTGCGACTCATCAACCAGGGCGATCGCCTGATGGATGAACTCAGCTATGGTGATGACGGTCGCTGGCCCGAGGCGGCCGACGGATCCGGGGTGACCCTGGCCAAGCGCAATCCTTATTCCGCCAATAAGCCGCCCGAAAATTGGACCGCGGCAGCACAGGTGGATGGAACCCCTGGAGCGGAAAATTTCCCCACTGAAGTTGCTGGATCGGTGGTCTTGATCAATGAGATGCCGCCCGCCAGCGAAGATCCCTTCTGGGTGGAACTCGTGAACACCGGGTCGGCCGGCGCGGAACTTGAGGGCATGATACTGAGTGCGGGATCCGATCCGCTCCGGCGCCATGTGCTGCCTTCCCAGGAGCTCGCCTCGGGTGCCCTCCTGGTGCTGACCGAAGCTGAGCTTGGATTCCGCCCGGCGGATGGTGAAAAGCTCTTCCTCTTCGATCCCGCCGAATCCACTGTCTTGGATGCGCGCGAGTTGACGGGAAGCCTGCGGGGCCGGTCGGAGGCGCGCGGCGGTGACTATCTCTATCCGGATGCGGCTACCCCCGGGGCGCCGAACAGTTTTGCGTTTCACGACGAGGTGGTCGTCAGCGAGATCATGTACAATCCGCCGGCGCTCCCGGCAGGGGCGGGTTTCTCTGCGGCGGTCGAAAACTCGGACAACCAGTGGATCGAGATCGCCAATCGAAGCGGTGCTCCGATTCCCCTCGATGGGTGGGAGTTCAACGACGGGATCAGCTTTACCTTTCCACCGGGGACGAGCCTGGCGGCTGGAGAGCACGCCTGCGTTGCGCGCAATGCGGTCGAATTTGCGGCCGCCTTTCCCACCGCACGGTTGTTGGGGGAGTTTGGTGGCCGCCTCTCCCGCTCGGCCGAGCGAATCCACCTGCGCGATCACAACAAGAATCCAGTCGATGAAGTGAGATATCACGATAGCGGGCGCTGGCCGGAAGCCGCAGATGGAGGAGGATCGAGTCTCGAGTTGCGGGATCTCGACTCCGACAATTCCGTCGCGGAATCCTGGGCCGCGAGTGACGAGACCGGGCAGACTGGATGGCAAACTTACCGACTCCAGGGCACCGCCACCGCGAGTCGCGGGCCCGATTCAAAGTGGAGGGAGTTCAACATGGGCCTGCTTGACGCCGGCGAGATCCTGATCGACGACATCAGGGTCCTCGAAAACCGGAGGACCGAGAAGATCAGCAATACGGACTTCAGCAATGGTGCGACCGGCTGGCGCTTCCGGGGAAACCACCGCCACAGCGAGATCATCGACGACCCGGACAGCCCCGGCAACAAGGTGCTCCGCGTGGTGGCAACCGGGGCAACCGGCCACATGCACAACCAGATCGAGACCACCCTCCTCAGCCCGGTCAACAACGGCCGGACCTACCTGATCCAGTTCCGCGCGCGCTGGGTGAGCGGCTCGAACCAGCTTCATACCCGGCTGTATTTCAACCGTCTGCCACAGGTCACGATCATCGACCGCCCGCAGCACGTGGGCACTCCCTCGGCACCCAACTCTCGGGCCGAGTCAAACATCGGGCCCTCGATCCGCGGGTTCATTCACGCTCCCGCGGTGCCCACCGCAAGCCAAGCCGTGACCGTGACCGCACAAGCCACCGATCCGGATTCTGTGAGCGGGATGACCCTCTTCTTTTCGGTCAACGGAGCCGCCTTCCAGTCCGTGCCGATGGGAGCAGGGACGAACGGAAGCTACACCGGGACGATCCCGGGGCAGACTGCCTCGAGGGTCGTGCAGTTCTATGTGCAGGGCACCGATGGCCTCGGAGTGACCTCGCTCTTCCCCGCCGCGGGACCGGACTCCCGCGCGCTCTACAAGGTCGATGACGGACTCGCGGCCACCAACGGTCAGCACAACTTTCGCATCGTGGTCACCAATGCAGAGCGCGACTTCATTCACCAGTTGATCGAGGTGATGAGCAACGACCGGGTCGGGGCCACCATCATCGACCGCGAGGAGGACATCTACTACGACGTGCAATTGCGCCTCAAGGGCAGTCAGCGGGCGCGCGCCCAGGACAACCGCGTCGGCTACAACATGCGCTTTGGTCGCGATGACCTCTACCGTGGGATCCACAAGTCGCTCGCGATCGATCGATCCGAAGGTGTAGGGCAAGGGCAGCTCGAGATCCTCTTCGATATCATGATCGCGAATTCAGGCGGAGTGGTCAGTCGCTACTATGATTTCATCAAGGTGCTGGCGCCCAAGAATCGGCACACTCGCTCGGCGGTCCTGCAGATGGCACGCTACGATGACGTTTTCCTCGACTCCCAGTTCGAAAGTGGTTCGGACGGCAATCTCTACGAGTACGAGTTGCTCTACACCCCGAACAACGCGGACGGCAACGGATTCAAGCTGCCGAATCCCGATGGCGTGACGGGCGTGACGGTGGGCAACCTCGGCGATGACAAGGAAAAGTACCGCTGGTTCTTCCTGAAAAAGAACAATCGCGAGGTGGACGATTTTGGGCCCATCATCGCCTACAACAAGAAGTTCAGCCAGAGCGGCGCAGCCTTTGAGGACGGGCTCGAGGAGGTGGTCGATATCGATGGTTGGTTGCGTGGCATGGCCTACGCGGTGCTCTCCGGGGCGGGCGACAATGCGGGTGCCAACAGCCAGCACAACGGCATGTATTACGCCCATCCGGACGGTCGCGTGATGTTCCTGCCTCACGACATGGATTTCTCGTTCAGCACCACCCGTTCCATTTTCGCCAACTCTCAATGCGCCAAACTGACTGCCGATCCCACCCGCAGGCGCATCTACCTCGGGCACCTGCTCGACATCATTACCACGACCTACAACTTCAGGTACATGCTGGTCTGGACGCGTCATCTGCAACGGTTTGACTCGTCGCAGCCGTGGAACACCAGCCATCTGAACTATATCAACGCGCGCTCCACCAACGTGCTGTCCCAGATCAACAGCCAGATCCCATCAGTGAGTTTTTCCATCGCCACTGGAAGTCCGCTGACGGTTGGCACAAGTGCCGCAACCATAACCGGCGACGGGTGGGTGAATGTCCGGGAGATCCGCCTCGCTGGAGCGGTGTCGCCGCTCGAGGTCACCTGGCTCGATGGCAATTCGTGGCGGGTGAAGCTGCCGGTTGCCCGAGGCTCGCACGACTACACCCTGGAGGGGGTCGATTTCACCGGGGCGGTGATTGGCGCCGACAGCATCACGATCGATAATACCTCCTCCGTCGAACCCGCCTCCGCCGCCAACCTCGTGATTTCCGAGTTCATGTATCACCCCGCCGATCCGACCGCTTCCGAGAGCGCCGCAGGTTTCGGGGACGACGACCTCTTCGAGTACCTCGAGCTGATGAACATCGGCGCGGTCCCGGTGGACCTGACCGGAGCGGCTTTTACCGCCGGCATCAATGTTGCCCTTCCCTCGACCACCGTTGCGCCCGGCGCGCGCGTGCTGTTGGCCCGCGACCGCGCCGCCTTCCTCAGCCGCCACCCCGGCGCGGTGAGTTTTCTGCTGGAGGGCGAATATTATGGCGCCGGCGACAGCAACCAGTTGTCCAACGACGGCGAGGAGATCGTCCTCTCGGACGCGCTGGGTGCCGATATCCGCCGCTTCACCTTTGGCGCCGAGCCGGACTGGCCGACCAGTCCGGACGGCGCCGGTTACAGCCTGGTGCTCATCGCCCCGCAGGACGACCCCCCGCACGAGGATCCCTTCAGCTGGCGCCCGAGCACGACCGCCGCCGGCAATCCCGGGACCTCTGACGCGGCTGCGCCCTTCAGCGGCGACCCCGATCTGGACGCGGACGCCGATGGGCTCAGCGCTTTCATGGAACACGCGATCGGCACCAGCGACTCGAGCCCGGATCCAGGCCTGGGCCCTTCCTTCGGAACCGGTCTCTTCGACGACGGCATGGGCGTCACCCGTGAGTATCTCACCATCTCCTTCCGGCGAAACCTCGCCGCGGACGATGTCATCTTCGACGTGGAGGTTTCCAGCGATCTGGTGACTTGGAGCACCCTCGGCACGGCCTACCTCTCAGCGACCCACCACGGCGACGGAACGGAGAGTGTCATCTACCGGAGCATCACGCCGCGCGCTTCCATCCCAAGCGAGTTCATTCGCTTGCTCGTCCGGCGGAGATAGCGGAGCGAGACCCGACTCAGTTTAACGCGCCAGAGCATTTTTCCTTGCCGCTGGAACTCCGGATGATGGGGGTTTTCCGGAGACCGGCGGCAGGGAGTGACTCCGGACCACTCCGGGGTCTTCTACCCGGCGCAGGCGGAAGCGAAGCCCGCGAAGGATCGTGCCGACAAGAACAAGCAGATCCTGGTCTCCAGCCCGCTCGTCGCCAAACCGGTGGCGGTTCGCTACGCATGGGCGCGCTCACCGATGGGCAACCTCAAGGTGAACGGCATCCCCTGGCAGCCGCTGCACAGCTTCCGCACCGACCAGGCCGACGTTTTCCCCGAAGTTGCCCACCAGGATCCTGACGGGCCGAAGAAGAACTCGGAAGCGATCAAGGTGATGAAAAGCCAGGCCGCCAACGCCCTGAAGGCGCGACTCGCGTCCGCTGCCGCCAAGCCGTAGGGCAGTGCCTCGGCGTTCTTGTCCGAAACCTCGTCGCCCATGGTTTTCAACTGGCTCCCAATGCACGAGCCCGTAGACTTGCGGGCCGAGTCCTCTCATCAAAGTCATGCTTCGACAGCTTCTGGTAATCTCCGTCGCGTCCGCCATGGCGGCCGCCGCCGAGCCCGTCATCACGGCCGGTGACAAGTCCCTGCCCCTGCCCGGCGAGGCGTTCAAGTTGAACGGCCACGACGCCTTCGTGATCCTGCCGGCGGATGCCAAGAGCGACATCCCGTGGGTGTGGTACGCACCAACGCTGCGCGGGTTGCCAGCCAAGTCCGAAGTGTGGATGTTCGAGAAATTTCTCGCCAAGGGCATCGCCATTGCCGGGATCGACGTCGGAGAGTCTTACGGCAGCCCGGTGGGGCGGGAAACCTACAGCGCCTTTTACGATCACCTGGTCAAGGCACGGAAGTTTGGCAGGAAGCCCTGCCTGCTGGCGCGCAGCCGCGGGGGGTTGATGCTCTACAGTTGGGCGACCAAGAACCCGCAGTCGGTGGGCGGCGTGGCCGGGATTTATCCGGTCTGCAACATTGCCAGTTATCCCGGGGTCAAGCGCGCCGCCGGGGCGTATGGCATGACTGCGGACGAGTTGAAAGCAAAGCTCACTCAGCACAACCCCATTGACCGGTTGAAGGCACTCGCGAAGGCCAAGGTGCCCATCCTACACATCCACGGTGACAAGGACGGCACCGTTCCGCTGGAGAGCAACTCGGCGGAATTGGCAACGCGTTATGAGGCGTTCGGGGGCCCGGTCGAGATCGAGGTGATCGCAGGCCAGGGGCACAACATGTGGAGCGGCTGGTTCCAGTCACAAAAACTGACCGACTTCGCAATTGCGCGAGCCCTTGGGAAAGTGGTGGCCGCACCGGAGCAGGCGATCAAAGCCGGGAAGAAAGTGACCCTCCACGGAACGCTGATGAGCGGACTGGTGGCGATCGGAGGCGAGACCACCGGGTGGCGGTTGGATTTCAAGAATGGTGGCAAGCCGGCACGGATCGAGGTGGACATGCGGGCGATCAAGGGGGCAGGGGAATTCGCCGGGGCGGGGGTCACGGTCACCGGGATGATCATTTCCAGACCGTATGTCGAACGCGGGGCGGTGTTGATTTTGAAGGCCGAGAGCGTGGCGCGATAGGGGCGTGCTCCCTCCAGTAACGGCCGGATTGTCTTCTCCGGTGATCTGGTTAACCTCCTCGCGGATGTGGAACCATTCTTCAAGTCCGCCCGGACTTTAAGATCATTTCATTGATCCAAAATTCCTCCATCAAGCCCGAAGCCCATGCCTCATTCTTCCTGCCGGTTGGCCATCTTCACCCTTGCGCTCTGCCCGCTCGTCCTTCCAGGGGAGGTGCGCGCCTTCGCTGACAGCATCCTGGTCTTCAATGAGGTGCACTACAACCCGGCGGATGACGTCGCGGACACGGAGTGGATTGAATTTCACAATCTCAATGGCGTCAACGTCGACATCTCCGGCTGGCGCTTGCGGGGCGGAGTCGATTTTGATTTTCCCAATGGCACGGTGGTCGAAGGACACGGGTTTCTCCTGGTGGCCGCCGATCCGGGCAATGCCAAGCTCGCAGGCAGGGGCGCTCTCGGACCATTCATCGGCGCACTGAATAACGGGGGCGAGGTCGTGCGCATCGAGAACCGCGACCAGCGCACGATGGACAGCCTCTCATACTCCGACTCTGGCGATTGGCCGATTGGGCCGGACGGATCCGGGGCGACGCTCAGCAAGCGGGACCAAGGATCCGCCGACAACCGGCCCGCAAACTGGATCGCCTCGCGCGAGATCGGCGGCACGCCGGGCCTCCCCAACACCCCACTGGCGGACGTGCCACCGGTGGTGGTTGATACCCTCGTCTTCAACGAGTTTACCGCCCATGACGCCGCAGGAGGATTCCGCCTCGAACTTGCGAATCTCTCGGAAGCTCCGGTCATACTGAATGGCTACCAGATTGGGTTCTCGGAGGGTGGCACGATGACCTTCACCGGCGGAATGATCGAGTCCGGCGAGTTCGCGGTCATCGATCAGGCCATGTTGGGGTTCGCACCAGGCAACGACGACCGGCTATTCCTCTACAATCCCGCCGGGGACCTCGTCGACGCGCGACGGGTCACCGGGAGGCTGCGCGGGCGTTCGGCAGAATTTGGCGGACGTTGGCTCTACCCGACCGGGGAAACATTTGCGGCGGCGAACACCTTCAGCTTCGAGAACGACATCGTGATCAACGAGATCATGTACCACCCGCGCCCGCAGCCCTCGAGTCCCGCCACCGCGGCCGTCTTTGAGACCTGGATCGAGTTACACAACCGCAGCCCAGATCGGACCATCGACCTCGCAGGATGGCGCTTTAGCGATGGGGTGACCTTCCAGTTTCCCCCCGGAGCGATGCTCGCCCCCGGAGGCTTCCTGGTAGTCGCGCGAGACGCGGCCGCGCTCTCGGCAAAGCATCCCGGGGTGAATGTCATCGGCGAATTCAGTGGCCGCCTGTCGCGTGCCGGGGAGCGCCTCCGGCTCGTCGATGCCATGGGCAATCCGGCAGACGAGGTGCGCTACGCCGATGGCGGACGCTGGCCGGGGAAGGCAGATGGCGGCGGGTCGAGTCTCGAACTGCGCGACCCCGACGCGGACAACAACGTGGGTGGAGCCTGGTCCGCCAGCGAGGAATCGCATCGCGGAAGCTGGACCACCTACACGCGCGCCGCCCGGGCGACCAGTGGATCGAACGATCCGACCGGCTACCACGAATTCATCTTCGGCTTGCTGGACGAGGGCGAGGTGCTCATCGATGACATCAGCGTGATCGAAAATCCGGGCAGCGGTTCGGCGCGCGAGCTGATCCAGAACGGGGACTTCCGCTCTCGCGATGCAAGATACTGGCGCATGCGCGGGACCCACCGCCATTTCGAGGTCATCGACGATCCCGACACTCCAGGCAACAAAGTGCTGCATGTCTCGGCCTCCGGACCCACTGAACACATGCACAACTGCGCCGAGACCACGCTGAAGGTGCGCGCGAGTTACGTCAGCATCAACTCCAGCAGGTCGTACCAGATCACCTTCCGCGCGCGCTGGGTATCGGGCTCGAACCAGCTCAACTCGCGGCTCTATTTCAATCGTATTCCCCGCACTGACCTTCTCGCGATCGATGATCCCTACGGCGGCGGGACTCCCGGCCGCGCCAATTCGACGGCCGAGGCGAATGCGGGGCCGACCTTCGCCAGCGCGATCCACGCCCCCGCCGTGCCCGCCGCGAACCAGGCGGCCGAAATCAACGCACACATCTGGGATCCCGATGGAGTCGCTTCCGCGACGGTCCATTATTCGGTCAACAGCGGCAGTTTTCGGCAGGTGGCGATGAGTGGCGCAGCAGGTGGTCGCTTTCTGGCGACCATTCCGCCGCAGGCGGTCAACACGCGGGTGCAGTTTTACATCGAGGCGGTGGACACGCTTGGCGCGAGGTCCTTTTTCCCGCGCGCGGGGGCGGAATCGCGCGCGATGATCCCCTGGCAGGACAACCGGGCCCGCCTGCAGCGCGGTTCGGTGTTCCCGACGAACCTGCGCATCGTCATGCCGATCGTTGATGCGACGTTCATGCACACCGTCACCGAGGTGATGAGCAACGACCGGCTGCCGTGCACCATCATTCACAACGAGAAAAACATCTACTACGGCTGCACGGTGCGGCTCAAGAGCAGCGAGCGCGGGCGTGCGAACGATGGCCGGGTCGGTTTCAACATCAAGTTCCCGTCTGACAACCGCTTTCTCGGCGCGCACGCCTCGATCTCTTGCGACCGCTCCGGGCAGCAAGAGATCATGGTCAAGCACATGGCTGCGCACGTCGGGGATGTGCCGGCCATGTTCGATGACATCGCGTGGGTGATCCAACCGAGGGCGAACCGCGCGACTTCCGCCATCCTGATGAAGTCGCGTTTCGACAATGAGTGGCTCGAAAACCAGTTCCCGGGCGGTGGCGACGGCAGCATGTTCGAGTTCGAGCTGATCTACCACCCCACAACCACCACCGGCGGGGTCGAGGGACTCAAGCGCCCGCAGCCAGACGGAGTCAGGGGCGTGCCGATGCGCAACCAGGGTGGTCAGGACAAGGAGCTCTATCGCTGGCACTGGTTGCTCAAAAACAACCGCGATGTCGATGATTACTCCGGGATGATCAATCTGCTCAACACCATGGGGATGTCCACTGCCGCCTACAACAGGGTGGTCGAGGAGGTGATCGATGTGGACCAATTCCTGCGCACCTTCGCCTTCCTGAACCTGATGGGGATCGGCGATAACTACGGCACCCACGGCAGTGGCGCGTGGCACAATGCCATTTTTTACATCCGCCCGACCGATGGCAAGGCGATGTTTTTTCCGTGGGACATGGACTTCACCTTCACCAATAGCGCGACCTCCGGGGTCACCCCCAGTTCCGATTTGAACAAGATGATCGCCGCCAGCCCAGGCAACAAGCGCGCCTACTACGGCCATTTGCTAGACATGATCCTAACGACGTTCAATACCCGCTACATGACCGAGTGGTTGAGGCACTACTCGCAATTCCTCGATTCGAGCCTCATCGGCCACTCGAATTACATCAACACGCGGTTCCGCCATATTCGCCTCCTGATCAACGGAGCCGTCGCAAACGTCGCCTTCGGGGTCTCGACCTCGAGTGGTGGCAGCACCCCGGGCTCCACCACGACCGTGCGCGGCGACGGCTGGATCAATGTGCGTGAACTGCGCCTGGCAGGAACGCTCGCGCCGCTCGCCGTGCGGTGGACGGACGACAACAGCTGGGAGGTGACCCTGCCGGTCGCACCCGGGGTGAACAACTTCACCATCGAGGCGCTCGGGTTCGACGGGAGATTGATCGGGAGCGACACGTTCTCGATTACGGGCACGGGGGCTGTGATTCCAGCCGACGCGTCCAACCTGGCGATCAGCGAGATTCACTACCATCCGATCGCACCCGACGCGATCGAGATCGCGGCCGGGTTCACCGACCCCTCGATGTTCGAATGGATCGAGCTCCTCAACCTGAGCGAGACGAGTACCCTCGACCTTGCAAACCTCGCTTTCGACGATGGCATCGAGCTGGTGATTCCTGCCGGCACAGCGCTCGCACCGGGCGAGCGCCTGGTGGTGCCCGCGAATGCCTCCGCGTTCACCCAGCGCTATGGCGCCCTGGTTGAGGGCCGATTGTTGTCGCGGTCGTATCTGAATCCGAACGGCAGCAACAGTTTCTCGAATGGCGGAGAGCATGTCCTGCTCTTGAGTGCAGCGGCCCAGCCGATCGCGGAGTTCACTTACAATGACAATCGCCCGTGGCCGCTGAGCGCAGACGGAGCGGGTTACTCGCTCACCCTGATGTGCCCGCATCGCAATGATCCGATGCTGCCGCAGGGCTGGCGCAGCAGTGCCGCGCTCGGCGGATCGCCGGGGGGCGACGATGTAATTCCACTCGCCAGCTGGCAGAGCGACCACGGCGTGGTCGACCTGCTGGGCGACACCGATGGGGACGGAATCCCGGCGCTCATCGAGTACCTGAGCGGGACCGACCCCGCGCTCCCGGATGGATCGCCAGTGACGGTTGTTGTCGCCGGCGCAGATCTTCGACTGGAAGTGCGACAGCGCATCGGGGCCGACGAGGTGGACCTGGTGGCCGAGCGCGCGGAGGACTTGATGACCTGGAGCAGCGCTGAAGTCGAATATTGGGGGCGCGAGAACAACGGCGACGGCACCGCGACCTTGCGTTTCCGCACACCATCAGCCGGCTTTCTTTCCGGGGAAGGTTTTCTGCGACTGTCGGTCTCTGAGAAGGATTAGCCCCAACTCGGAGCTGTTCCCGGAGCTCTTGGAGCCGGAGAATAGCGGTCTCCCGCCAGACCTTGGGAGAATACCAAAAAGCTGAAGAAGGAAAAACAGAAGAACCTCAGGAATCCAACAACCATGAAACACGCTCTCCAAACCCTCCTCCTGGCATCCGCCTTTGCGATCCCGCTTTCAGCAGCGGAACCCCCGAACATCCTCTTCATCCTGGTCGATGATCAGCGCAACGACACCCTGGGCTGCGCCGGGCATCCGGTGATCAAGACCCCGAACGTCGATCGTCTCGCCGCGCGGGGGGTGCGCTTCGAGAACATGTTCGTCAACACCTCGATCTGCATGGCGAGCCGCGCCACAATCTTCAGCGGCCTGACAGAGACGGGCCATGGCTTCACCGGGGGGCCGTGGCCCGCGACGCCGATGCAGAAGATGGATGTCGATACCAGCTTTCCGGTCCTGCTTCGCAAGGCGGGCTACCGGAACGGATTTTACGGCAAGCAACACGTCAGGTTCGCGGAGAAGACTGAGGTCGCGCTGCAGCGCATGTTTCATGATCACAAGGTATATAACGGGGGACCGCACCATGTGAAGCTGCCCGATGGCACGAAGCGCCACACCGCCGAGTTGATTGGTGATCGGTCGGTGGCCTTTCTCGAGTCCCAGCCGAAGGACCAGCCCTTCTGCCTCTACATGAGCTTCAACATCGCGCACGC
>JAYGGC010000210.1:0-3109 GCA_046581525.1 Roseibacillus sp. | reverse complement strand
ACAACGACGGCACCGAAACCCTGACCTTCCGGACCGCCAACCCAGTCTCTGCCGAGGCGCACCTCTTCGTGCGCGGACAGTTTTTGCTCGTGCCATAGACCGCGATCGCGCATCCGGATTCCTCCGAGCTCATCCGCCCGGTCCCATCGGCGCCGGTCTCCTTCCCGACAACGGCGGCGGCCGCCCCAAAGCTTCCGAGTTCCATCCCTGAGTCCGCGCCGACCTTCGACTTTCGACCTCCCGTCTTCGCTGTGCTGCGCCGTGGCAAGCCGACCTTCGCCTTTACCAGTCCCTTACACACGTCCGGTCCGCTCTTTTCTATCATCAGCGATTGAAGAGACCATGGCTCGCGACGACCTGAACAACCCCGCCCTTCCCACCAATCCGTCGCGGGGATCCGGAAGGACTTCGTTGCCATCCTCCTCGTACTCACAAGCAGCCATCCCTCCGTGTCGTTGCTCCTGCCGGAGGACCCAGCGGCCATCCAGACCGTGAACCCTTCCGGGTTATGGTCGCGGCCAAGGCTCAACTTGCCGGGATCATCCGGCCAACAAGCCCAAATCCTTTGTGCTGCTCCCAAAGCCACCGGCATCGATGTCGTGTGTATGGAGTAACTCAAGGTAGAGGTTGCACAATGGCGTCGGTTTCTCGAGGACGGTATGCGCTTGGTGCCGGTAGCCCCCTCCTGCAACGATGGTGGGGAGGTTGTTGCAGGTGTGATTCGAGGAGTCTCCGAAATTACTGCCGATCACCACGGTGGTGTGGTCCAGCAAGGTGCCGTCACCCTCCTCGATCTGATCGAGCTCGGAGAGGAACCGGTTCAGGTGCTTCACGATGTCGACCTCGATCCGGCTGAGTTTGGCGAGGGCGTCGGCCTTGCCGGCATGGTGGGACAGCGTGTGCCAGCCACCGGTGGCACCGGGCACCTTGATCGCCCCGTAAATCCAGTCCAGCGAGAGAGTGATGACTCGCGTTGAGTCGGTTTGGAAGGCGAGTCTCGACAACTCGAACAGGTTCTTGATCTTCGTGGAGAAGGCGAACTCCGGGTCGGTGCTCAGGGTGTTGGGGACTTCCGGCTTCTTGGCCTTGAGCCAGAACTCCTCGTGTCGGAGCTGCTCTTCCAGCTCCGCGATGACGGTCCGGTAGGAATCGATCTTGGAAGGGTCGCCACCTCGCTGCTTCAGCTGCTCCATGTCCCGGTAGAGACACTGGACGACGTGCTGATCAATCTCGATCTGGCGGCGCTTGGCGGTCAGATCCTCCTCGCCGAAAAGCCTGTCGAAGATCTGACCCTCATCGTGCATCGGCGGAATCGCCACGCCCCGGTTGTTCCACGAACACCCCCAACCACGGTCGTAGATGCTGAACGAAAGGAACGGGAAGCGGGTGTCGCCCCCCCCCATCTCCCGAGCTAGGATCTGGTCGAGCGAGATCGTGTTGACGAAGTTCGCCGCCTCGGGACTCGACGCGCCGGTCAGGAAGGATTTTTCCGAGTCATGGTTGCTGGTCTCCATGCCGGGGTGGAAGAGGTTCTGGAAGACCGTCATCTTCTCCCGGGTGGCCATCTCCTTGAGATATGGCGAAGTGGAAAAATCGCCCCGCTTGGTGGGGAAGAAGTTGGGTTTGTAGAAGCCCAGCGAGTTGCAGATGAAAATAATCCGCTTCGGCGGCACCTTGGTGGAAGGAGCGGTGGCAGCCCGCAGGTCCAGGGACTGGAGGGCCAGAGGCAGGGCAGTTCCAAATTTCAGAAACTCTCTTCGACTGAAATGGTTCATTCTTCGTCGGTGGTGAGTGAATAGGCGAGGACCTCCGTCAACAGGTTCCTCATTTGAACATTCCCGGGACTCCTTGCAATGAAATCCCACAGGTGGAGGCGCTGTGCCAGATGCGGCTTAAAGCCGTTGGCATACTCGAAAACCTTCTTGGCGAAATTGTAGGCGACCTTGCGCTCACCCGCGAGGAGGAGTTTCTTGAGACCGAAGATGTCCTCGAACTTGTCCTCGCCAATCTCGCCGGAGGCGTCCACCGGTCCGCCCCACTTGTAGTAGCCCGCTTGGCGGTACTGGAACGTCCCGCGGTGGGCTTGCTTGATCTTGTACTTCCCGCGCCATTCTCCGGTGGCATCGAAGCTCTCCAGCGCGAAGCCGTAGGGGTCGATGCTCTTGTGGCAGGCGTAGCAGCTCTTGTTGCTCTTATGCTGGTCGATCTGTTCTCGGAGCGTCGTGGCTTCGCCGTGATCGGGTTCGAGCGCGGGGACGCTCTCGGGCGGTGGTGACAGCGGGGTCCCCACGATGTTCTTGGAGATCCAGGCTCCACGCAGGATCGGTGAAGTGTCGAAGCCATCCGTGGTGACCTTGAGGACGCTTCCCATCGTCAGCAGGCCTCCCCGCGGGACCTCGGGAGGGAAACTCACCTTGCGCATCTCCTGCCCGATGACTCCCTCAATTCCGTAGTGCTGGGCGAGGCGCTGGTTGAGGAAGGAAAAGTCGGAGTCGATCAGCCTCCCGGCGGGAAGGTTTTCCTGGATCAAGTGATGGAGGTAGACCCGGGTTTCGATCGGCAGGTAATGATTCAGGAGGTCGTCATACTCAGGATAGAGCTTTAGGGAAGGAGTCACCTTGTTCAGCGACCTCAGGTTCAGCCATTGATCGCTGAAGGAGCGGACCATCCGATGGCTGCGTTCATCACCAAGCATGCGGTGGATCTGGGCACGGAGGATTCCGCCGGTGAGATCCTCCGAAGCGGCGAGGTCGAGAAGCTCATCGTCCGGGCCCGAAAGCCAGAGCATCCGGGAAAGATCGGCGGCCTTCGCATAGGATGGATTAGTATGCTCGCCGGGTGCCAAGAGGAAACGAGGTGAGCAGATGATCGCCTTCAGCCCGACCTTCGCCGCCTGGACGAAATCGCCGTCATTCTCGAGCCCACGCAGCCCGACCCGGAAGTAGGGAGCCAGCTCCTCCTCGCTGAGCTTCGAAGAGAAGGCCCGCTCAGCAAAGCGCCTGATGACCCGCTGTAGATCCTTGGACGAGGGGGAGGCGACCGTGATGGCGGAGGTCTCCAGTCGATCGGCGAGAGGCGTGAGAACGTCGAGTTTGCCGATGGAGGCTAG
>JAYGGC010000208.1:0-2140 GCA_046581525.1 Roseibacillus sp. | reverse complement strand
CTGGGAGCGTGCTTAATCTTTGTTCTTTCCGTGGGCGGCTAGCTTCGCGCGCACCATCGCGGACTGCTTGGCGTCGAGGACCTGCCAGCAAGCCAGGCCGTTGCCGACGAGGTCCCATTCGTCGAACTCCCAGACCACCTTCTTGTCCTTGGTAATCTCGAAGATCTGTGGGTTCTTGGCGCCGGCATGGCAGTTGCCGATAATGAGATTGCCGTTGGGCAATTCCTGCAGGCAAGTGGTCCAGGCCAGTCCGATTTCCGTATCCGGGACCTTCTTGGTGATCTCCCAGACGACTTTCTTGTCGGGAGAAACTTCCACCACGCTGTTGCCGCTGCCGGTGGCGATCAGGGTGTTTCCGTTCTTCAGGCGGATTGCGCCGTAGACGCGGGTCTTGGTTTCGTATTCCCAGACGACCTTTCCCTCCTTGTCGTATTCGGTCACCACCCCAGGATGCTCGGCACAGGCGAGGTAGTGCCCGTTGTCGAGCAGGCGGACCAGGCGGGTCTTCTTGCGCCCGCCTTCGCCCATGGGGACTTCCTTCAACTTCTTCCCGTCCTTGTCGACATGGATGAATCGCCCCACGCCGCTCTCGGCGATCATGGTGCTGCCGTCCGGGAGGCGTGCGAAGGCGTGCACGTCAACACGTTTTCCGGCATTGCCGTTTTCCTTGGCCGACTCGTATTCCCACACGACCTTCTTGTCCAAAGTGATCTCCTGGGTCTTGGTCCAGGTGTCGTGGAAGAGAATGTTGCCGTTTGCGAGAAGGTGAACGTCGTGGTGACCGGTGTGCCCGCCCTTCGGTCCCGCGGTGTCGTGTCTCCAAAGGACTTCACCCTTCGAATCGCAGATCGCGAGAACGTTTTTTCCATAGGAGGCGCCTACCAGGACCAGGCGATCTTCAGCGGAGTGAGTGAGGGTCGCGAGCGAGAGGCTCAGCGCGGCGATGATGGAGAATGCGGGTCTCATGTTGGTGGAGCCTAGCAAGTTGGTGAGGGTCTTCGCAAACCATCGTTTTCCCACTGGCCGCCAGGACCAGTCCAGGCTGTTTGCCGGCAACCAGTCTAAGGCAGGCGGCGCTGAATTCGCAGGCGCTGGAAGATCTCGGGATTGGAGGAGCGGAAGGAGGGAGGATTGGTGGTGGTAGGCCCGCCTCCCACCACACGGATGTCAGCGGTGAGGCGGGAGTCGCCGAAGGGACATGAAGCAGCTCCAGGAGCTCTGGCTCCAGGGATTCACGCGTGTCAGCGATGCCGGCATGCCCCATCTTTCAGGACTTGTTGGCCTGCGGACGCTGCGGCTGCGGAACACCATGGTCACCGATCGGGGGCTCGAGCACCTCGTAGGTCTGCAGAAGCTGAAGGAACTTAGCCTGCGAAAATCGAAAGTCACCGATGCCGGAATGGTCTTGGTCGCTCAGCTCCCCGAACTCACAAGCCTGAACCTGGATTTCACGTCGGTGACCGACGCAGGTGCGCGCCACCTGGAGTCCCTGAAGAAGCTCCGTGAAACTCAGCATCAGCCATGGCCACCTCCGCGAGGAAGGCAGGGAGCGCCTGAGGGAGGCCATCCCTGGTCTGGACATCATGATCGAGGACTGAGCCTCGATCTCGCCCTTCGAACCGGGGCCTCTCCCAAGGTCGGCCGGATCAGTTCGACTGGAGAAAACTCTCGCTGAGAATCACTTCCTTCATGAGGGATCGTAGCTTGAAGCCCTCCTTCTCAGTCTTCTCGACGATCTTGTCGATGGTGAGGGAGTCTGCGGGACTGAGTTCCTTTGCGAGGGCGAATCTCAAGAGGTGTGCCGTGAAAGCCTTGGCAAATCTCCTGTTCTCTTTGACAAGTGATGCCTTGAAGGCGGTGATGTCGGTGAAGGAATGTTTTTTCATCAGGGTGCCGCTTGAGTCCACCTCTCTGCCATTCTCATACTTGTCTCGCCATCGACCAGTGATATCGAAGTTCTCGAGGGCAAATCCCAGCGGGTCGAGCCTCGAATGACACCCGGCGCAATCCGGATTTTCTCGGTGGATGGCGAATTTCTCCCGGATCGTCATGTTCTTCGAGCTGCTCTCCTCGTTCAAAGGAGGAACGTCATTTGGCGGTGGAGGCGGCGGATCATTAAAGATCACTTCGATAATCCAGG
>JAYGGC010000182.1:0-30321 GCA_046581525.1 Roseibacillus sp. | reverse complement strand
TTCTGGCGCCACGTGGTGGCGATCTCGGAAGCAGGGGTGGCGACCCGGCTCTACCTCGACGGCCTGCTGGTGGCAGTTGGTGGTCCGCCCGACCTCGGCAGCAACGGTCTGCCCATGGAAATCGGAGGCAACCCGGAGCTCTTCGACATGAACTGGAACGGACTGGTGGACGATGTCGCGGTCTGGAACCGCGCCCTCACCACCGGGGAGCTCCGCCAGATCTGGAATGCCGGTCTCGGCATCCCCATGACCGATCTCATCGTCGGGACCGACGGGGACAACGACGGCATGAGCGATGCCTACGAGAGCGCCCACGGACTGAACCCGGCCCTCGATGACGCCGCCCTCGATCTCGATGGTGACGGACTGAGCAACCTCGAGGAACACGATGGCGGAAGTCACCCCAACAACTCCGACACCGATGGGGACGGGCTCGATGACGACGCCGAAGCGGCCGCCGGGACCAATCCCCTCGGTCCCGACTCTGACGGTGATGGACTGAGCGATGGGGAGGAAGCAAGCGGAGCCCTCAATCCTTTCCTCAATGGCATCTTTCGGGATCCCTTCGACCCGAACACCGATCCTCCCGGAGATCCCACCGATCCGCTCGATTCGGATTCCGACGGCGATGACTGGTCCGATTCAGCCGAGTTCTCGTGCAAGACGGATCCCAACGATCCCGCCAAGTTCTGTCCCTTCCCGGTGGTGATCGCCTACTGGGACTTCGACGCCCCTTTCAACGTCGTAGCTCCCCAGGTAACGGTCACAAAGACCACTAGCCGGAATCCGGCCCTCCTGGGCCTGACCCTCCAGAATAACGCGGCCCAAACCGCCGACATGGGCGGCCGCTCCGGCGACCCCGGCGACTACGCTCTCGACTTTGGCGGCCACAACGACGGATCCTACGCCAAGACCGCCATCGGAGCTCACTTCGATGAAATCTCGGCCAGCAGCACCTATACAATCACCTTCTGGCAGATCAATCGCCAGCAGGCGAACACCAGCATCTTCTGGATTCACGCCCCCACTGCTAACGGTAGTCAGCGCGGAATCCAGGCCCACACCCCCTGGGGCAACGGGACGGTCTACTTTGACCAATCGGGATGTTGCGTCGGAAGCCAGCGTCTGACGGTAGGCGGTCCCATCACCCTGAACGGGTGGCAACACTTTGCCTTCGTGCGAGACCCCGCAGCCGATCAACGGATTATTTATATCGATGGCGTGGCAGTGGCGAGTGCAGATGCCGGCGAATTGCTGGACCCGCTCGACGGCATTATCACCCTCGGCGCCCAAGGCGTGAACAATGCCAACAGCTTCAATGGAATTTTGGACGAATTCGCCATCTTCGGAGTCGCGCTTACGCCTGAAGAGATTGCTACCCTCGCCGACGGGCTCATCAATCCGCTGGGCGAGGGGCCCGGTCGTGATCTCCCCACCGACGTCCGAATCACCTCCCTCGGCTTCAACGGAGTCCTCGTCGAGATCTCGGTCGAGGGCATGGACCCGGCAGCCTCGTACATTCTTCGCCGCAGTCTGGACGGCCAGAGCTTCACGAATGTTGGCACTCCCTTTACGGGGGCTGCCACCCACGACTTCGTGGACCTCGGTCCGCCGGCTGAAAATGCGCTCTACCAGATCTGGACCGCTCCCTGAGGCCCCGCCGACGAATTCGACTGGCCTCTCGGTTCTGGGGCCGGGGTAGGTGGAACCTGCCGGGAATTTTGTGGTCACCACGTCCCGATCACCCTGACCGGTCGCCTCGGAGGGGACAGCGCTTCCTTGTTAGAGGGCTCCCGCAGGAGACTGATCCGACATGCAGATCTCGGGATGTGGGGCACATCGCTTGCTTGCCTTGTTGTGTAGCCGGGCTGATGGTTTAGCCATGCCCTCGACAACAAAGACCCTACTGGTGACCGCCATTTCTTCCCTCTTGGTGGTCGGATGTGAACAGAAGCAAGCGGACTCCAATTCAAGCGAAAAGGACCAGCCGGGCGAGGCTTGACCTCAAGGCCAAGACTCCTGAGCCGAATGAGCAACCGCCCGGGCCAAACCCCGAGAAAAAATCGCGCAGACCGAGCCAGTGCCCAAGGAGGCTCCTCTCTCCTCTCCCATGCCAGCCAGTCCCTTGGCGACGAAGCGATCGTGCCACTCGTAGCCGGTTTTATGTTTTGAACCTGCACCGCAGTCTCCCGGATGGGCATGACGCTTGCAATGCGCGGCCACCTGCGGTGAGTTCGTAGCGGCATGAAGTTCGTCCTCGCCCTCGACCAGGGAACTACCAGTTCGCGAGCGATCCTGTTCGATGAGTCTGGCGCATCAGTTCACTCCTCGCAGCGCGAGTTCAGGCAGCACTATCCGGAGTCGGGGTGGGTGGAGCATGACCCCGCGGAAATTTGGGAGACGCAGCGGGCGACCATGGAGGAGGTGGTCTCGCGGACCGAGACCGGATCGATCGCGGGGATCGGGATCACCAACCAGCGGGAGACCACGGTGGTGTGGGACGCGGAGTCGGGAGAGGCAATCTACAATGCGATCGTCTGGCAGGATCGCCGCACCGCGGAGCGCTGTGCCGCGTTGAAGGCGCAGGGGGTGGAGAAGGGGGTGTCGGAGAAGACCGGTCTGCGGATTGATCCCTACTTCAGTGCGACCAAGGTGGCGTGGATCCTGGATCACGTCGAGGGGGCGCGCGAAATGGCAGTGGCTGGTCGCCTGCGCTTCGGGACCATCGATTCCTGGCTGGTGTGGAAACTGACGGGAGGAACGGTGCACGTCACCGATGTCTCCAACGCCTCGAGGACCAACCTCCTGAACATTCACACCCTGGCATGGGACGAGGAATTGCTGGAGATCTTCGAGGTGCCGCGATCGATGTTGCCAGAGGTGGTGGATTCCAGCGGAGTGGTGGGCGAGTGGGAGGGCATTCCCATTGCAGGGATGGCTGGTGATCAACAGGCAGCCCTCTTCGGACAGGCCTGCTTTGAGTCCGGGATGGCGAAGAACACCTACGGAACGGGTTGCTTTCTCTTGATGAACACCGGAAGGGAAGCAGTCGCGTCGCGGAGTGGACTGCTCACCACCGTGGCCTGGCGCCTGGGAGGCGAAGTGACCTACGCCCTGGAAGGATCCGTCTTCATCGGCGGGGCCTTGTTCCAGTGGCTTCGTGACGAGTTGCAACTGGTAGCGAGCGCCTCCGAGGTGGACGAACTCGCCGCCACCGTGCCCGATAGCGGAGGTTGCGTCCTGGTGCCGGCCTTTGCGGGCCTCGGTGCGCCGCACTGGGATCCCTTCGCGCGAGGGGCGATGTTCGGGGTCACCCGCGGAACATCGAAGGCGCATCTCTGCCGGGCCGCCCTGGAGGCGGTCGCGCTGCAATCCGTCGAGCTGTTAGAGTGTATGGAAAAGGACGCTGGAGTGGAACTGGTGGAGCTGCGGGTCGATGGAGGAGCGGCACGCAGCGACTTGCTGATGCAGATGCAGAGTGACTTCCTGAACCGCCGGGTGGTGCGGCCCACCAGGATCGAGACCACCGCCTTTGGCGCCGCCGCCCTGGCCGGACTGGCGACCGGGGTTTGGAAAAACTGCGAGGAGTTCAGCGCCCGCTGGGGAGTCGATCAGCGCTTCGAACCCTCGGGGGTGGACACCAGCGCAATACGCGCGCGTTGGGATCGTGCGGTGGGGCGGTGCAAGGGTTGGGAAGAGGGCTAGAGATCGGTTCGCAGTCGACGAATGCCGAGAAGAAGGGCGCATGCAGCCAGAACGGAAGTAGCCGGTTCCGGGATGGGAATGGTTGTCCGGAAAGCCGAGGCAGCGCCGTCCTGCCAGACCAATCCTGGGTCGGACAAGGTCAAGGTGAGGATCGAGATCGGATCGGTGGGCTCGATCCAGTTCCAGGATCCGGTGGAGTTCGAGACCGCGTTGAAATAGGTGGCGTTGTCGAGGGAGATGGAGTCGTAAAAGCGGATGACTAACGGCGTGCCGAGGGGGGGAGTGGGACTGATTCGCCGGAGGCAAAAAATCCGTGGCCGAGATCGAAGATTCCCGGGAGCTGAAGAACCAACATCCTACAAATGGGGGAGTTCGATGCTCACGGAAGACCATCATCGATTGTGACTTGGTCGGTATTGAATCCGAGATTGTGGCAAATGGTCCTAGCTCTGGCGACCAAGAGACTTCGGACCGCACCTCAATTCTCTCGTTTCTACAACCGCCGGTCCTTCTTCCACCATTCGGTGGAATCGGGTTGGTCGTTCTTCGGTTTCTCTTCGAAGATCTCGAGGCCATGTTCGCGGAATCCTTCGATTTGTTGGGCGAAGTAGCTGTCGGGCAGGGTGAAGCTGCGGATGATCCCGAGGCCATCGTTGACGATGAACTCCCCGTCCGAAACACTTGGGAAGGGAATGAGATTGAGGACGCCCTGTGCGAGGGACGCAACGGCGAGGCTTTGCAGCGCGATCATGCCCAGATCGGCGCTGGGGGTGAGGATGCGATCGTAGCCGACGATTGCGATCACGAGGGCTGCGATGAGAAGGTCGGTGCCCGGACCGGCGAAGTAGATGAGGGCGTTGCGCAGGCGCGGCTGGCGAAGGTGGGTGGGCACACACAAAACGAAGCCGGTGACCGGGAAGGAGCGAATTTCGATCTCGGCAGAGTAGCTCCTGATGCGGACCCAGGTGCGGCCGAATCCGAGGACGATGCGGCCCACGTGCCAGCCGAGGAGGCGGGCGGCGATGGCGTGGCCGGCTTCGTGGGTGACCAGGAGGGCAATCCAGAAGAGGAGGATAAAGAGGACGCTGAGCTTGGCAGGCTCAAAGTCGACCGCGATGTCGAGGCCGAACAGTCCGAAGACCGCCAAGAGGATCAGGACGTAAGTCCAGCGTTCGCCGCGGGTGAGAGGCTTCTGCTCGGAGGACGGACCAGGCATCGCTACTGGCCTTTGATCCCGTTCCGGTTCTTGAACTCGGAGAGGGTGAGGTGCCCGTTGCCGTCGCGGTCGAGCTTCTTGAAGAGCTGCTCCTGCTCGGTCTTCTGTGGTCCCTTCTTGATGGTGACGAATTCTGCGCGGGTCAACTTGAAGTTCTTGTCCTTGTCCTTCTTCAGGAAATCCTCGGACGGGTTCCACGTTGGCTTGCTCGGCTTGGGCTTCGCCTCTGGCGGGGAGGGGGCCGGTTCTCCCTTGTCGGCTGGGGGAACCGGATCGGGTTTCGGGGTGGCCTCCGGTTCGTCCGGAACCTTGACCGGGGTGGGATCCGGCACGGTCTTGCCCGGATCGCCGCGCATCGCGACCGCCACGCCCAGGGCGACGATCGACAAAATCATCACACTGCAAACCACCACGACCCAGGGTGGGATTGCGGAGCTCTTGGTCTTGGCGGCCAGGAGTGCGGTGGTGGCCGTGGTTTGGGTTGGGACCAGGGTGGAATTTGTCTTGGCGTAAACCGGTCCGGTGGTGGTCAGGAGGGTCCGGGTTGGTTGGGTGCCGGTATGGGTTCCCGCGCCAACCAATTGGGTATTGGTGTCGGCTTCGGCACCCGTGATGAGGCGGGGGCCCGATGGCACGGGGGCGGTGGTCACCGGGGCAGTCGCTTTCCGGGCCTGCTCGAAGCTTTCCATCGCCACCTGTGCAGTAGCCGGGCGGTCGTCCTTGTCCCGCGCGATCAAGCTCATGATCCAGCGGCAGAGCGCCGGAGAGAGATCGGGGCGATGGGCCTGCAGGTCGTCGCAACTTCCCTGGATGTGGGCTACCATCACCTCGGTGACGTTTTCCCCGTTGAAGGGGTACTGTCCGGTGAGCGAATAGTAGAGAACGCAACCGAGCGAGTAGAGATCGGTGCGGACATCAAGAGCGGTGCGCTCGAATTGTTCGGGCGCCATGAAGTAAATCGATCCGAGGACCGATCCCTTCTGCGCCACGGTCTGGACCGCGGGCTTCTCGGTAAACTTGGCGAGGCCGAAGTCGAGAAGCTTGAGCTGGATGCGTCCGCTGGGCAGCCAGGTCAGCATGAGATTGCCCGGCTTGATGTCGCGGTGGAGCAGTTTCGCTTCGTGGGCCGCAATGAGAGCTTCGAGCGATTGTTCGGCGACGGTCAGGAAATCCTGGAGGACGAGGGGAGCCTTGGAGACCACTTCGTGGAGCGTCTTGCCCTCGAGGAACTCCATCACCACGTAGGGACCCTCTTCGTCTTGAGCGACATCGAAGACGCGCACGATGTGTGGCGAACTGATGGCCGAAAGCGCATGGCTCTCCTTCATGACAGCCTCGTTGGAGTCCCCGCCCTCAGCGTCGTCGGTAAAGAGACGTTTAATCGCGACGCTACGATTCAGGTGACGGTCGTAGGCACGATAGACCGCTCCCCGGCCACCCTCGCCGACCTTCCCTCTAATTTCGTAGCGTTCTTCGTCCTCCATCGACGGGCACCTTTGGAATAACGATAGCTCAGAACCGATCAAGACTCATCCACTTTGTGAGTGGCAATAAGTTGCTTAGGAAGAGTTGATGAATTCGGTGTGAAACTTGATCGCCAACCGTTTCACGACTCGTGACTGCCAAGAATGACACGTAGATATGGCCGGTCGTCGTAGCGGAAGGGCTTCCCCTTGCGACTTTTCGAACTTGCGGATACACATTGAGTGTAGCGCAGAACTCCCTATCGGCACGGGAATCCGTGCCGCTACGAACTGCCAAGACGTTCCTCTTTCAGCTCCGCTTTCCCGGCGGGGCAGGGCCGCAATCATGGCAGCCATGGTGGTCTGTCGGCGATCGGGTGGGAGCCGCTTGATCTCCAGCGCGCTGCTTGACGTGACCGCGCTGGCCCACAAGTCTGCGACTGTGATTTTTCGCCGGAAGATCGGTCTGAGCGGAGCCGCCGCGCTCGCCGTGCGGGCGCTCGTCGCGCCGAGGCCAACCGCAACCGCCCAACCACCTCGACCCGCCGACGCGCTCGAGCGTTTTCATAGCGGTCGACACCTCGCGGCTCATGGGATTGCCGGAGCCGCCGCCGCTGGTCGAAACCGAGATCGCCTTTCCCAAGCTGAAGTTTCCGGCGCCCGTGCAGCCGGTCTTCGCGAACGACGGATCGGATCGCGTCTTTGTCGTCACCCAGGCCGGTCAGATCATGGTATTTCCGAACGACCCGCGTTCGACCCAGGCCAAGGTGTTTCTCGACCTGCGCGAGGTCGTTGCGCGGCCGGGCGGCGACAATGGAATGTTCGGCCTGGCCTTCCATCCCAAGTTTCGTGAAAACCGCGAGTTCTTCGCCATCTACATCGACCGCCGGCTGCCAAAGTCGACGGTGATCTCGCGTTTTCGTTCTTCCACCGACGATCCCGACAAGGCGGACTGCGGCTACCTGGCAGTCAACTGCGCCATGTGTCACACCTCCTGGCTTCACCAAGATCGATTTGCGCGTTCAAACGGAACTCTCGCAATCCCTCTTGATCGATCAAGATCCCGAAAAGCCGCGTCTTGGGCCGAAGGACTCCAAGATCATCAGCCCCGGCGACCCGAAGCGCTCCGAGCTGTTCCTCCGCATGAACCATCGCGGACCCGGCCAAATGCCGAATCTGGCGACTTCCTTCGTGGATGAAAAGGCCGCTCGCGAAATCGCCGCGTGGATCGAATCCCTCTCCGCGGCGCGCTGACGAGCGCTTTCATAAGGCCGGTTACAAATGCTAGGTCGGTAGTTCGCCCTCCGGCGCGCGGCGCGCGGGAGGGTAGACCCAGCCAAGCCACCAGCGGAAGGAACGGGGCACTGCGACCCGCACGTCTTCGGCGATGAGCACGAGCATCGGGAGGAGGACCAAGGTGATGCCCGTGGCGAAAAGAACCCCGAAGCTGAGAGAGACCGCCATGGGCTTGAGGAATTGGGCCTGCACCGCGGTCTCGGCGAGGAGGGGGATGAGACCCGCAAAGGTGGTGAGGGAGGTGAGCAGGATGGGACGGAAGCGTTCGCCGACGGCCTGGTGAATGGCATCCGGGAGTGGCATGCCCTCGCCATCGGTCCGGATGGAGTGGAGACGGTGCATGAGCACGAGGGAGTCGTTTACCACCACGCCACTGAGGGCGAGGATCCCGAAGACGCTGAGAATGCTGAGGGGGATCTGGAAGACGTAATGTCCGAGAACCGCGCCCGTAATGCCAAAGGGGATGACCGACATGATAAGGAGCGGCCGGGTGTAGGACTTCAAGGGGATGGCAAGGAGGATGTAGATGAGGATGATCGAGAAGCCGAACCCGTAGACCAGCGAGAGTCGGGAGCGCACGCGTTGCTCGGCTTCCCCGCGGAGCGCGACCCTGATTTCGGGATGGTCCGCGCGGAAGGTGGGGAAGTATTCCTCTTCGAGTCGGGCCAGGACTTCCCCGCCGGAGGTGATGGACTTGTCGACTGCAGCGGTGACCGAGACGATGCGCGTGTAATCGGCGCGCTCGATCGAAGCGAGTGCTTCGCCGTAGCTTGTCTCGGCAACGATTGAGAAGGGAATGGCGCTGCCGTTTTCGGAGCGGATTCTCATGTTGCGCAAGGTGTCGATCTGGGTGCGTTCCTTGGCGGGGTAGCGCACCATGACCTTCACTTCGTCACGTCCCCGTTGCACGCGCTGGGCTTCCCGGCCGTAGAAAGCGTCGCGGACATTGCGGGCGAGCGAGCGGCGATCGAATCCGGCCGCCTCCGCCGCCGGAGTGGGGAGGAGGCGAATCTCAGGTTGTCCGGAATCGAACGAGTCCTGCACATCGTAGAGTCCGGGAAAGGTCGCGACCTTGGACTTCAGTTCATCGGCGGCAGCTTGCAGTGCATCGAGGTTGTCGCTCTCGAGTTGCACATTGAATCCCTGCCCGGGCGGTCCGGCGGTCCCTCGGAAGCTGAGCCCCTTCGAGCCCGCGATGGGGCGGACCATCCGGCGCCATTCCTTGACAAGGTCTGCCGTTGCGACCGACCGGGATTCCGAGGGAGTGAGCTCCGCCGAGATGCGTGCGGTGGTGCTGGTGCTCGAGGAAATGTGAACGTGGCGGAGAATCTCGTCACCGGATTTCTCTTCCAGTGCGGCCGCCGCCTTGCGCAGGGCCGTCTCGATGCTCAGGATCGACTTGTGCAAATGCTCGATGGGGAGTCCCTGTTCGAGCTCGAGTGTAGCGGTGACGTTGTCGCGGTAGATCGGAGGGAACCAGACGAATCGCAGCTTTTCGGAAACGCGCAGGCCCGCAGCGAGGACCAGAATCGCGACGAAGACACCGGCGACAACGTAACGATACGGGACGAGGAACTTGAGACCCGGCTGGTAGATGTGGGTAATGAAAAACTGGAGCGCACCGGCAATTTTCCCTTGGAAGTGATTCCAGATGCGGGAGAGCACGTTGCTCGGTTTCTTTTGAACGTCGAGGTGGGCGAGATGGGATGGCAGGATGATCTTGGATTCGACGAGGGAGAAGATCAGGCAAAAGATGACGACCACTGCCATGGTGCTGAAGACGTTCCCCATCTGGCCCGAGACCCGGGTGAGTGGAAAGAAGGCCGCGATGGTGGTGAGCACGCCAAAGGCAGCCGGAATAAAGACCTTGGAGACGCCCCGCACCGTGGCGCGCAGGTCGGAATTCGCATCGTCGCGGTTCTCCTGCTCCTCCTTGCAGGCGTAGATGCTCTCCCCGATGATGATGGCATCGTCCACGATGATGCCGAGCACCACGATGAAGGCGAAGGTGGTGATCTGGTTGAGGGAGAGGTCGAAGATCTCGAGCGGGAAGAGGACCATGGCGCCGCACATCGACACGGGAATTCCGACCGCCACCCAGAAGGCGAGGCGGAGGTTGAGGAAGAGGGCGAGGACAATGAAGACCAGTCCCACTCCGATCAGACCGTTCTTGATCATCAGGTTGAGGCGGCTGCGGATCACTTCCGAGCTGTCGTTCCAGGCGGTAAGCTGCACGCCCTCCGGCAGGTTGAAGTTTTCTCCGAAGTGGGCAGCCAGTTCCCGGGCGGCCGCGCTCGCCTCGATGGTGTTGTCGCGGCCTTCGGTGATGAGCTGCAGGCTCACCGTGGGCTGGCCGTTGAAGCGATTGAGATATTTCTGGTCGATGAATCCGTCGCGCACGGTGGCTACCTCGCGCAGTAGGAGACGCGTGCCATCCGCGGTGGTGCGGAGGGGAAGGTCTTCGAAGTCCCGCGTGGTGTAGGCTTGCGAGCGGGTGCGGATCGAGATCTCGCCGCGATCGCTGCGAATCACGCCCCCGGAGAGATCCAGCGAGTTGTTGGCGACCGCGCGGGCGACCTCATCGAAGGTCAGGTTGTAGGTCCGGAGTTTGTCCTCGGATATCTCGATCGAGATTTCGTAGTTGCGCGACCCGTGGACGTCCACGCGGCTGACGTTGTCGAGCTTGAGCAACTCGTCCCTCACCACCCGAGCGGTTTCCTTGAGCTCGGACTCCGCAACGTCGCCATGGACATCGATCCAGACGATCTCGCGCACGCGGCGCGACTCGGAAATGACCGGATTCTCGGCCTGCTCGGGAAAACTGGGAATGGCGTCGACTTGGATCTTGATGTCCTCCAGGAGCTCGTCGATGGGGTAGTCTTCGAGGGCGGTGACGGTGACGGTGGATCCCGATTCCCGCGAGGTGCTCCGGATGTGGTCGATCCCCTCGATCTTCTGCAAGGCTTCCTCAATCTTGATGGTCACTCCCCGTTCGACGTCCTCTGGAGTTCCCCCGAGAAATGGCACGCGGACTTCCACGCGCTGTGCGTCGAAAGAGGGAAAGGTCTCCTTGCGCACCTTCATGGCGGTGTAGGCCCCCGCCGCGAGAATCGACACCATGATCACGTTCGCGACGACAGGATTGTCGGCGAACCAGGTGATGATCGGGTGGCGTTGGAGCGGGCTGTCGCGCATGGTCAGGGAGTGGGATCAGCTCTCAGGGCTTATGGATGGACGGTCTGAATACTGAACACCGGATACGGTTCACTTCTTCTTCCTCTCCGTCCTCGATCCACCGCCCTTCTTCCTCGGTCCCTTTGGTGCATTCGGGTCCAGTGCCTCCGCGATGTCGCCTTCTCCGAAGCTGTGAAGAGGGCGGATCGCGATGCGCAGGGGTGGATCGCTCACGGGCTTCGCGATGGTGGCGAGGAAGAAACCGGAGTCGCTGAAGAGACGCTCGACTGGTTGCTTGCGCAGGACATTGTCGGGAGTGAGAACCCACACGTAGCGGTCATCGACGAGCGAGGATTCGGGGAGGCGATGGGCATCTGCGATCGGTTGGGCTGCAAGGGTCGCATTGACGAAGGCGCCGATCGGAAGGAAGGAATCCGGGTCGTCAAAGGGGGCCTCGATATCGGCCACCACAAAGACCACCTGGTTGTTGGTGTCGGTGGCGGGCTCGGTGCGCTTGATGGCCGCGATCCAGGATTTGCCTGGTTGGCTGGGAGTGGTCAGGGTCGCGGTTAGATTCGGTTCCCCGTCCGCGAAGGCGAGGGGGAGATCGAGGCGTATGACCTGCTCCGGGGTCAAGGGGAGGCGGACTTCGACCCGTGAGCGATCAATCAGGCGCCCCAGGGTGGTGCCTGCGTTGACCACGTTGCCGGGACTGGCGATGCGCTCCTGCACAATCGCGGCGAAGGGCGCGCGGACTTCCGTCCGCTGGAGGTCGAGTTCCGCCTTGCTGAGGGCAGCGGTGGCGGAGGCGACGTCGGCCGTGGCGGCTGCGAGTTGCGGTTTGCGGAGGGTGAAGGGTGGAGCGTCAGCGGGTTCTCGGCCGGAGTCCAGCCAGTCCTGGAGCGCGATGCGGGAGCGGCTCTCTTCTTCTGCGAGAGTCTTCTCGGCGCTGGCGAGGGCGGATTTTTGATTCTCGATGGCCGCGAGATAGTCGGCCTGGTCGATGGTGAGGAGGATCTCCTCGAAGGCCACCGACTTGCCGGCTTGGAAATTCTCGGCGACCGAAATGATCTTGCCGCCAACCTGGCTCGCGACCTGGGTCTGTTGAAAGGCCTGCACATTCCCGAAGGTCGTGATGGTGGGCGTGTGCTCCGCGGGGCTGGATTCGAGGACCGCGACCTTGGCTACGATGCTGGGTGGTTTGCGGGAACGCGGGGCCGGCTTGTTCGCGATCCAGTTTTTCACCACCATGAACGCCACCAACACGACGAGGGGGGCGAGGATGATGTTGAGGATGGTCTGCCGGGGGAGCATGGAGGCGGTAGTTGGGATCAGAGGCCCTTTCCGAGGGCGAGGGCGAGCGTGACGCGGTTGGTGAGACGGGCGGCGCGCAGGGTGATGGTGCGTTCTTCGGTGGCGAAGACCTGTCGCTGGGCGAGCAAGAGGTTGAGGAGCTCGGTGATGCCTGCTTCGAAGTCGCGACGGGTGCGGGTCTCGGCGCTACGGGCCGCGGCGAATGCCTGCAGGCGCGCGGCCTCTTCGGTGCGCAGGTAGCGTTCGCTCCCGAGGGCGTTCTCGACTTCGCGCAGGGCATTCAACACCGTGGCACGGTAGTGCTGGTAGTTTTGCTCGGCCCGCTTCCCGGCCGCGCCCAGTTCGGCGCGGCGCTGTCCACCATCGAAGAGCGGCTGGCTCAGACTTCCCAGCACCGACCAACTCGAGAATCCGTGGCGGGCGAGATCGCTGAGGACGCTGCTTGACTGGCCGCCCGAGGCGGTGAGGGCAAAGCTGGGAAAGAGATCGGCGTGGGCAACCTGCACTCGCGCATCGGCCGCCCGAATGCGCTGAAAGGCGGCGTCGATGTCGGGACGTTGCCGCAGGAGATCGGATGGAATTCCCGCGCGCAGCGTTCGCTTGAGGGAAGGCCAGGCGCCGCGCGTGTCGTAATCGGCGCTCGGATAGGCGCCCGCGAGAGCATTGAGGGTGCGCGCCGCCTGATCGCGCTGATCGCGCCGCGCTTCAAGGTCAGCGCGGGCATTGTTGGTATCGGAGCGGGTGAGTTCGAGATCGGCGAGGCGGGCGCGGCCTTCATCGCGTCGTCGCGATACCGAGCGTTCGGTTTGCTCGAAGCTCGCGAGGCGGCGTCGGGAAAGGGCGAGGAAATCCTCGGAGGCAGCAAGGTTGAACCAGGCCTGCATCGTTTGCGCGGCGATCGATTGTCGCGCGGCTGCATGGTCGGCGGCCGCGGCGGCCTGGTCGGCGGCGCTGGCAGAGACTCCGGCCCGGATGCGCCCCCAGACATCAAGTTCCCAGCGCGCATCGAGGGAGGCCTCGAAGAGAGCGCTCCCGGAACGGAGTGGGGTGTCCGAACGTGAGGCCGAGGCATTGCCGGTGAGGGTGGGGGTGCGTGCCGCGTTGGCTTGGCGGGTGTTGAAGCCCGCTTCCTCGAGACGCGCGAGACTGAGCCGAAGGTCAGGATTGTTGGAGAGGGCGCGGCGAACGAGCGATCGCAATTGGGCGTTGTCGAAGAGGTCGAGAAGGTTGTTCGCGATGCGCGGGACGGGGGCGGGTGTAGCCTGGTAGCTGCCGTGGAGGGCGAGGCTCTCCGGCGCTTGCGCTGCCAATCCGCTCGGCCCCCGGACGCATCCCACGAGGAGCGAAACGGGAAGGAGGGCTAGCAGGGCAGTCTTCATGGATGGACGCCGGGGAGTTGAGCAAGTGAGCGGCAGGGCGGGAAGGGGGATTTTTGGGCCCTTGGGAATAGGTCGACCAGGGCTCACTATTGCAAACCGCCCGGCCCCGCCGAAGTTTCGGGTGGATTGGGGAGGAGAGGGGGAAGTCGAAGGCCGAAGGCCGAGGGTCGAATTTGCCTCGGTTGCCAGTTGCCCATCGTTGGCGTGGTGAGACGAAATGGAGGCCAGCCGGAGGACGAGCCTGGACCCGGTGGTCATCCTGCTAGGAGTCCTTCCGCTTCAGCTGCGGGAACAACACCACATCGCGAATGGTGGGCGCGCCGGTGAGCAACATGATGAGTCGGTCGATCCCGATCCCGATCCCGCCGGCGGGAGGCATGCCATGTTCGAGGGCTTCCACGAAATCGTGGTCGATCTCCTGCGTCTCGCCGCCGCTTTGTTCTTCGAAGCGTTGTCGTTGCACGTCGGGATCGTTCAGCTCGGAGTAGCCGGGGGAGATTTCCTGGCCGTTGATGATGAGCTCGTAGACGTCGATGACGCCCGGGTTCTCGGAGTTGAGCTTGGCGAGCGGGATGAGCTTGGCATCGACGTGGGTGACGTAGCAGGGATCGAAGGTGTGCTCCTCGACGAGCTTTTCGAAGACTTGCTGGGTCACTTCGTAGTCCTCGAGGTTGGCGCCGATCTCCAGCTTGAAGTCGTCCTCGGCCCGGGCGCGTCGTTCATCCGGCGAGAGGTCAAACCAGTCGTCGCCCGCCGCGTCCTTGATCAGGTCCCGGTAGGGCGCGCGCTTCCAGGGACGCGAGAGGTCGATGGTCCGGACCACCTTCCCTTCCTCGTCCTTGTGCTCGATCTGGAGAGT
Source organism: Roseibacillus sp. (assembly GCA_046581525.1). Taxonomy (GTDB): domain Bacteria; phylum Verrucomicrobiota; class Verrucomicrobiia; order Verrucomicrobiales; family Akkermansiaceae; genus Roseibacillus_B. The sequence continues at coordinate 15,915 of JAYGGC010000182.1, read as the reverse complement.
GCCGAAGAACTTCTCGGCGAGGGAGCAGACCAGTTCCTCGACCAACTCGGCCATCAATTCGAAGTCAGCGAAGGCCCAGTAGGCCTCCAGCATGGTGAACTCGGGGTTGTGACGGCGCGAGATGCCCTCGTTGCGGAAGTTGCGGTTGAGTTCGAAGACCTTGGTGAATCCTCCCACCAGGAGGCGCTTGAGGTAGAGTTCGGGTGCGATGCGGAGGGTGAGGGGCATCCCGAGGGCGTTGTGGTAGGTCTCGAAGGGACGGGCTGCGGCCCCCCCTGCCACGTCCTGCAGCATGGGCGTTTCAACTTCGAGAAATCCGCGGTCGTGGAAGAAGTTGCGGATCTCAGCGAGGATGCGGGAGCGTAACACGAAGAGGTCGGCACTGGCCTCGTTGGCCATCAGGTCGAGGTGGCGCTTGCGGTACTTGATCTCGCGGTCTGAAAGGCCGTGCCACTTGTCCGGCATCGGACGCAGCGCTTTGGAGAGGACTTGCAACGATTCCACCTTCACGGTGGGCTCGCCTTTCTGGGTGGTGAAGGTGGTGCCGTGGATTCCGATCCAGTCGCCGCGGTCTAACAGTTGCCAAACTTCCCAGTCGGTTTCTGAAACTCCCTTCTTGTTCAGGTAGCCTTGGATGCGTCCATGAACATCGCCGATCACGAAAAAGACCGATTTTCCCATGTCGCGCACCGCGAGAAGGCGGCCCGCGAGTTTGACCGCGCGAGCCTCCGAAAAGTCGGACTTCAGCTCCCCCGGAGTGGTGTCGGTCTCGAAACGCCCTCCGAAAGGGTCGATGCCAAGTTCGCGCATTTTGGCCAGTTTTTCCCGGCGCACGGCGATCAGATCGGCCTCGCTGGAGGTCGGCTCGGCACGGTTGGGAGAGGGCTTGTGCTCGTCAGGAGTCATGTGGAGAAAAATAAATTGAAACTGATGAAGGGTGGTTAGGATCTATCACGTAGGAGAATGTTGCTCGCGCTCTTTTGTGTGGGGCAGGTTGCGTATTTACATCGTCGGAAAACCTCAGAACTTTTCAGCTTTGGCCTTGCCTAAACTCAAAGCGGGGGCATAAACGCATCAACACTTTTTGGGGGGGAATAACAGTCCCGCGGTCGCCTCACAGCGCCGCGGGGCTGTTGCATTCAGGGGACTGTCAATCGTGTGCATCGGGAAAAAGGTGCCCAAGTGACGGGACCGGACCGGCTCGCCTGCTCATCGGGCTTGTGCTGATCGTGGGCGAGGTTTTCTGATTCGCAGCTCACTTTGGCGAGGGCGAAAAGCGGAAATCGCGAGGCCTCGCCGGACCGATCGCCGACGAAATTCCTGTCCAAGCGCAGGCCTCTCTCGCGGAAGTGGCCCCCTTCGCGGCATTCCTGCTTAGATTTGCGCGAGTGGCGACGTAAGGTGCGACCTTCCTCCGATGCCCCGACGCACCCCCTTTCTCGTTCTTGGACTGTTGATGATTGCCCCGTGCACATTCGCGCAGCGGGATTTCTTTGAGCTGGCCCCCATCAAGTATTCCGACACCAGGGCCACCGATGCGATGGCCCGGCTGGAAGCAGACTGGAAGGCCGGCCGGCGTGCGCTGCCCCACGGGGCGCCCCTGGAGATGTTGCGTACCATCTTGAAGCAACTCGAGATTCCCGAGGAGTCCCAGGTGCTCGTCCACTCGCGAACGAGCCAGCAGAACAATCTCATTCGCTACCTGAACCCGCGCGCGGTTTACCACTCCGCAAATGATTACGTGGGCTACGTTCCAGGAGGGAAGGTCGAGGTCGCCGCCACCGATCCGAAGCTCGGCCCGGTGTTCTATATTCTGAATCTGAACAGGGTGGACAAGCCCGGCTTTGTGGTGCGCGACAACTCCTGCCTGCAGTGTCACGGAACATCGCGCACCGAATTGGTGCCCGGGCTCATGGTGCGCTCGGTCTTCCCGGATCTGAATGGGCATCCCATGCTCGCTGCCGGAACCTATCTCACCACCCATGGCAGTTCGCTCAAGGAGCGCTGGGGCGGGTGGTATGTCACGGGGAGTCACGGGAACTTCCGTCACATGGGAAACACCATCGCGAAACGACGCGACGACGGGAGTGCCGATTTCGATTTCGAGGCCGGTGCCAACTGGGAGTCGTTGGAAGGCAAGATCGATGTTTCGAAATATCTCCGGCCGACGAGCGGCATCGTGTCCCTGATGGTGCTCGAACATCAGTGCAAGACGCAGAACATTCTCACCAAGGCGGCCATGGAGTACCGCCGCCTGGTCTACTTGCAAAAGGCGATCGATCCCGACGTCGATGTGACCAAGCCGGATGGGATGGCAGCGCGCTCAGCGAAGGACTCTGCCAGGGAAATCGTGAAGGCGTTCTTGTTTTGCGATGAGTTTCCACTGGGGGATGGAGTGGAGGGCGATCCCGCTTTCGTTGACGCCTTCGAGAATTGCGGAGTGCACGACGAGGAAGGAAAATCGCTGAGGCAGTTGCGGCTCTACGAGCGCATGTTCAAGAACCGGTGTTCTTACCTGATTTACTCCACTGCCTTCGACGCACTTCCTCCCGTGGTGCGGACCCGGGCGCTGGAAAAACTCTGGTCCGCGCTCACCGGTAGGGATGAAGAGTTCGCCCATCTCGGGGATGGGGAGAAGGTGAGGATTGTCTCCATTGTGCGGGCGACAGTGAAGGGGTTGCCGGTGTGCTGGAAGGGCGGGGAGTGAGTGTTCAGTGTTCGGTATGCAGTATTCAGACGAGAGGAGGCTGAATGCCGCGCACCGCTTGTGGAATCAGGACTCTGCCGAAGCCCACGGGCCAATTTGCAGGTGAGTTTCAGGACCAGAATCCAAGGCTCGACTGAGAGATGCCGCGACAAGTCCGAGATCGCCCTCCCAATTGAACCCTGATCATTGGATCTGGTGTTTATTTGGAAATTGGACCGTCGAATGTTCGCCGCCCCCGGCTGGCACCATTTACCCTAGCCCAGCAGGCCCTTCACCACTTTCCCATGGACGTCAGTGAGCCTGAAGTGCCTCCCCTGGAACTTGAAGGTGAGTTGCTCGTGGTCAATGCCGAGGAGGTGAAGGACGGTGGCCTGGAAGTCGTGAACGTGCACGTGGTCCTTGACCACATTGAATCCGATATCGTCTGACGCACCGTAAGTCTGCCCGGTCTTGACTCCTCCGCCGGCCATCCAAAGCGTGAAGGCGTAGGGGTGGTGGTCGCGCCCCCAGCGCTTGCGCTCGTTCATCTTGCCCTGGAGGAAGGGCGTGCGGCCGAATTCCCCGCCCCAGATGACGAGGGTCTCGTCGAGCATGCCGCGCATTTCGAGATCCTTGATGAGACCTGCGCTGGGCTGGTCGGTGTCCTTGCACTGGGTGTAGAGCTCGGTGGTGAGGGAGTTGTGTTGGTCCCAGCCTGCGTGCATGACCTGGATGAATTGAGTGCCGCGTTCCGCCAGACGGCGAGCGAGAAGACAATGGCGCGCAAACGTTCCGGACTCGTGAACGCCCGGACCGTAGAGGTCGAGGATCGCCTTGGGTTCCTTCGAAATGTCGGCCAGCTCGGGCACACTGGTCTGCATCCGGTAGGCCATCTCATACTGCGCGATGCGAGTGGCGATCTCGGGGTCACCGAAGTCCCTCAACTTGATCTCGTTGAGCCGCCCGAGGTCGTCGAGTAACTCGCGACGCATCGCCTGGCTCACTCCGTTCGGGTTGGAGAGATAGAGAACGGGGTCCTTGGCGGGCCGAAACTTCACCCCCTGGTGACGGGTGGGCAGGAAGCCGGAGCCCCAGTAGAAATCGTAGAAGATCTGCCCGCAGGATGTGCCCTTGCTGACCGAGGTCATCACGACGAAGGAGGGCAAGTTGTCGTTGACGGTGCCCAGGCCGTAGCTGAGCCAGGCCCCCATGGTGGGCCGGCCGGGGAGCTCCGCCCCACTCATGAAGAAGGAGATCGCAGGTGCGTGATTGACTGCTTCGGTGTGCATGCTCTTCACGAAGCAAAGCTTGTCCGCAATCTTGGCGGTGTGCGGCATGAAGCTGCTCACCCAGGCCCCGCTTTGGCCGTGCTGCTTGAACGGTTCGACCGGAGCGAGGAGCAGTTTGCCGCTCGCGTTTCCCGTCATGGTGCTGAAGCGCTTGCCACCGATGTAGCTCTCCGGAACGGGAGTGTTGTGCAGCTTCTTCAACTGCGGCTTGTAGTCGAAGAGATCGCAGTGGGTGGGCGCCCCGTTTTGGAACAGGTAGATCACCCGCTTGGCCTTGGGAGCGATCTGGCGAAGGAAGGCCGGAACTTCTTTCTGGCCGGTGCCGGCTGCCAGCCCGTCGCGACCAAGCAGAGTGGCCAGCGCGGCTGTTCCGATGCCACCCGCGCTCTTCCCGAAGAAGTGTCGGCGGTTGATGTTGAGTGCTTGTTCGCGGGCTGGATTCATCGGTCTCGTGGTCTTGTCGTTCCTGGGTGAGGCACTCATTCCTTCGTCAGCGCCTCATCCAGATTCAATATTCCCAGGCAGACCGTGGCCAGCGCTGCGTGCTCGGTTTCGGGAAGATCGGAGTCCCTGGGGGACTCGCCGTTGGCGAGGAACTGCCTGGGGGCTTCGGGGTCGGCAGTGAAGCGGACCTGGGCGCGGTTGTAGATGTTCTCGAGGACGTCTTGTTCTTCGGGTGACGGCGGGCGGGCGAGCACGAGTTGGAAGGCGCGTTGAATCTGTGCGCTGCTCTCCTTGCCCGCTTCCTTGCCGGCGCGGGCGGCGAGGGCGCGGGCGGCTTCCACGTAGGTGGTGTCATTGAGGGTGTTGAGGGCATGCAGCGGCGTGTTGGTGCGGCCGGTCTTCACCGAACATGTTTCGCGACCGGGGTTGTCGAAGAACATGGGCGGGGCGGCGATGCGCCGCCAGAACGAGTAGAGGCTGCGGCGGTAGAGGTCCTCTCCCTTGCCGCGGTTGTACTTCTTTTTCCCGAATGTTGCTTCGGCCCAGATGCCCCCGGGTTGGTAGGAATTGACGGGTGGCCCGCCCTGCCTGGTGACGAGCAGGCCGCTGGCGGAGAGGGCCTGGTCGCGGATCATCCAGGCCGGCATGCGGAAGCGTGCCCCGCGGCTGAGGAGGCGGTTGGCCGGGTCGGCTTCCAGCAGGGCGGGCGTGACGCGCGACGACTGCCGGTAGGTGTGGCTGGTGACGATCATGCGCATGAGCTGCTTCACGTCCCAGCCGGACTCCACGAACTCGGCCGCGAGCCAGTCTAACAAGCGCGGGTGAATGGGCACCTCGCTCTGCACCCCGAAATTCTCGGGCGACTTGATGAGGCCGATTCCAAAGAGCTCCTGCCAGAAGCGGTTCACCGTCACGCGGGAGGCGAGGGGATTTTGCGGGGCGACCAGCCAGCGGGCGAGACCGAGACGGTTGCGCGGCAGGTCCTCGGAAAAGCCGGGAAGGCTCGCGGGGGTGCCGGCGGTGACCTCCTTCCCGCGCTTGTCGTAGGCACCTACAGTGAGAATGTAGGTTTTGCGAGGCTTCTTCATGTCCTCCATGACCATGACCTTGGGAAGTCCCATGAGATTGTCCTTGATGGCCTTGTTCTTGGCCTCGAGCTGCTTCTTCAGTTTCACGTAGCGCGGCTCGCTCTCCCGGTGAGTCTTCACCACCAGGCGGGCCTGCCCCTCCTTGCGCTTGGCGGGCTCGACCGCGAGGGCTGCCTGGAGATTGGCTTCCCGGGACCCGAGCTTGGCTTCGAGATCTTCACTTACCGAGATGCGGAAGCGACCCAGGTTGTGTTTTGGGTGGGGCGAGTCGTGGCGAAGGGTGATGATGATGGATGCGCGTGCAGGAACTTCGGTTTTTCCGGCGAAGCGAAAGACCGCTTCGTGATCCTTGTCGACGGGTCGGCCTTCGTGCACGGCCCAGCCAAGTTTGGGGTTTCCGTCGAAGGCGGCGGTGATCTTGAGAGGGCCCTGCTCAAAGGTGGCCTGGGCCGAGGCGATCTTCAACGGGGTGGCCTTGGCCGCGCCAAGCGGTTGGATCCGCACCTGGAAATCAGTCAGGACGAAGTTACCGCTGTCAGAGCGAGCGAGTCCGCCCTTGAACATGCTTTGGTGCCGCAGGGCCTCGAGCCGAATACTCCCGATGGAGGCCAGATCCGTCTCCGCGGCGAGAGTGTAAGTGTCGTTGTTCGGATTCTCGCCGCGGGCAAGGATGGAACCGTCGTCGAGAACTTCGAGCTTTTGCTTTTGGGCCTTGGCCGAATTGATGGTGAGCACTTTCCACGAATGCCCCTCGACTGTGGACCGCATCTTCTTCTCCCACTCCGGTTGACTCTTGCGAAGATCTTCTTCCAGGTCTTTCAGCTCCGATTGCAGTGTCGCGAGCTCCTTCTTCAGGGTTGTTTCGCGCGCCTGCCGGTCCCTCGTCGGGACCTCGAGGACCGGTGGGGTCTGAGGATCGCCCCCCCCGCCGTTCACGGGGGTTTGGTTGAAGAACGCGTTGAGCTTGTAGTACTCCTCCTGCGTGATGGCGTCGTACTTGTGATCGTGGCAGCGACAACAGTTGAAGGTGAGCGCGAGCCAGACCGTGCCGGTGGTTTCGGCCATATCCATCACGTAATCGACGCGATTCTCCTCCGCGATGCGTCCGCCTTCGCCGTTGATGGGATGATTGCGCAGAAAGCCGGTGGCAAGCTTTTGTTCGAGGGTAGCATTGGGCAGGAGATCGCCCGCCAGTTGCCAAACTGTAAAGTCGTCCCAGGGGATGTTGCGATTGAAGGCGTCCACCACCCAATCGCGCCACGGCCACATCGTGCGCTCGCGATCACCCTGGTAGCCATTGGAGTCGGCGTAGCGCGCGGCGTCGAGCCACGGCCACGCCATGCGTTCACCGAAGGCGGGCGAGGCGAGAAAGCGATGGACCAGTTTCTCATAGGCCTCCGGCGACTGGTCGCTCAGGAACTGATTTACTTCTTCCGGAGTGGGAGGCATTCCGCGCAAGTCGAGCGAAAGCCGCCGGATCAAAGTGCGGCGAGATGCCTCGGGAGCCTGCTTCAAGCCGCTCCTGGCGAGACGCGAACTTACAAAGAGGTCGATCGGATTGCGAACAGTGGCGCCTGCTTCCTTCGCGGGAGGGGCCGGCCGCTTCACCGGAATGAGCGCCCAGTGTATCTTGTACTCTGCGCCCTCTGCGATCCACTGCCGGATGAGCTGTCTCTCCGCATCATTGAGGCTGAGGTGGGACTCAGGCGGCGGCATGACTTCGTCCGGATCGGTGTGCGTGATACGCTTCCACAACAACGATTCCTCGGGCTTGCCGGGAACGATGGCGTGGCCGTCGTCGCGTTTGGCAAAAGCGCCTTCTGCGATGTCGAGCCGCAACTCCGCCTTGCGCGCCTTCTCATCGAACCCGTGGCAGATGAAACAGCGGTCGGAGAGGAGCGGGCGGACGTCAAGATTGAAGTCGAGTGTGGCGGCCCCGGCGGAATGGGATAGGACCGTGAGAACGATGGCAAGGCGAGGAAGCATCCGAGTGCGGATACGTATCGTAATCGCGCAGCTTTCTCAATCGTGAAGAGCCCGGCGAAATTGCATCTGCCGGGGCCCAATATCACTGACCTGAGCGGGATTATTCGGTCGGAATCTCCCGTGAACACATAAAATACACATAGAACACAAGGAACATATAAAGGGACAGACACTTTATCGGAAAGGGCTTGGTATTGGTGGAGGCGGGTGGCAGGGTGAGAGCATGCGACAGGGACGGTTTTTGGCTCCGGGTGCGGTGGAGGGTGTGAGGGCTGGGATCTATCATTGTGTGTCGCGGGTGGTGGATCGGCGGTTTGTCCTGAAGAAGAGGGAGAAGGAGCAGTTTGTGAGGTTGATGAGACTCTATGAGGCGTTCTGTGGGGTGCGGGTGTTGGCGTTTGTGGTGATGTCGAACCACTTCCATATTCTGTTGGAGGTGCCTCCTCGTCCCGCGGCGGGATTGTCCGACCGGGAGTTTTTTGCGCGATTGTCACTGCTGTATAGCGAGATGCATGTCGAAGAAGTGCGGGAGCAGATTCGCGTGCGACTAAATGCGAAAGACCAGGTGGGCGTGGATGCACTCAAAGAAAAGTATCTCTACCGAATGTGGAATCTCTCGGAGTTCATGAAGACGCTGAAACAAAGGTTCACACAGTGGTTCAACAAGCGCCATGGACGGCGCGGGACGCTCTGGGAGGATCGATTCAAAAGTGTAATCGTACAGGATGGCTATGCCGCGCGTGTGATGGCTGCCTACATCGATCTCAATCCAGTCCGGGCGGGGATCGTGAAGAGGCCGGAGGAATATCGCTGGTGCAGCTACGCGGAGGCGTTGGCAGGGAAGGAGTTCGCGCGGATTGGAATTGAGCGCCTCATGAGCAAGTTTGATCAGTTTGGAACCGGCCGGCAGCAAGCCAGCAGTTGGCGAAAGGTGATCGAGCACTACCGCGTGATTCTATTCACAGATGGCGAGGAACGACTTGGGGAGGATGAACGAACGCAGAAGGTGAAGGTCGCTCGTCGAGGAATCTCAGCGAAGGAAGCGGAGAACGTTCGAGCCAAGGCAGGGAAGCTCAGTCAGAAAGAGATGCTGAGAGTTCGGGTAAGACACTTTGTGGATGGAACGGCGATTGGGATGGAGGACTTTCTGGATGAAGTTTTCCGCGAGGCCAGTGACCGATTCGGGAGTCGCCGGAAAAGTGGGGCACGCAAGATTCGCGGATGCAACACGAACCTTCGGGCGTTGCGAGATTTGCGCGAAGGGGTTGGTTGAAGGCGATTGACCTGGATTGAATTGATCGTCGCGCATGAGCAGTGCACGCTTAGCGTTGTCTAATTGCGCGGAGCGGGATGAGATCGGACTGGATGAGGGCCGTCCAGGCGGCAGTCGCGGCGGGGTCCAGGCTGCTTTCGCCAGGATGCACCAATTGAGGGGCGTTTGGATCGTCGGGTGAGAAATGGACTTTTTGGGTTTCAAGTTCGGTCTGCAATTCAGCGGCCTCGACCTCAGTGGGAGGACGACCGAGGAGGCGAAGATAGAGATCGTGCAGGCGCTGGGAATCTGTGGAGTGGTCGCCGAGGATTCGGATGGCCAGGGCGCGGGAGGCGAGAAGGGACTCTTGCTCTGTGAGGCTCGGCCGAGGAGCAAGGTGGGCCGGTTGGCGGTAGTCGATCGGGCAACGATCGGGATCCTTTCTCATCGGGCGTGGAGGGGCGTGCCGGTGGACGAGGTAAAGCGAGCGTCGGAGAGGTTGGATACCCGGACTTTGGGGCGCTCCCCCCGTGCCTTCTTCAAGAACTCCCGCGCTCGCCAGGAGATAGTCGCGAGCTTGCGGGCCGGAGAGCGGAAAGGATGGTCCCTGGGCGAGAAGCCGGAAGGTGGGATCAATCAGGGAAACTTCCGGGCGCAGGGTGGAGTCTTGGCGGAAGGTGGCCGAGAGAACGATTTGTTTGCAGAGTCGTTTCACATCCCAGCCGGAGTGGACAAAATCGCGCGCGAGCCAGTCGAGGAGCTCAGGATGGGACGGGGCGGGACTGCGGAGACCAAAGTCGTCGATGGACTCGACCAATCCGCGACCGAAGAAGTGAGCCCAAATTCGGTTCACGAAGACGCGGGCGGTGAGGGGATGGTTGCAGATGGAGGCGGCGAGATCCCGTCGAGTAAGAGGGGATTCAGGTTGCCCGTCCACGCCCGGGGGCTTCGCCGTGGAAGGCAGGATGGAAGTTTGAGGTTGGAGAAAGGATGGAAGGGTGGTTGAAGGATCGGGAGTTCCCTTCATGACGGAGATTTCGAAGACATCATCCTCTGGTAGGATACTGGCCTTACGCAATTCGGCGAGTTTGGCCCGGAGAGTGCGCGTTCCCGGATGAAGACTAGAGAAATAGTAGCTCCGGAGCGCAGGGAGGTGTTCGGTGAAGTTGGCGAGGACGGTGGAGAGTGAGTTGCCATCGTAGAGGGTGGCGATTTCGAGGGAGGTGAGGTCGCGGGAGTGGACCTGAAAGTCGTCAATTGCCCCTCCCGCAAAACCGCGGGTCCCAGGACGCCAGCCGAGCTGGAGAGGCAACGATTTGTCTTCTTCGAGCAGGGCCGGTTTCCAGAGACTGTCGGCGATGACTTCGGTGGGAGCCTGCTTGCCGTCGAGGTAGAGCTTGAGCCCGTTTGCCGAGCTGGAGCCATCGTAGGACCAGGTGACGAGGTGCCAGTAGTGAGGGGTGACTACAGGGGCGACGGTGCGAATCGCGATGGCATTCCCAGGCCACTCACGAGCGAGGCGGGCAGTGAGATGTCCATGGTCGAGCAGGAGGTCAAGGCCGCGCAATCCGTCGATCGACCCCCGACCGCGGCTGAGGAGGACCACGGGTTCGAGCGCAAGATCAGGGGCTCGCAGGCGCAGCGTGAAGGTCCAGGGAGTCCAACGACGTGCGGGATAAAGCTCGTGGAAGGTAACGCCTGCGTCGCCCGGGAAGGTCACCGCGCTGCGGCTGAAGCCGGTGCTAAATTTGAGTCCTGTGGCGTCTCCGGATCCTGCTCCGGAGAGCGCGTGATTCGGAACCACTCTCTTTCGCTCGTCGAAAGTGAAGGTGCCGATCGCGTCGTTGATGACGGGCGTTTGGAGAGGCTCCCGGAGCCAGTCCTGGAACGCCTGGTTGCCCTCAACAAACTCCTCCCGCAGTCGCCTCACTGCGGTGTCGACACTCGCTTGGACACCGTGCAGGATTTCAAGTTGGTCGTTGGTGGGTAGCGGCTTGGTCGGGGCGGGGACGATAGAGGGGTGTTGGCGCAATCCGTGCTCATCGCTGAGTTTGAAAAAGCCGGCGAGGGACTGGAAGTCCGCATGGGATATCGGCTCGGACTTGTGGTCGTGACAGCGGGCGCAGTGGAGAGAAAGGCCAAGGATGGGACCGAGATTCGATGCACGGCTGGCGGCGTGCCCGGCAAGGATGAGAGGCCGGGATTGAACGGACGCCGTTGCGAGCGGTTGCAGCCGGTTGAAAGCAGTGGCGACGGTGTGATCGTGGCGTTGTGCTTCGACGAGATCACCAGCGAGCTGTGCGGTGAGAAACTCGTCGTAGGGCATGTTGCGATTGAAGGACTCGACAACCCAATCGCGATAGGCCCAGCGATTGGTGAGCGCGTCGGAGTCCGGAGCGCTGGTGTCCGCATAGCCAACGGCGTCCAGCCAGAGGGAGGCGAAGTGTTCGCCGAAGGCCGGGGAGGCGAGGAGTTCGTCGACGGTGGATGAACTGGCAACAAACTCATGGTCCAGGATTGGCGGGTAGCCGGTCAGGGCGAGGGAGAGCCTGCGGGAGAGGGTGGTCGGATCTGCTTCCGAAGCCGGGGAGAGGCCGCTTTTCTCGAGGGCGGCGAGAACGAAGTGATCGATCCTGTTCCTCGGCCACTCGCTTGTCGAAACGCCTGGATCGAGCCCTTGGGCGGTCAGGGGTTGGAAGGCCCAGTGCGGTTCGTAACGGGCGCCCTGGTCGATCCAGAGACCGAGAATCTCCCTGTCGCTCTCGGTGAGCGCGGGACCGGCGTCGGGCGGCGGCATGATCTCGTCGTCCTTCTCGCTGTGGATGCGTTGCCAGGCGACAGACTGCTCGCGCTCGCCGGGAACGAAGGCGTGGCGATCGAGGGCGTGGTCTTCACCAAGGGGGTGGTAGGCAAACTCGGCGGAGTCGAGGCGCAACCCGGACTCGTTGTTGTGCTGGTCGCGACCGTGGCAGCCGAAGCACTTCTGCGCGAGGAGAGGCCGGACCTCGAAATTGTAGCTGACCGGCCGGGGAGGCGGAGGGGAAGGAGCGACCGGGGGGAGCGGTGATTCCACGGGTTCCTTTTCCTGACAAGAAAAGAGGAAAAAACCGGCGAGGGCGGTGAATAAGACAGGAACGGTGGACCGGGGCGGAGACGGCACGGCCCCTTATACGCGAGTCGTTGCTAAGTTAACAGCGCGAGCCGCGTTGAAGTGAGGGGGGATCCCGTTTACGTTCGCTTTACGGACCCTTGGACCGGAACTGGTAGATGTTTGTCATGAAGAGACGCTGGATCGGATTAGGTGTGGCCGGGAGCATGCTGATTCCCGCGATGGGGGAGGTGGAAGAAGTCTATCTCGATGCCGATGATGGAGGACGCCACGCAGTGATTGTAGCGTTCCTTGAAGGAGAGGCTGGGCGGGAGAGGTTGGTCGTGCGCATTCGTCCGCACGGGCAAGGCGTGGAGGGAGAGGGCGGTTGGAGGTCGCGGGCGGGCTTCAATGCGCACACTGCGCGCGAGATGGAGTCGGTTCTGCGGGCGCGGGGGTTCGAGGCGAGGATCCGGGGCCCAGGAGGACTGGTTGTTCCGGCAGAAGTGGCCTGGAAGAAGGAGTTTGCAACCTTTCCACGCCGGCGGATGCGGGAAGATTGGTCGATCGATTATTTCGCGCGCACGGAATTACTGGTCAGCGAATTGAGCATGCAGACGACGGGGCGGCTTCGGGGGCGCGGCGTGTTGGAGTTGCTCGCGCGGGGTGAGCCGCGCCTCTTGTTGGACTTTGAGGTGGCGGGAAAGCGCATCCTGGAGATGAGGATGCCCGGTCACTCGGCCACCGTGCCGGTGGCGCTGTTGATTGCCGAACAGAAGGTGGTGGCAGCGATGAAACTGCCCGCGAACTGGGCCGAACTGAAAGCGGAACCCAAGTGGCAGGCCTACCAGCGGCTGGTGGGCGAAGACGTCGAGAAGCGGGGTAGCTTCGTCGAAGCCCTGAAGGAGGAGAAGGACTGGTTGTTTCTCGAACAGGTAGCGCTCTATTCTCCTGGTGCCTACGATACCCATAGTATTGGCCCGATTCTCAGTAGAGCCAAGACGCCGAATTGGCGCAGGGTTGCGGGTTGGTTTGCGAGGTCAACCGGAGGGCATGGCGCCCTGCATACTCAAAGCCTCCTGGGGGCGGAAGGAGAGAAGGCGAAAACGTTGGGCTGGTTGAACAAGTACGAGAAGCGTCTCGATCCCGGGTTGCTGGCGATGAAGAACCAGTGGGTGAAGGCGGGAGTCCAACCGGAGAACTCAGAGAGCGACCTCCCGCCCCACCTTGAGGATGAGGTCTTCGTGGGAATCGGGGCGGCCTACATGAAGCGCGAGGGTCCCATGAGTGAAGCGAACATTGCATGGATCGCTCGTGGCATCCAGGGCTGGGCGATCTCGCAACGGTGGGGATCACCGTGGGGGGAGAAGGTGGTGGACCTGATTGAAGATCCGGATTGGCGGATCGCAGAGTCCGCGTCCCTGGCCTTCACGCACGGAAAGAACAACGCGGTGCCGATGGGGATTCTCTGGGAAGTGGCGCACGATGAGAAGAAGGACCAACGCCTGCGCGAGGCCGCCTTTCTGGGATGGTCGTACGGAAGTTGGGGCGAAGTGTTCATCGTCCTGCACGATGTTGCAGGCAAGCCGGACGATGCCTTGTGGATGCCGGCGGTCAGTCGCCTGGGGGAACTCGGCAATGGCTGGACCATCGAGATGCTCCAGGAGTATTCAATTCTGAAGGGCGTGAAGGGCCGACGCAATCGATTGAACTCGGATCAGCGCAGATTGGTCCAGCAGGAGATCAAGATCCTTCGCGAGCGACTTGCAAAGGGGAAGCTCACACATGATTTCGAAACCACGGCGTGGGCGAGTGTGCTCGGGTTCAGTCGATCCGCCGATATGGAGGACTGGATGCTCAAGCGCTACGGCATCGCGGAATTTGACAATGCGGATTCGCGCAAAGTGCTCGCTTCGGTGCGGGGATGGCGCGGGCCAAATCAGCCGCCCAAGGTGAAGAAGGAACGACTGGAGGTGCGAAAGCGACTGCTCGATGAGTTGGAGTTTCGCTGGGAGCAGTCGAAGAAAAAGGCGAACTAATCAGTCAGGCGAGAGCGGTTGATCGTTTGCCTGCAGGAGGCACCAGAATCGCGAAGAGGACGGGACCTAAATCTCTTCCTCTTCGCCGCCATCACCTCCGTAAAGCTCCTCCACTTCGCCGCCATCACCTTGGGGAAGAGGGGGGAGGAGATCTTCGCGCTCCAGGAGGAGCGGCAGGGAGAGATCGTCGAGCAGGGCCACAGGAGTCTTGAGCAGGGTGCCAAGGAGGGGGACAAGGCGATCGAGTTCGGCGATGGCGCAGTGCACCATGGAGGAGACGATGTCGGCATCGAACCGTTCGCGATCGAAGAGGTTGGTGATGCGAAAGACGAGTTGATCGCGGTCGAAGTCGAACTCGAAGCCACCCAGAGTAAGTTGCTTGTTGGCTCGCATGAGGAGTTCGAGGGCTGAAGTCAGGTGCGCTTCCCCGGGGGCGAGGGGGGATTCCGCGACAATTGAGAGTGCACTGAGCTGAGGGAAAACCTGTGCGTAGAGGCGAATGTGAGTGTGGTGAGCTTCGAAGTGGGCCTCGAGCACTTCGCGGCCCTCCACCGGTTCGCAGTGCCATCCTTGCTTGCCGAAGGCTTCGGCGACTGATTGGAGCTGGATGGAAGCAGGTGGAATCATGCGAGCGGGGGAGGGAAAAATGGAGGGATCTCGACCCAGAAGTTCCAGATAGAACTCAACATCAAGTCTCAAATCCCAGGTCGGGTCAACCGGGCTTACCCTCCGGGCAGGAACCTAGTCGCCGGACGAGGGGACCTCCACCCAATCGTACTGCATTCGTCCCTTGATTGCGCGCTCTAACAGGATTCGCCTGGAAGGGGTGATTGGAGCGAGGGAGGCGACTACGCCGGAGGTTTGTTCCTCGTTGAAGTGAATGACGAGTTCATTGCGATCGTTCAATTCGGAATCCGCGATCTGTGACCAGTAGAGGACCTGCAGGTTTTCACGGGAATTGAAGAAGGGGAAGATTTCGATCCCGAGGGGGGTGAGAATGATGTAGGCGTGGCGGGCACAGCGGAAGGCGAGACGGAAAAAGAGAGCGGCGAAGGGGAGGGGAACGAGGGGCCACCACCAGGGTGTGACGGGGTCCTTCGGAATGAGGTTGAGGATCACAATGGCGGCCGCAGCGCCGCAACAAACCGCGCCCACGAGGGCAAAGAGGGAGGCCTGTGCCCCCCGGGTGAAGCGCAGTTCCTGATGGGGTTCAGTGAGGTCTTTGGGGCCGGGCAGCATGGGGAGGGAAGTCGAAGGTCACAACTCCGAAGGTCAAAAGTCAGAGTGCTTTGCGGATGACTCGTTCGAATTTGGCATGGAGATCTTTGAGTGTGGCCCCTTCGACTACTTCTTCTCGTACTTCCAATTCCGCGATTTCCCTTCCGCGATCCATTCCACGGCAGTGGTGATGCGCTTGTCGCGGGTTTCCTCGCGCTTTGCTTCGGTGATCCACTCAACGTAGTCGCGGCGCTTGGCGGGAGTGAAGCCTTCGAAGACCTTGAGCGACTGCTTGTTTTTCTTGAGGGCGGCAAGAAGGGGTGCGGGTGTCCCGGGGGCCGTCTTGGTTGATTTTTGAGGTGGAACCTTCACGCCCCTTTCGTTCGGTTCGATGGCTTCCCTGATGTAAGGAAAGAGCACTTTCTGGGTGGGGAGTTCGGACAGTTTGCGCACGTTGAGGTGCATGATGCTCTCGCAAGCCTTGTCGTGGAGGATGCCGTGCGGGTCCTTCATGATCGGGGACTTCATGAACCCAAAGCCCACATGGTTCTTGAAGGCCGCCATGCCCGCGATGATCCCCTTGTACTCAAACGTGGGGGCACCCCACTTGATGTTCTCTTCGATGTCTGGGGAGGCCTTGTGAAAGAGAGAGCGCAGCTTCTCCAGAAGAGGCGGGGCGAACTCGGGGGCCTGCTGGATGTAGGCGTCCACGCGGGTCGATCGGTTGCTCATGAGGGTAAGCATCGCGGAGGTCCGGTTGCAATGCAACGCGCGGGAAAGAGGTCCCCCAATGATTAATGAGTTGAGAATATCTGAGAAGTCTGA
>JAYGGC010000161.1:0-44421 GCA_046581525.1 Roseibacillus sp. | reverse complement strand
GGTGATCCCGAAAACAGCCCGCTGATCAAGGCTCTCCGTCACGAGGATGACGACTATGAGCCGATGCCGGCGAAGGCGCCGAAGCTCGCCAATGTCATCATCAAGAACTTCGAGGACTGGATTCGGATGGGGGCTCCGGATCCGCGAACCAGGAAACCGACCAAGGAAGAGCTCGCAAGCCAGGTGGACTGGAATGCGGTGCGCGACAAGCGGGCGGAGTGGTGGTCGTTTCAACCGGTGAAGAAGTCGACGCCGCCTACCGCCGGCGATTCCGAATGGAATCGGGGTGCGATTGATCGCTTCATTCACGCCGGGCTGAAAGGGAAGGGGCTCGAAGCGCAGACGATGGCGTCACCGGGGACCCTGGTGCGCCGCCTGCATCTGATTCTGACCGGCTTGCCGCCGAAGCCCGAGGTGGTGAAGGCTTATGTTGCCGATCCGAGCGAAGAGGCCTACGCAACCCTGGTGGATCAGCTGATGGCCTCGTCACACTACGGCGAGCGTTGGGGGCGATATTGGCTGGACTGGTTTCGCTACGCGGAATCCTACGGGAGCGAAGGGGATCCCAACGTTCCTTATGCGACGGCCTATCGCGACTACGTGGTGCGGGCCCTCAACGCGGACGTGCCTTACGATCAGCTCATTCGCGAGGCCCTGGCGGGCGACTTGTTGGAAAACCCGCGCGTGAATGAGGAGAAGGGCCTCAACGAATCGGCGATCGGTCCGGCCCACCTGCGGATGGTGCCGCACGGATTTGGAGTGACCGACACCTACGACGAGCAGATCACCTTCACCGACAACCAGGTCGACGTGGTCTCCAAGGCGATGCTGGGCATCACGGTCTCCTGCGCGCGTTGTCACAATCACAAGTTCGATCCGATCAGCCAGAAGGACTTCTACAAGTTCTATGGCATCATGATCAGCAGCCGGCCGGTGATCGTGAATGTCGACTCGCCAAAGATGCAGGAGTTGCACAAGAAGGAGCTGGTCGCGCTGAAGAAGAAGCTACGCGCGGGATTTGCCGCGCAGTGGCTTTCGGAAGTCGATGGGGCGATGGAGAATCTTGAGGGAGCCAAACTGGGCAAGATTGCAGACACCGATCCGCTGGCGGGCTGGGCGAAATTGCAGGGCCTCGCGCCAGATGCGATGAGGAAGGAGGTGGACGCGATGCGTGGTCGCTACCAGAAGGGCCTGGAGCACAACGAATTGGTCAAAGCCGAGGCGACCTTCTATGCGGACCTCCGTGAGCAGGCGACCTACGACAAGTGGTTCAAGAGCGGAAACGGTCTTGGCGGGAAGGTGAGTCCGGCAGGTTCGTTTGCGATCGCGGCGGAGGGCGGCAAGGCGTTCACCGGGATCTATCCTGCGGGTGTTTATTCGCACCTGCTCTCCGACAAGCACAGCGCGACCCTCAACTCGGTATTCCACTTGGCGAAGGGGGGACGCAACTCGATTCGTGCGATGGGTTCCGGATCGATCGCGCGGTTTACCCTGCGCAGCTATCCCCTGATGCATGGTGGTCTTCACCCGGCTCCGGGATTGAAGCCGCAAGCGGGCTGGGTAAATCTCAACAAGTACAAGTACTGGAACGGCGAAAAGGGCTACTACCATGTCAACACCGGTCCGGACTCGACCTTCCGGGGTGGTGGCAAGCCGCGCAGTTGGTTCGGCGTTTTTGAAGTCTACGCGGGTGACGAGTCGATGCGCGAACTGGGTGCGCCCATGGTGGCACTGCCAGGGAAACAGGACGCCATCACCAATCGCAAGATGCTCCTGAATTATTACCGCGGGTCCTTGGTGGATGCGCTGAGGGGATGGCGAGACGGCAAGATTGGCGATGCGCAGGCGCTCCTGCTCAACGCCTTCGTGAGTCGGGGATTCCTCTCCAGCGAGGTGGCGCAACTGCCGGCTGATTTGAAGTCCGCGGTGGAGAGCTACCGCAAGCTGGAGAGCGAGATCAGGACTCCCGTCCGGGCTCCGGGCGTGATGGACGGTGAGCCGTGGGATCAGCCCCTGCTGACGCGGGGGAACTACAAGAAGGAAGATAAGCCGGTGGAGCGGGGATTCCTCGAGGTCTTCCAGGGGAGGACTTATCCCAAGAGCGGAAGCGGTCGGCGTGAGCTGGCGGAAGACATGCTGAGCGAGGGCAACTCCCTGACCACCCGCGTGATCGTGAACCGGCTTTGGCATCACACCTTTGGCCGCGGACTGGTGGCCTCCGCGGATAATTTCGGACGGTTGGGCAAGGAGCCGAGCCACCCGGAGCTGTTGGACTATCTTGCGGCGGATTTCCGTGAGAACGGCTGGTCGATGAAGCGCACGGTGAGGCAACTGGTCATGAGCCGGACGTTCCGTTCCGCGAGTATCGAGCCTGCGGCAAATGCCGGCAAGGACTCGGAGAACCTGCAGTTGGCATACTACACACCGCGGCGACTGGATGCGGAAGCGGTTCTCGATACGATTCGCTTTGTCTCCGCCAACGACATCGGCCAGCGTGCGATCTACACCAGCCAGAAGCGCAACGGGCTCAACCCGTTCCTCTTCGCCTTCAACTACCCGATTCCGACCTCCACGGTGGGGGTGCGCAATGTCACGAATGTTCCTGCGCAGGCACTCATGCTGATGAATGGTGAAACCACCAGGCGCGCAGCTCAGGAATGGAGCAACCGGGTCAAAGGGAAGGCTGAGTTGAAGACGGACAAGGAGCGCATCAACGACTTCTTCATGCAGGCCTACTCGCGACCCGCCACGCCGGCCGAGATCCAGGCCTGCCTCGCCTACATCATGGGCAAGGCGGACGATGACCTGCCTCTCCTCATTGGGGAGCAGGAGAAGATGGCCAGGCAGCTTGCGCGGGCGAGAGAGGATCGCGAGCAGGTGGTCGCCCCGGTGCGCAATAAGCTCCAGGCCCAGGTCGATCGCAATAATGTGGCCATTGCGAAGTCCGCGCCGAAGGTGGTGGACCTCAAGCCGATCAGTCGCTGGGACTTCGAAGGCGACACCAGGGATTCGATCGGGAGCCTGCATGGCGAGATCAAGGGCGGGGCCAAGGTGCTGGACGGTGCCCTGGTCCTGAGAGGTGGCGGGATGTGGACCAAGCCGCTGCAGAAAAACCTGCGGGAGATGACCCTCGAGCTACTGGTGCAACTTGAGGACGCGGGGCAGCAGGGCGGGGGCGCCATGGTGGTGCAGAGCACGAACGGGAATCTCTTCGATGGCATCGTCTATGCCGAAGTCGAGAGGCAGACCTGGCTTTCCGGCAGCGATCGCCATGTCCGGACGGCGAGCTTTGGTGCGGCTCCCGACAAGGAGGCTGCCAAGCGACCGGTGCGGATCGTGATGGTCTACAGGTCCGACGGCACGACCTTGGCGTATCGTGACGGCAAGCAGTACGGGAAACCATTCAAGATGGGCAGGCTGGACTATCAGAAAGGGCAGTCGCAGGTGGTGTTCGGAATGCGTCACGGGACCGGGCCATCCGGGAGACGCGCATTGACCGGCCGCATCTTTGAGGCCCGGCTCTATGATCGGGTTCTCACCCCGCAGGAAGTGGCCGCCGCCTCATCGGGGATGTTGAAGGAAGTGGTCACCGCCGGGATGCTGGCGAAGGCGCTCAGTGCCGAGCAGAAGAAGTTGCTGGTGGGCTACGATGAGAAGATCGCCACCCTCACCGCCGAACGGGGTAAGCTGGAGCGCGAAATCTCCCAACGTCGAAAGGCACAGAACGGTGGCGGCGACCCTTATTTCCGCATCGCCCACGCCCTGCTGAACTCCAAGGAATTGATCTATGTCTACTGAGCTCCCCACTGTCTCGCGCGATCGTCGCGAATTTCTGAAGCTGACTTCGAGGGGAGTCGGCGCGCTGGCACTATCCAGCCTGATCAACCCGGGAAGCGCGGCCCCCACGGGAGCAGCAGCGCCGAAGCTGCACCACAAGCAGAAGGCCAAGTCGGTGATCTTCCTCTACATGTCGGGTGGAGTTTCACACGTCGACTCGTTCGACCCAAAGTCGCTGCTCAAGGAACTCCATGGCAAGCCCATGCCGCTGACCCTCGAGCGCACCCAGTTCGATGCCAATGGCAACATCATGGCCTCGCCGTGGGAGCACAGGAAGTGGGGTGAGTCCGGCCTCGAGATGACCAACATGTTCGCGAAGATTGCGGAACAGGCTGACGATCTCGCGATTGTCCGTTCGATGACGGCCAAGTTCAGCGAGCACGCGCAGGGGAACTTCTTCATGCACTCCGGCTTCCCGTTCCTCGGCTACCCGAGCGCGGGGGCCTGGGTGACTTACGGTTGCGGGACCGAGAATCCGAACCTGCCGGGATACGTCGTCCTGCGCTCCAAGCGCGCGGCGATTCCCCACGGGGGTGTGAGCATTTTTGGGAACGCCTTCCTGCCCGCCACCACGCAGGGCTCGATTTTCAACATCTCCAACGACCAGGCCGTGCCCAATATCAATCCGGCCATGCTCAAGATCGAGCAACGTCGTGCGCTCGACCTGATCGGGACGCTCGACCGGGGCTTTGCCGACCGGGTTGCGGCCAGGGATGCCGTGATCTCATCGATCAAGAATGCCGAGACGGCCTTCCTCATGCAGGAAGCTGTTCCGGAACTCACTGACATCAGCGGGGAAACCGAAGCGACCAGGGAAAAGTATGGGATCAACAGCGCCAACGAGCACAAGGCGGAATATGCCCGCCAGTGTTTGATGGCGCGCCGCCTCGTGGAACGCGGAGTGCGCTTTGTCGAACTCTCCTGCTGCAGTCACGGTATCGGGGGTGGGGGAGGAGGCAATCCGTGGGATCAGCACAGCGACTTGAAGAAAGGCCACACTGCGATGGCGGAACAGGTTGACGGTCCGATCGCAGCCCTCATCGCCGATCTCAAGGAGCGCGGCATGCTCGAGGAAACCCTGCTCGTGTTCACGGGTGAGTTCGGGCGCACTCCTTTCTCGCAGGGCTCCAACGGTCGCGACCACGATCCGTTTGGCTTCAGCCTCTGGATGGCCGGCGGCGGGATCAAGGGCGGAACGGCCCACGGCGCGACCGACGAGTTCGGCTACAAGGCGCAAACGGACATTTCCACCGTCTACGATCTATGGGCCACCGTTCTCTACCAAGTGGGCATCGACCACGAGAAGCTCACCTATCGCTGGAGCGGCCGGGACCTGCGGCTTACGGATGTGCACGGGCATGTCTGGAAGGAGGTCTTGGCCTGAAACAGTTTTTCCCGTTCAGGCTGCCTCGGCGGATATGAGCAAGCCGAGATCGAGCGCCTTCTGCAGTTTATTTTCGACGATCTGGCGGGCGACGCTCTCGGGATCCTCCACATCCTGGAGAGGTACCTCGCCGACATTGATCCCGATCTTTTCGTCGCGCACGGCGGCAGGGAGGACCGCTGCGAGTGCGTCCCGGTCCGGGTGCCGTCGAGGACCGCCAGGATGGTGCAGGCCGCGGGGTCATCGATCGACACGTTGGAATGGTGGAGGGTCGGAATCTGATGCCGGGTCGGGGCCCGGAGGCGCACGAGGGTGGAGGTCATCGGGCGCTCTCTTGCGCCTTCGATGTCCCGCAGGTGATAGAGCAGTTTTTCGCGCAACCACAGGAGGGCGCGGGCTCCCGGGTAGACGTTGAAGCTGAGGTAGGCCAGTCCGGCCGGGGTGAGGAGACGCGAGCAGGCCGTGAGCAGTTCATCTTGCAGAACCAGGGGGGACCCACGAAAAGAGACTGTGGGCGATGAGGTAATCGAACTTCTCACCGAGGTCGGTGAAGCTCATGGCGTGAAAGGTCAGGTTCTGCAGTCCGACCGCGGTCCGCGTCTCTTCCGCCATCGCGATTTGCCGCGGCGCGAGGTCGATCCCGACGAATTCAGCGTCGGGCAGAGTGCTGGCCATGGAGATCACGTTGCCTCCATCGGAGCACCCCAGTTCCAGCACGCGGCAGGTATCAACGGGTGGAGGAGAGGCTCCGGCCAGCGCAGCGGTGATGGCGATCCGATCAGGGTGGGTGTAATAATAGACTCCCGATGGATAGACGAAGTCTTCGTAGTTTTACAGCGTCTGCTCCTGCCCCGGATTACTTGATCGGTCTTCTGCCACAACTGGTTGGCGACGGAGCCTAGGGATCCGGATGAGCGGTAGCAAGGGGGAAGGTCGCACGAGGGCGGGGCCTCCGTGTCTCGGAGAAGCTTGCTCAATGCGCCACCACGCGGAAGAAATTGGTGGGGCTTCCGCCGCCCACCGTCGCGGTAGTGGTCGGGCCATTGCCAGTTTCCGGATCGTAGGTTGAATTCCAGTCGATGAGATCAGTGGATTCCTCGATCGTGTAGTTGCCCTCGCGGTGGCTGCGCCAGGTGATGGTGACAGTTCCGCCTGCTGTGTAAGTCAGCTTGGTAATTTCCGGGGGCACACAGATGTTGGTGACCCGGCGAATGTAGCCATCGTCGTTCTCGGTGATGATCAGGTCGCCATTGGGTGCGAGGGTGACGGCGCGGGGTTCACTGATCTTCAGTTTTACAGTGGTCAAGGGTTCCCCGTCACCAGCGTGGGTTCCGCTATTGCGATTTCCGTCGATGGCGAGCCAGATGAGACCCTGGGTATCGATGAACCAGAGCTGGCTGGCGCGGTGGGTGCAGACAAAGAAGCTGCCATCGGGTCTCATCGCGATTCCGCGCACTTCATTGAGGCCCGTGGCGGTGGCGGCCAGTCCGGAACCACCCCCGGTGGTGGTCCCGTTGCCTGCGATGATGGTCCTGGTCGCGCCGTCCGCACTGAGGCGGTAAACGTAGTGACCAGTTTCGATATTGCGGCTCGAGCGGTCAGTAACCACGAGGAGGCCGTCCGGACCCATGGCAATGTTGCCGAGACTGAGATACCCGGTGGAGTAATCCTCGATGCCCCCCAGCGGAGTCCACTTCCTGAGCACGGTGCCGGAACAATAGTAAATCAGCGATTCATCGGGGCTCACCCAGAGGCCTCGACCGGGCGTCAAGTTGGGATCGGTGAGCACGGTGGTCATCATGCCATTGGTGGCGATCTTCCGGACCTTGCCGCCTGGCAGGATGACTCCGGTCTCGCAGTTGTCATCAATCTCGAGGAGGTAGGTAGTGCCATCCGGAAAGGTGTAAAGCCCGTTTGGTTCGCGCAGATTGGTTTGACTTGCCACTCCTTCACCGCCGTCGCCGCGCAGGCCGGTGCCGGCAAAGGTGGTGATCACTCCATCCGGCGACACCTTGCGGATGGCGTGACCTTCCTTGTCGGCGATGTAGACATTTCCGGCTGCATCGGCCTGGGCCATGTGTGGGCGCGAGAGATCCGCATCGGTTGCGTTTCCTCCTTCCATGGCGGCAGTCCAGTCGTTGCAGGCGTCGGACCCTGACGCGATGCCGTTGACGAGGCGGCCCGCGATCGTTTCCATGTTCCCAAATCCTGCGAGCATGCGCTGGAACTCCGTGGTGTTGCCATCGGGATCGGGCTCCGCGACGAGGAGAGCGGGAGCGGCGAGGCACAGAGCGCAGATGGTTGGGGCGGCCAAGAGAGAGATGTTCTTCATCATACGAGCAGCAGGGAAGATGGAGCCTAGCGAATCAAGGAGAGCCCCGTCGAGTCGGGAGTCCCTCTCCGGCTAACCCAGAGGGGTAGCCCAGGATCGAGCGCGTGGAATTGGAGCGACCCTGCTAGGGAATGCTCACCACGACACGGTAGAACAGCTTGTCGCCGACCGGATTAGGATCGGTGAGGATAAGGATGGTGCCGTTGCCGGGGACGTCGATTTGCCCTGGAACATCCTGAAACGAACCATCCTCCAGCGTGCTGCTTCTTTGCAAGGTATAGAGGCGGGCGTTGGAGGAGGTGACCGAGATGGCAGCGGTGCCGGCAAGGACGGCGGCCGTGATTGAAAATGCGGAGTTGAAGTCGTTTGGATCGGTGCCGGCAATGAACTCATCCAGGGTGGTATTGCCATCTCCGTCCGGGTCCGCCCCGGCATCAGCGGCGTCGGCCGGGTTCAGGTTGTTTTCCACCTCGTAGTCATTGGGCAGGCCGTCGGAGTCGAAGTCACTCGTTTCTCCATTGTGGAAATTCAGAAAGACCTCATTGGGCGCGCCGGTGTTGGCGAGCACGACGTCGAGGTCGCCATCATCGTCGAGGTCCCCCAGGGCGAGGTCGCGGTGAGCAGAGGATCCGAAGCTAACCCCGCTGTCGGTGAAGGTCCCGCTTCCGTTGTTGGTCCAGACTTGGTTGGCTGCCGGCGCATTATTGACGACGAAGGCGTCGAGATCACCGTCCCCATCGACATCACCGAGTTCGACGGAGCGGCTGGGGCCGGTCCCGAGGAGTTGGCCGCTGTCGGTAAAGGATCCTGTTCCATCGTTGGTCCAGACCAGGTTGCCGGCATTGTTAACGGTCGAGACGAAGGCATCGAGATCGCCATCTCCGTTAAGATCGCCAAGGGACACCCCGAAGCTGGCGGCGGTGCCGAGACTTTGACCGGCGGTGAAGGTGCCGGCCCCGTCGTTGATCCAGACCCGGTCCCCTCCGCCGCGGACTGCGACATAGGCATCGAGATCGCCGTCGCCATCGAGATCGCCCAGGGCCAGGTGGCGGCTTCCGGCGTTGCCGAGGGTTTGACCGGAATCGGAAAAGGTGCCGCTTCCGTCGTTGGTCCAGACCTTGTCGGCGGTGCCGTTGTTCGAAACGAAGGCATCGAGATCACCGTCGCCATCGAGGTCTCCCAACCCGACACCGAAACTGCGGTCGTTGCCCAGCGTCGTCTGTCCGTTGGAGACAAACTGGCCTCTGCCATCGCCGAGCCACACCGCGTTGGGGCCGTCGTCGTTTCCGATGAAAGCGTCGAGGTCCCCATCGCCATTCAGATCGCCCAACTCGACCGTGAGACTCTTCGCGGTTCCCAGGCTCTGACCGGTATCGGTAAAGCTCCCCGTTCCGTCATTGATCCAGATGGTGTTGCCTGCTCCGTTGTTGGTCACGAAGGCATCGAGGTCGCCGTCGCCGTTCAGGTCGCCGATGCCGATGTCGAAGCTGGCGCCAGTCCCCAGGGTCTGCACGGCGCCCAGGAGAAATTGATCACCACCACCGGCAGCGACCCTGAACTGAGATATGTGTGGGGTGAGCGCGGTGCCGGTGCCCGACTCGATGCTGCCGTTCAACATGAGGTGGACCTGTTCACCGGAATTGAAGTCCACGGTGGGGTCGAAAGTGGCCGCGGTGAAGGTGCCGGCTTTGAAGCCGCTTTGCCTGCCCCAGACCTTGAAGGAGGAAGTTGTGATCGTCGTGTTGTTGACCGGGTCGCTGAAGGTCGCCGTGACGTCGGTGCTCGCGGAGACATCAAGCTGCGCCTGGGTGGGAGTGGTGGTGTCCACTGTAAAGGGAGTCACCGGCGGAGTGAAGTCGACGACGAGCAGTGGCCGGTTTGCAACGGTGGGTGACTGCAGGGAGGCGAACCGCTTGGCGGATCCAGGGGTGGATTCGGCGCCGATGAGGATCCAGCCGAAGTTGCTGCCCGGGTTGTCCAGCATGTCTTGAACGTCGGCGGCCAGCTGGGCCGAAGTCCAGTTATTGAGGGAGCCTTGCCCACCTACGGCGGTGCTTGCGCTGTCTGTAAGATTGAATTCTCCACCGTCGGTGGTCCAAGTGGTGGCGGGGGAGAAACTACGGGTCCAGGTAGCATCGCCCGGTTGGGCGGTAGTTCCTCGTCCTTCTGGACCGGAGGCATTAGAGGCGCCTTCTCCCCAATCGCTGGTGAGTCGGTGAAAATTGCAGATTGGAGAGCCGGAGCGGGTCTTGGTCACCGTCAGGGTGATGGTGGCGCTGTTGATGGTAGCTCCCGCCGGGATCCCGGCGGCGATGTCAAAATCCAGGAGAGCACGGCGCAGATCAGTGCCGCTGCGCCCGAGCGTTTTCCCTGTGAAAATGCGTCTTCCCATTCCGTTGCTGAGGGCCCCGCTTTCCGAGTAGATGGTGTTGTCCTTGCGGGCACCCAGGTTGGCGACATCCGCGAGCGCGATCGGCGCCATGAGCGCGCAGAGTGCGCAGAGCTTTGAGGCGGGTAAGGGGGTCATGTTACTAGTTGACCTGAAAATGCTGGTCGGAGGAAACCAAAACGAGTCCAGTGGGCTGAATAGATCGTCGGGCAGGGACTTGAGCGCAATCGTGCGGGGGAGCGAGGCCGCGGTCCTGCCCTTGTCGTCTCCCAATTTCGGACGAACGCGCCCGCTACCAGAAGGTGTAGGACCCGCCGACGCCGACACTGAAGCCACTCAGGTCCACCGTGAAGTGGCTGTTGCCGACCTGGCCCGAAAAATCTTCGGTCAAGTCGTAGCGCAGGTTGGCCTCCACCGAGAACTCTCCGGTGACCTGATAAACGGCGGCGGACTGGAGGTAGAGGCCCCAGAGAACCGCGCTGCCGGAGTTTCGGGCGCTGGTGGCGCTGATGCCGATGGGCGGGCCGTTGTTGATCTGCTGGAAGACACGGTCGCTGCGCTTCCCTTCCCAGTCCGCGACGTTGAGCGAGAAGCCTGCGCCCACCGTGGCGTAGAACTTGTTGTTGGCCTGGTAGGCGGCCTCGGCTCCGATCGAGAGGCCCCAGAGATCGACATCGAGGGACTCGCTGATGGAGTCGTTCCACACCGCGACATCGGTGCTGCGAAGGGTGTCAGTGAGAACCCGGCTGGTGGGCTCGGCGGGGAGGAGAGGTGCGCCGGGGACATTCGGAGCGCCGACGTAGGCCCCCGCGGGAAGAATGACGGGGGCGGCGTTGTAGGTATCGGTGGCCGAAACGTCGTAAGTGTCGCGTTGCTCGCGACCAAGGATGGTGTTGAGACCACCCCGGCCGCCATCGATGTTGGCGAAGGTAAAGTGGAAGGCGGGCCCGGCGCTCCATCCGTTCCCCAGCTCAGTGAGGCGGCTGAGCTTGAGGTAGGGCGCGAGCTCCCATTCGCGGTCTTCGCTCCAGCTGGTGGCCGCGGAACTGGTAGTCCGCATGACATCTGTGCGTTCACCGCCGGCGGCATTGAGGGTCAGGGTGCTGCCCCCCTGGACCTGGGCCCCGCTGTTGTAGCCGAAGTCGTTGGTGCGGTTGGTGCCGGGAGTGCGGGCATCGGGACGGACAAAGCCGTTGTCGTAGTGCCGATTGACAAAGCCGGCGGCTGGACCAATTCCCGGGACCGGGATGTTTCCGGCCTGGTAGAGCATCGGGATGGTGAGGTTGGTGACGCCGGTATCGAAATCGATCTCCCCAATGTTGCGCAGTGAGAGCCCCGCTCCAAGAACCCAGCGACTCTGGGGCGGAGGTGGCAGGAGGATGTCCTTCGCGGACTTGGCTGACTTGGCTGACGGCGCGAAGGCATCCTTGGCAGACGGCGCGAAGGCATCCTTGGCAGATGGCGCGAAGGCATCCTTGGCAGACGGCGCGAAGGCATCCTTGGGGGACGGATGCAAGAAGTCCTTCGCGGACCGAGGGAAGGCGTCCTTCGCCGAGGAGGCGGAGTCGCCTGCGAAGGCAGGAAGAGCGCAAAGGGCGAGGAGGGTGAAACCAATTCTGAGATTCATGGAAATGAGCAGTGCAGGGTTCTAGTCGTCTTGGACCACGCGATAGAGGCGGCCTTTTACCGAGCTGGGATGGCGGGGAGTTTTGGGTGGACCGTTGTCGATCCACTGCGTTCGGCTGGTTCCTGCCAGGACCTTGGGAACGACGCCAAACCAATTTTCACCGTCCTGACTGTACTGGATGGTGTAGGCCGTGCCGACCGTGGACTTGAACTCGATGAGGATGTCGCCATTGGGCAGGGTGGCGATGCGATCCAGTTCGGCACCCTCCGCAGAGGTGACTGCTTCGGCGGCATCGAGCAGTTCAATCTCAAAGCTGGGTTCGAACCCTCCCGAGAGGTCGAGCTGGGAGTATTCCACCACGAGGTCGATGCTCGCTCCCGGGGCCAGGGCCTGGTTGTAGAGGAGGTATGAGCTGCCTCCGGACTCCCCCTGGGCGTTGTGGACGGTGACATCCTGGGGCAGCCCGTTCACGAGCAGGCGGAAGGCCGGCACGCTGGTCGGGTTGTTGTTCGTGATGGTGACCGTCTGCTTGAAGAGGGAGGACTGGAGATCGAGGACGATCTCACCGCCGCTGATCCCGAAACTGGCAGGGCTCACCACGCTGGTCGATTCGGAGGCGGCGTCATTGCCGTCGTTGATGATCGGCTCGTTGGCGCCGGAGACCATGCCGCTGGTTGCGATGGTGTCCAGCCCGCCGGGAACGGGAGCCGGAACGCTCAAGTCGAATGGAAGGGAAGCGGTGGCGTCGAAGGCCAGGTCACCCACCGACCAACTCGGGTCCGTGAAGCTGGTGCCGGGCGGGAGGTCGAGGGATCCAACGGTCACTCCCGCGGGCAGAACCTGAGCGATATCGAGAATGACTCCGCTCGCGTCGCTGGGACCGTTGTTGGTGACCCACACGGTGTGGCGGAGATTCCCGGGGAGATTAAAGCCGGCGAGGACGGGATCGCGCGACTCGGTCACGGTCACCACGAGGTCCACTTCCCGGATGACCGAGGTCGACTCGGTGTCCGACTCATCGCCGGGATTGTTCTGGGGCTGATCGACCGCACTGATGGAGGCGGTGTTGGAGATGGTATCGGTGCCCACTGCAGTCGAGGGACCAACCGTGAGAGTCACGGTGAGGATCGCCGAGGCGCCGTTGGCGAGGTCTCCCACCGTCCAGGTGGTATCGGTAAAGGTGCCGGCACCTGGAGTGACGGACGCGATGACCACTCCGGGACCGAATGAGAGAATCTCGCTGAGCTCCAGGCCAGTGGCGTCCAGCGGTCCGTTGTTGGTGACGGTGACGAGGTATATCAGGTTTCCGATCCCGGAGCCCGCGATGACGGGATCGATCGAGTCGCTCTTGGTCACCACCAGATCGACGCCGGCGAGAATGGTGGTCTCCTCCGAGGCGGAGTTGTTGGAGTCATCGGTGTCCGTTCCACTTACCTGCTGGAGGCTTGCGGTGTTGGAGATGGTGGCGCCGTTGGGAGCGTCGGCGGCGATGGTAAGGGTGACGATCAGGGTCTCGGTCGCTCCCACAGGCAGGCTGAGGATCCAGAAGCCGTTCGGGTCATTGGCCGGGGAGTAGGTGCCGGCGCTCGGGGTGATGCTGTCCACCGTGACGCCGGCTGGCAGGATCAGCGCTTCCCCGATGACCACGCCGCTCGCATCCGAGGGCCCGGTGTTGGTGGCGGTGATGGTATAGACCAGGTTCCCGTCTCCGGAACCTGCGAGGACGGGGTCGATCGACGCGGTCTTGCTGATCGCAATCTCGACCTCGTTGCTGATCGAGGTGGTGAGCGCCGCGGAATTGTTCTGGGGATTGATGTCCGTTTGATCAAGCGAGGTGACTGCTGCGCCGCTGGAGATCACGTCCGTCCCCATCGCGGCGGTCTGATTGACGGTGAGAACCACCCGAAGGGTGGCGGTTGTCCCGGCGTCGAGGCTGCCGACGGTCCAGGTGGGGGCGTCGAAGCTCGTGCCTGCACTCGGAGAGACAGAATCGACGGAGACTCCGGAGGGAAGGTTGAGGATCCTGGCGAGCGCGACGTTGGTGGCGTGCGAAGGACCGATGTTTGTGACGGTGATAAGGTAATCAAGATTGCCGGCCCCGGAGCCCGCGATCACCGGGTCAATCGACTCAGTGGTAGTGACCTGCAGGTCGGACCGGTTCACGATGGAGGTGGACTCCGTGACGCTCGTGACGTCACCAATGTTCGTCTCGTTGACCGAGGCGAGAGTGGCGGTGATGACGTTCAATCCGGGAGGAGCAGATGCGTCCGCGGTGAGAACGACGGTGAGGGTCGCGGATCCTCCGGACGCGAGCGTTCCAATGGTCCAGAGCGGATCCGAGAAGGTGGTGCCTGCACTCGGGGTGATGCTGACGAGCGAGACGCCCGCGGGGATGGTGAGAGCCTCGGTCACAGTGATTCCGGTGGCAGTGGAAGGACCACTGTTGGTGGTGGTGATGAGATAGGTCAGGTTGCCCGCGCCGGAACCCGCAATGACGGGGTCGACCGACTCCGACTTGGTGAGCATGATCGAGACGATGGCCTCGACCTCCAAGGTGTCGCTGGCCGACCCGCTGTTGCCGAGCGAGCTGGTGAGGTCGCCGGTGGTGTTGAGATATGTGCCACCCGCCAAGCTGGTGACCTCCACCGTCAGGGTGCAGGAAGCTCCCGCGGGAACAGTGCCCCCGGAGTAGGAAAAGTTACTGGAAGCGGGACCTGCGCTCACGCTTCCCCCCACACAGGTGGAGGAGAAGTTCACCGGGTTCGCAAGGACGAGGCCGGCGGGCAGATTGTCGGTGAACGAGATGCCGGTCGCGTCGGTGGTCGAGGCGCTGTTGTCGATGGTGAAGGTGAGGGTGCCCACCTGTCCGGCGTTGAGGCTGGCGGGGGCGAAACTCTTGGCAAAGAGGGGAGGGGGATTGACGGTGAGGGTGGCTGAGGCCGGGCCGCTATTGCCCAGGTCGGAGGTGAGGTCGCCGCTGGTGTTGAGGTAGGCGCCAGGATCGCCGGCGGTGACATTGACGATGACCGTGCAGCTGGCGCCCGCCGCAATGGCGCCTCCAGTGTAGCTGATGACGGCTGTTCCCGAGACCGCAGTGAGGGTTCCTCCGGTGCAATCGGTGCCGGCATTGGGAGGGTTGGCAATGACCAATCCGGCCGGGAGGGTGTCGGTAAAGTCGATGCCGGTGGCGTCGAGTTGACTGCTCCTGTTGTCGATGGTGAAGATGAGGGTGCTCGTCCCGCCGCCCGCGATGCCGTCTGGCGAGAAGCTCTTCGAGAATGCGGGCGGGATGGGCTCCACCACGAGCGTGTCGCTGGCCGGGAATCCAATCAGGGGGCTCCCGAGGACCGTGGTGGTGATGCGGCTGGTGGTGTTGAGGTAGCTTCCGGTGGGAGTGGAGACCGGGACCTGCACGCCAACACTGAAGGTGCACGACTGCCCGGGTCCGAGGGATCCGCCGAGGAAAGTGAGGAGATCGCTGCCGGTGAACTGGGAGTTGGGGCCACAGACCGGGGCCGGGATCAACGGAGTGCCGACCTCGACATGGTCGAACCAGACCTGGGTGGTTTCAGCCCCGACGGTGGACTTGTTGTTGTAGGCGCCGAGGAGGATGGTGTGGTTGCCGGCAGCCAGGAAAATGTTGAAGGTGGCCTGTTGCCATCCCGTGTCGTGATCGGGCCCGTTATTGCCGTCTCCGGTGAACTGTGCCAACGAGTTGCCCGGGCCATTCCCGAAAAGGATCCCGTCCAGTTCGAGGAGGGCTTGACCGAATTCATCGTTCTCGTGAGAACCCTCGAAGAGAAGCCGGTAGCGAAGACTGATCGTGACGGTCGTCGGATCATCCAAGTTGAAGAATCTTGACCAGCCTCCGGAACTGGCGGGGGTCTGGTTTCCAAAGCCCGACTGGCCTCCGACCAGCACCGTGAGACCGCCACCATCGAAGCCTCCGGTGGGGTCGAGCGATCCCTCCGCGAATTCCGGATCCACCGTGCCATTGAACGTGTCGTCGGAGTAAGCGAACCCCACGGTGGAAGAATTGGCTGCGGGCAACAGGCTCAGGAGGAGTCCCACGTCGCTGCTCTCCAGTGTGTTCTGGTGCACTTCCACCGCGATGGTGTTCGCACCCACGGAGAGAAGGCCGGTGAGGTTGACGGGGCCGGACTCGAGGGAGTTCTCGTCGCCAAGGCCGGAGAGAGTGTTGGTGTTTACCGCCCCTGCCGGCATGCTTGGGGTGCGCAGGACCTCCACTCCGTTGACATAGATGATGGCACCATCATCGATCAAGTACTCCATGTACCAGTCATCTTCGGCGGCTTGGGCGGCAGTCAGGGTAAAGTCGTTGCGGAAGAGATAAGTGGTGATGAGATTCGATACTCCATCGGGTGCGGTATCGATCCCGAAGAGGACCTCGGGAGTGCCGGGTGGGAAACCATCAATCGTGCCGCCCTGGAGGGGAGCCGCTGCGGAACCCCAGGGGCCGATCTCCGAAGTTGCGACGTCGAAGTCGGGGGAATACCATTCATTGCCATCTCCATCGTCGGGATAGCTCTGGTTGGCTCCAAGTTCGTTCTCGATCCGATCGAGATAGTCCCAGTTGCCGCTGATGACTGAGGTGGGCCCGGCATCGTCGAAGGTCCCATTGATGATGGGGCCGCCCAGCGTCGGAAGATCGACTGCGAGCAGTCCGGGGAGGGTGGCGTTCAGGTCGTCAGTGAACACGATGTTCGAGAAGGTCTCGGTGAGGCTGTTGTTGGTGATGGTGAACTCAAGAGTCCCGGTGCCGCCCGGATCGACCGGATCGTCGGTGAACTCCTTGGTGAAGGTGATATTGGCGACGTCCTCGGGCGCAAGCACTTCAAGGACCGCGCACGCGAAACCGGCTGAGGAGGTTCCGCCGGATCCGTTGAAGGTGAGATCCCCGGAGACGCTGTTATTGAGTCCGGGGTCGAGCCCGATGACATCGAGGGTGAGGGTGCAGGACTCTCCGGCGGGCAGGGTGGGGCTCGCGTCGAAGGTGATGTTCCGGGTCCCGGAAACCGCGGTGAGCTGGATGCCCGCGCAGTTGCTGAACGCGTTGGAGGGAGTGGCGATGATGATGCCCGCGGGGAGGACATCAGTGAAGCTGAGGTTGGTGGCGTCTTCGGCAGACTGGTTCTCGATGGTGTAGGTCAGGGTCGTTGGTCCGCCCACCGGCACGAGATTCGGAGAGAAGCTCTTGCTGAAGCCGAGCACGGGGCCCTGGCTCGGAGTTCCCAGGGTGGCGGTGGCGGTGCCGCTGTTTCCTGCGCTGGAAGTCAGGTCCCCGCTGGTCAAGACGAAGGGACCGGGCGCAGCCAGCGTGAGACCAACCTGGATGGTGCAGATCCCCGTTGCGATCTCACCACCCGTGAGTGAAATGGAGGAGCCGCCATCGGGAGCGCTCAGGATTCCCCCGCAGTTGTTGGTCGCATTGGCGGGGGTGGCAATCGTGACTCCGGCAGGCAGATTGAGGGAGAAGGCCAGCCCGTTGATGGGCGTCTGCTGAACAGCAGAGGCATCGATCGTGAAGGTCAGCTCGGTGCAACTCCCCACTCCAATGGTGTCCGGTGACACGCTCATCGAGAAGGTCGGCGGCACCGTGACTCCGGCCCTGGCCGGAGAGGCCAGCATCACCGCGCCGCAGATGAGCGGAGTAATGAGGTGGTGAAGGCGACTTCTGAAGTGGTGACAAAGTGAAGCGGTGCGGTCGTTCATTGGCTGGGCAGAGGTGGCAGGACTCAAGGGTGAATTGCGAGCCGGGGGCAGGAGCCGCCAAGGCTCTCCGCACCAGCAGGAGTTGACAACTCTCAATTGACGGCTGCACAAGAGCAAGCGGGATCCCGATCGGGAATCCGCAGCTATTTGGGAGATTTTGCCAGTAGGCGGCGGGCATGGAGTTGGACTTCAGGGAGCTTGATGATCAGCTTCAATGACAGAGCAGTGCGATGAGGGGTGAGGGAGGCGCAAGATGCGGTCTCTCGGGGACGCGGGCATGTGTTTCACGAAGGCTCCGAAGTGCTCGCCGTGCTTCCCTGGGGCCGCGCCAGTTTCTCCAGGAGTCGCACCAATTTCCCGCAATGGTCTTAACCGATGGCTGCTGGAGAGGGCGGTCTCGAGGACGTCTCTTCGCTTGGGGTGGAGGACTGCCCGCTCACCGTGGTTCCAGTCAATTCCCTTGAGAATCCGTAAGTGGAGGGTGGATTTAGATGCCTAACTTAGTATTCTGATCAGGCTGAATTGGTTGGGATTCGCAACTACTGCCTGCAGGAATTGTTAAACCCGACTTGAAGGTGACTGCATTTTCGGGAAAATTGGAGGTGGTCTGCGGATCTTCGTGGTATCGTGGCCACCGCTATCCTTGGGTACATCCCCTCAAAACCAATGTATCATTCGAGAACATCGAAGCCCAGCTTGCGGTCGGGCTTCACGATCCTGGAACTCCTCGTCGTGATTGCGATCATTGTGGTCCTCGCAGCCCTGTCGATCCAGGTGACCAAGAGCATCAAGCAAAAGGCCAACCTCGCGCGGGCGACCCAGAAGATCAAGAATCTCGGTGAGGCCTTTGTCGGCTACACCGCGGACAGTGGCGGATTGCTTCCGTTTGAGGATCTCGGGGGCGAAAAGGATGATTGGCAGGGTGCTGCCAAGCCCGAAGCATCCGAAGCGTGGTACAACGCGCTGACGCTGCGGATGGGTTTTCCCACGGTGGGCGATCTCGCCAACGACAACAACCCGGAAGCATTTTATGCGGACTCCTATCCGCTTTACGTTCCTGGTGCGCCTTATCCAAGGAGTGATAAGAAATACAAGTCACCCATGTTCGCGATCGGAATGAACAGCCGCCTGCAGAGAAGGGACGACGATGGGAACAAGGAGCAGGGCACCCTCGCCTCGATCCAGGTTCCGATCAACACGGTGATCTTCCTCGAGCGAGGCATGCCTCGTGACAAGAAAGTCAGCCAGGCCCAGACGAACTTCAGCGCCTCGCCCAAGGCCAATCCGAAAGCCTTCGCGGGACGGCACAATCAGCAAGGACTCCTCCTTTTTGCGGACGGTCACGCCGAGAAGCGCTCGGTCTTCGATCTGATCACTACTTCCGGAGAAATCATCATCCAGGAAGGTATCATCTGGACCCGTGATCCGGATGACGACCCCAATTGATCGCCCCCTCTCGAGGATTTGATTTCCAGGCGCTGGAGTTAAGACAGGTGATTCGCAAAGAACGCTTTCGTCTTCTCCCACATCCCGGGTGAGAGGACGTGTCCCGTGTCGGGCTGAATGAAATGCGTGAACTTGTCCGCTGCGCCGGCTTCGGCGTAAGCCTTGGCGATGCGTTTGAGGCCCTCCTTCGCGTGTTCGATCGGACTGCCCGAATCGGTCTCGCCCAAGTTGAGGTGGAGCGCGCGGGGCGCTATGAGAGAAGCCATTTCGGGGGTGTCCCCGTGTTGCAGCCACCCGGGGACGAAGTTCGGAAAGCAGTGCAGGATCTTCCGGTCGTGGATGGCGGAGTAGGTCGGCAGGCAGCAATTGTCGACCAGGGCCTTGGGCCGCGGTTCGTGCGGACCCACCAGCCAGGTGTGGGTTGATCCCCTGGAGTGTCCGTAACAACCGATTCGCTCAGCATCCACCTCGGGGCGCGAGACGAGAAAGTCAATCGCGCGACGCATATCGAGAATGTTCTTCCAGGCCATGCACTGTCCGGCCACCACGTAGCGCAGGAACTCGAAGCGCTCGTAGTTGCCATTCTTCTGCTTCTTGTCGGGGTCCTGGCGCTCTTCAAAGCAAAGGGCATCGGGACAAAGCACGACGTAGCCTTCCTTGGCGAGGGCCGCTCCGGTGTGGTGCATCGGTGCGCCTGCCAGACCAGCGGGTTCGCTTTTGCCGAGGTGATACTGGCCGGCGTGTTGGTGCCAGACTGCGATGGCGGGCGCGGGCTTCGCTTGATCGACCCGGTCGGGAACGAGCAGCAGGGCGGGCACATGATCGCCAATCTCAACTTCGTAGGTGAGCGACTCGATGCGGTAGCCGTCCTTCTGAATTGTCTTGCGGTCTACTGGATTGAGCGGGGAGGGCTCCGGCCATGCGCCACCGAGGCAGGTGACGAGTTGGTTGGGGAGGTCGTCACTACGCTTCATAACTTCGGTCATCGGGTTGGCTGCGGAGGCCACTCCGGCGGTTGCCACCAGGGCCCCGGCCGTCGTCTTCCTGAGAAAGGATCGCCGGGAGGATGCGGGTGTCGATTCCGGGTCTTTCATGCTCTTGACCCTGGCGGTCGGGCACTTGGAAACGAGCACGATGAGATTCAGTCCCCGGCAAAGTGAGTCGCTTTACCGCGTAACTTTCGGCTCTGGAATCGTAGGGTAAGCTCATGAATGGTCCTCTCCCGGTGTTCCTCTTCGGCGTCTTCGCGCTGGTGCTCGCGTTCACCAGTCCATCCCAAGCCGTGATCACGGTGAACGGGATTGACGATGAGGATATCGAGAACGACTGGGCCTCCTTTACCGTTCCCAGTGAAGTGGGATTCACCATCGTTGCGCAGCTCAACGGGGACCCGATCACCCTCGAAACCCCGATCGCAATAACCGCTCCGGGTTATTACGAGCTCACGATCACCAAGACCAACGACACCGATGCGAGCGAGGAGTCGCGGACCCTCCAGTTCATCGTCCTCGACAGTTCGCGCGGCACCTCGGAGCGCGACGGTCTCCAGTTCGGTAGTCATGAATTGCGGGCAGGGAATCGAGGCGGGGTGGAGCGAAGGCGCGGTTTCTTGACTCAGGGTTTTTTGGGGCTGAATTTCTTGGCCTTGGGAGTCGGCTTCTTGCCGCCCGATCCCGGCACGGCCAACTCCTTCGTCAACCATGCCAACCCATCGAGGTTATCCTGGAGCGCCTCTTTGGAATCGAGGTGACCCTGGTGATCGAGAATGCCAATCGGTCCCGCGTAACCGATCCCAGCAACCACTTTGAGCATGGCGAGGTCGTGAGCGCCTTGGGCCAGGGGAAGGATCTTCGGCTTCGCGCCGGTGTTCATTCCGTTGAGATTGAGGCAATGCAGATAGGGCTTCATGAGGGTCAGGACCGCCTGCCAGTCGTCGATGTGCCCGTGACCGTGGTGCCAGTTGTAGACGATGCCGACATGCCTGTGACCCAAGGCGTGCAACCGCTGGCAGACCGCGACAAGATTCGCGGGTTCACCACCCCAGCCCCCGTGGTTGTAGAGGCCCAGCTTGCAGCCCAATTCGGCAGTGCGCATTGCAAGCGTTTCCATCGACCGCGCCGCAGTTTCGATCTTCTCTTTCTGTGATCCCCCGGTCGGGCTTCCCAGGGTGTTCCAGATTTGCGGGTGGAGATCGTACTTCTTGAAGAGGCGGAAGGCCTCGTCGTGTGAACCCCAGAATGCGAAGTATTCGATCCCGTGTTTCTTGTACTGCAGGATCTCCTCCTCGAATTGCGCGACATGTTCTCTCCGCCAGTCGTAGGCGCAGCGTCGCAGGCCGAGTTCCTCGAGCATCACGGCCCGCTCGGCTGGTCCACGCTTCCGGGCGTCAAAGGGGACGATGCACCACGCGGCGAGATTCCCGGTCTTGAGGTTGTCCGGAATCTCAACGGCCCGCGCCGGAGCAGCAATCGCCCCGCAGCAGAGTGCGCCGACTCCGAGCAGCAGTCCGCTGAAAATTGTCCGGGCGCAGTCCCTTGCCTTCATTCGTCGATCCTTGGGCACCCGGATCGCTGAGGCAAGGCGAACTCACTTAGTTGCTGGCAATCTCACCGCGGTGTTTTAGAGAGGGAGTCACGATGATCGCCTCTCAAACCGGCCGGCCTCCGCAGCCCTTGGGCGCAGCGGAACTTCAGAGCTACGGGGAGAAGGGATATCTCATCTTGCGCCACGTCCTGCACGGCGATGGATTGAGAGCGTTGCTCGACGAGTGCATGGCGGCTTGGGAGGAGGAGAAAGGGACCTTCGATCCCACCGCCACCTGGTTGAAAAATGCGCTCTTGCCGGACATTCATCATCGCTCGGAGTTGGTTCGAGATTACTACTTCGATGGACCGCTCGTCGGCGTGGCCGCGCAATTGATCGGGCCGAACATCAAGGGCGCGACGTCTCAGCTCACTTTCAAGATGCGTGGCAACGAGAGGCCCTTTGGCTGGCATCAGGACAATGGCTACGGCCAGCTTGATCCGGCGAACGCCCTGACCACCCTGACCGCCCTCGACGATACTGATGAAGAGAACGGTTGCCTGTGGATTCTTCCGGAATCGCACAAGCGGGGACAGATTGATGTGTCCAAGTTGATGACGGTGGAGGCGAAGGCGGCCGGGATTGACCTGAATCTCCATGTTCCCGACGCGGACAACGCCATTCCAGTTGCTCTCAAGGCCGGCGATGTTGTGGTGTTTCACTGTCACACCCTGCACCGCTCGGAAGGGAATTACTCGCAGACCCGTGATCGCCGCATTCTTTTCATGCGCTACGCGGATGCCGATGCAGTGGAGGTCTACAACGACGGGCAGCCGCGACTTGGTCCCTTGCTCCGCGGGATGACGCGTTTTCCCGAGGTTGAGGCCTTTGAACGGGAGCTGAGAGAGCGATCCTCCTGAAGCCACGGACGCCCGGTGAATTGTGTGGCACGTGAGCCCCTTGTTGCTCCTGGTCAATGGAGACAACTCGATCATATTCGATCTTCTGAGCGGAGAGGGAGCTTGCCGGAGTTTTTATTCTAAGTTTAGGATCCCACCGATCATGAACCGACTGATCGCTCTTCTCCTTGCTCTCGCCCTGTCAGGTCAAGTCCATGCGGAGCCCGTGATGGTGGGTGCTGCCAAAGTCGAGGTGACTCCCCGGGAGCCAGTCGTGCTGGCGGGCTACGGGGGCCGCAAGACGGAATTCGTGGGAGTCGATACCAAGCTCTGGGCGCGGGCGATGGTGATCGGAGGAAAAGAGCCGGTCGCGATCGTTGTGCTCGATAGCTGCGGCGCACCTGCCGCGATCAAGTCACGGGTGGCAAAGCGCCTGGCGAATCACGGAATCGATCCCGGGCGGCTCGTCGTGGCGGTCACGCACACCCACAATGCGCCCAATTTGATTGGCTATGCCACGGTGATTTGGGCGGGGCGCATGACTCCTGCCCAGCAAGAGCGCCAGGAGAACTACACGAACTACGCGGTGGAGCAGATGGCGGCCGCGGTGATCGAGGCGATGAAGAGTCGGGAGCCGATGCACCTGGAGTGGGGGCAGGGACGGGCGGTCTTTGGCGGGAACCGCCGCGTGCTGCAGAACGGCAAGTGGGCCGGATTTGGATTTCAACGGGACCAGCCGGTCGATCACAGCCTGCCGGTCCTGGTGGCCCGCGATGAGGAGCGGGTGGTGCGCGTGGTGTGGGCAAACTACGCTTGTCACTGCACCACGGTTGGTTCGCGCAATCACGTGGGCGGGGACTGGGCCGGCTTTGCAAACGAGGCGATGGAGAAGGAGTTCCCGGGAGCAACCTCGCTGATGACGATCGGTTGCGGTGCGGATGTCGGTCCGCAGCCGAGCGGCAACCTGCAGATCGCGAGTGACCATGGACAGAGTATTGCCTTTGAAGTGCGTCGTCTCCTTGGTGGCGAGATGACCCGGCTGGGCGGAGGACCCACGGTGGCCGGCAAGGTGGTAACGTTGCCGCTCGTCGACCCGAAACCGCGCGAGCACTGGGAGAAACTGCGCGCCAAGGGCGGCTTTGACGGCCAACTCGGATTGGCCATGCTCAGGAAGCTCGATGTGGGTGGGCAAGTTCCCTCCGAGGTAATCTACCCCGTCTCCAGTTGGAGGTTCGGCGATGATCTTGCGATGGTGTTTTTGCCGGGCGAGGTGGTGGTCGATTACTCGGTGCGTTTGAATCGCGAACTTGCCTGGCCGCGCCTCTGGATCACGGCCTGGGCGAATGACATGCCTGGTTACATTCCGTCCAGGAGAGTGCTGGAGGAGGGAGGATACGAGGCGGATTTTTCGCAGGTCTACTACGAGCAGCCGGGCCGCTACAAACCGGAGATCGAAGATGTCGTGGTTGGGGTGGTGCGCGAGGTGGTCGGGAAGAAGTTCGTCGCGCCTCCGGATCAGGAACCAGCACCCTTCCATCGTCTCCCGAGCGCCGAGGCCGCGGTTTTCAAACGAGTTGCGGTGTGGGCGGCGGCACCGAAGAAGGACCGGGAGGAGGCTGTCTTCCGGAAGATCCTGGACTACGCAGGCTCGGCAGGATCGGCGGTGGAACGCATTACAAGGAACGACGGCGAGGAGGCTGGCTGGCACAATTTTGCGGGTGATCATGTTGGGCGGGTGTTTATCCGGCAGCAAACGGTGGGAGCCGAGTTGGCATGGGAGAGCCCGGTGGGGACTCCGGTCGAAGGCAAACCACGTGTGCTCTGCTTCACCGGCGGCATCGGTTGGATCACGGAACCTGCCACCAAGGGCTTTGCCCTTCACGTTGATGGCGAGGAGAAGCTCGAGTTCGATGTTTCTCAATCACCTGCGCGCTGGGCGTCGAAGGATGGAACGGTGGAGCTGGTTTATCTTCCAACCTGGACCTCGAATGTCGACTCGGGCGGATTCTTCTTCATCGTGCTCGCGGAGAACCTCCTGGCGGATGAGGGGAGGGTCAAGTTCGCGGTGCGCTCGCTGGGCGCAGGATCGAAACGCTGGTTTGCCATCGACTCAATGCAGGAAATCGCAGAGAAGTTGCCGAAGCTGAACGCGGCGCTTCACCAGAAAGCCAAGTGATCCTCCTGCCATGACCCGGACATCGTTGCTCTCACCAATCCTCCTGCTGTGCATCTCGCTCGCCGCCTGGGCCGGCGAGAACGCGGCGCCTTCCTCTCACCTCGTCTTCGACGACAACTTCGAAGGCGACATCATCATCAATGAAGTGCGGGTGCCCGCGCTCGGGGAAGCTCGCTTCACCTACTACGAAGCGCTCGGATGGCGTGGCAGGGCGGCCGGATACGCCGGCATCCAGGCCCACCCCAGGGCCCACAACTACATCTTCTCGATCTGGGATCACAAGAGTCACTCCGGGCCGATCGTGGCGGTTCATCACGGCCCGGGAACCACTACCCAGAAGTTCGGCGGGGAGGGGACCGGGTTGAAATCCTGGAACTTCAAGTTGGGCTGGAAGACGGACACTTGGTACACCCTGGTGTCGCGCTGTTGGCCGGTGGGCGATCATACCTTCTACGGATTCTGGGTGCGCGCAGCCGACACCGGGCAATGGACCCACCTGATCACGATGGACGTGGCCGCCAAGGACGCCTGGTTCCAGGGCGGCACGGATGCCTTCATCGAGGATTGGCTGGAGACGGGCAGGAACCAGCGCACCACCAACCTGCGCGGAGGATGGAAACGGAAGCGCACGGGCGAGTGGCATCCCTTCGGCAACGGTCGCTACTCGGTGAATTCCTGGGATCTCGTCAAGGGAAAGCGGTCCTTCAACTACCGGACGCACTGGAACGGCGGAGTCGCCAAGGATGCCACCGGTGAGTTTTATTTCATGACGGCGGGAGGAGCGGCCACCAAGCCCACCACGGCCAACCCCTCGAGGCATGGAATCAAGCGCGCCGAGAAGCGTCCGGCCTACCGCCCGATCCGCATCAAGTCGGGGAGTGCCAGGATCGGGGCCGGGGGCAAGTTGGTGGTGACCTGGGAAAATGACTCCGCAACATTGCCCCAATTCGCGGCCGCCATCATGATTCACAATGGGCCGGATGGGGGGCGGAAGCTCCTGGGAAAAGTGAAGGTCACAGACCCTCACGCGACCAGCGCGGAAATCGTGCTGCCCGCAAAGGTCGATGCGAAGAAACTGTCCGTGCAGATGCAATGCAGGGACATCCTCGACAACGAGTCGCCAGCACTCCTCCTTGGTGTGGGGGACTAGCGAGTTCGAATTCGGTTGTGGCAATTGGTGTCGAGTAGGGGGGGCGAGCCGTCGAATCGACTTGTCCGAGAGCGGGGCTCTGCTCAATGTGGGTTCAATATCCATGAAACGCGCAATCCTGCTCTCCGTCCTATTCCTGATTGGCACGCTTGCGGCCCCGGCACAAACCTTCATCCAACTCTGGCAGGTCGGGATTGAAAACAACTCGCAAACGGACTTTGCCCAGGAGAACGGGATCATCAACTTCCCCCCGGGGAGCGCAACCGCCAAAGATGACGACTACTATTTCGCCGGGATTTACCCCGCCCCCATCGGGGCCCTCGCCGCCGATGAACCCGCCAACACCAATTTCGAACGCGCCAACCTCGTGGTCGATACCACCAACCGCATCCACTTCAATCTGGATGCCTCCACGATCGAGCCGACCACCGATCTGAGGCTCACCATCGACGTGTGCTGCAGCGACCACCGGGAATTCCAAGGTACCAGCGGCCCGATTCCGTTCGACATTTACTTCAACGACAATTTTCTCTCCAACGAGACCACCTCCGGGGTCGATGGCGAAGAGCAGATCGTCACCCTCAATTTCACCGCCGGCGAGGTGATGGCGGTCACCGGTGCCGGCGGCGACAATGTGGTGAGCATCGAGCGGGTCCCGGGTCAGGGGGGGGCCTGGATGCAGTTCGACTACATCAGGCTCGAAGCCGATGCCGATACTCTGGCGTGCAGTTTGCCGATCTGTTCGTTCCAGGCCGACCGCAACGTCATCGCACCTGGCGAACAGATCACCCTGACCTGGATCACCGCCCCGGGAGCCGCTGGGCGTTCGATTGACAATGGCGTCGGCAGCGTCGAGGCGCAGACCACCAACGGCATCGGCAGCATGGTGTTGAACCCGACTCAAAACACCACCTACGTGTTGACCTCGACCCTCGGCGGGGACACCCGGACCCGCAACGTGACCGTCCAGGTGGCGATCATCGAATCCTTTGTGGCCAGCGCTTTTGAAGTCACTCCCGGCACGGAGGTGTTCCTCGACTGGTTGGTCGATCCCCTTGCCAGCGTCTCGATCGATCAGGGGGTGGGTAATGTCGATGCGGACACTATCGCCGGGATCGGGTTCACCTCCGTCTTCCCGACCGAGTTGGAAACGATTTACACCCTGACGGCGACGCGGGGCGGGGATGTGGAGACCGCGACGGTCACCGTCCTCACCAATCCTTTCAACCAGCTCTGGTTACTCGGGGTAGACGACAACTCGCAGGCGGAGTTCGCGCAGGAAAGGGATGGACCCAACCCGGTACCGGGCAATCCCTTTGGAGTCGATGACGACTACTACTTCGCAGGAATTTTCCCTGCTCCGATCGGAGCGTTGGGCAGCGACGAGCCGGTTGGCAACTTCGAACGCGCCCTGCTCGTCGTCGATCCGAGAGTGCGCATTCACTTCAACCTGGATGCGGCGCAATCCGATTCCACCAACCAGTTCCGCGTTCGGGTCAATGTTTGCTGCAGCAACCACAATGACTTCAATGGG
Organism: Roseibacillus sp.; assembly: GCA_046581525.1. Taxonomy (GTDB): domain Bacteria; phylum Verrucomicrobiota; class Verrucomicrobiia; order Verrucomicrobiales; family Akkermansiaceae; genus Roseibacillus_B. Next base: position 17,391 of record JAYGGC010000161.1, on the reverse strand, counting down.
TTTTCCGGGCCGATCGACTTCTCGGTCCTTTTCAACGGAGTCTCCGTTCTCGAGACCTCCACCAATGGGGTGGACGGTGTGGATGAACTCCTCTTTACGGAGGTCTTTACCGGTGCCGAGGTGGGCGCTGTGGTGGGCGAGAACACCGTCACCATCGAGCGCAAGACCGATCAAGGAGGGAGCTGGATGCAGTTTGATCAGATCATCCTCGAAACCAAGGTGGCCTCCCCGGAGACCCTCCGAATCCCAATCACGGATGTTGCCTACGATCCGACCACCGGGCAGTTCGATATCACCTGGGTCTCGGAGGTGGGAGAGAGCTACATCGTCGAGAGTTCCACCGACCTGATGACATGGCAACCGCTGGAAACCGATTATCCCACTGGGGGAGCGACGGGCGCCAGCACCAGCTATACGGGGAACTTTCCGCAGGCCTCCAATCCTGTGCGTTTCGTGCGCATCCGGGATCCGGATTAGGAGAGTTCGCCCCGCTTGCCCTGAGGCGCTGGCGGCGTTAAGCAAGGCGTGTGCATCGCCTTGCAGCAGTTGTCTTCGCTCCCCTCTGTTTCGTGTTCGCATCCTGCGGTGAAAAGGGGGAGCAACCCCATGCCGATCCACCGCCGCTTACCGAAGCGGAGCGCGCTGACCTGTTGGGAGCTTCCGAGGAGCTGATCCTCGAACTCACTCCCCGGCTCGCGGGGCTGGCCAGGGGTCTACTGGAGCACGAGGTGCTGCCCACGGGGGAGGTCCGCCCGCTCTTTGCAATGAGCGTCGGCCTCCAGGGCGAATTGGATTCTCCGGGTGACGCCAGGACGAATTTTTCCGTGCCCGGCGTCCGCTCGATCCCATGGCTCCTGGCCGAGGGAACGTCGACCCGGGGCAACGCTGACCTGGTGCTGTGGGCGCCCCTGCTGAAAGAACTCGACGCGCTCGGAGAGGCGCGCTTCTTCATCGTCGACGGGAAGTTCACCGATCGCCACAAGATCCGCTTTGAGACCATCGTAGGCTTCGACGGCACGGGCTGGTTGAAGGACGAGACGCCATGTTGGATTGCGGCCAAACAGAAGCTCACCTGGAGCCGCGAGGACGCGGGTTGGCGGATTTCCTCGTGGAAACAGAAAGAGCTTTCGGTGACCACCACCCCGGCGCCGTTGTTCCGGGAAGTTCTCCGCTCTGCGGTCTCTGATGCTGACCACTACCAGCGCGCGCGGGAATCCCATCATGAGCAACACATCATCGAATTGTTCACCAAGAATCGATTCCAGGTGCGTACCGACAACAAGCTTTATGCCAAGTATCCGGACCTCGAAGGACTCTTCCAGCATCCTGCCGTTTCCGTCGTCGACATCGACTCCGACGGCTTCGATGACCTCTATGTGATGGGCCGTTGGGGTCGCAACCTGCTCCTTCGCAATGGTGGGGACGGAACGTTCGAAGACATTGCGGGCAGGGTGGGGCTCGATCTTGAAGGGTTCTGCAACTGCGCACTCTTCGCCGACTTCGACAACGATGGGGACCAGGACGTATTCATCGGGCGAGGGCTGGAACGCGCGATCTACCTGGTGAACGAAGAGGGGAAGTTTGTCGAGCGCACGCGCGAACGGATCGGCACGCTCCTGCCCTACCTGGTCTCCACGATCTCGGCCACGGACTATAATGGTGACGGTCTCCTCGATGTCTACCTGGGCCTCTATGGCCCATCCACCCGCGCCCACTCGGTCGAATCGTGGGCGGCCGACTTCTTCCCGCCCATAATGGTTGAAGCGATGCTGAAGCGCGAGAAGGATTCACACCGCTACCTTGAGCGATTTGGCCCGCCCAATCTCCTGCTCGCCGGTCGAGCCAACGGCGCCTTCAGGGTCGCACCGGAGGCCGAACAACTGGCGGAGTGGCTGAACACCTTCCAGTGTTCCTGGGCGGACTTCGACAACGATGGAGATGCCGATGCTTATGTCTGCAACGATTTCGGCCCCGATCACCTTTATCGCAACGACGGTCCCCGCAAGGAAGGGAGCAGCGTGATCCAGTTTTCCGAAGTCTCGAAGGAAGTCGCGGGGGACTCCATGCAGGGGTTTGGGATGGGAGCTTCCTGGGGCGACTACGACAATGACGGCCGCCTCGACCTCTACGTTTCCAACATGTTCTCCAAGGCCGGCCGCCGGATCACCGCCACTTTCGCCGGACTCGATCCGCGCCTTCCCTACTTTGCGGGGGGCAGCTTGCTTTTCCACAATCGAGGCGATCGCCTTGTGCAAGTCGCGGGAACTTCAGCGGGAAGCATGCAGGTTGCCAAGGTCGGTTGGTCATGGGGCGGGCAGTTTGCGGACTTCGACAACGACGGGTGGCTCGACATTTACGCTCCGAGCGGCTTCTACACCGCGCCGGAAGAATTGCGGCCGGAAAAGGATTTGTGAAGTATGCACTGGCGCACGGTCGTGCGCATGGATCCGAACAAGGGGGCTGTCATCCGCGGTTACCAGGGTCTTGAGGACACTGTCCGCAAGGGAGCCCGCGAGTACTACGGTGACTCGTTCGGCAAAAACTCCTTCAGCGGGAATGAACCCAATCGCCTCTTCCTGAGCAGTAGGGGCCAGCGCTTCACAGATCTCACGGGCATTTCGGGAGCCGGCCACACCGGCGACGGGCGGACTTTTGCGCTCCTCGATTTCGACCGCGATGGATGGTGCGACATCGCCTCGGTCAATTCGAATGCCCCCAAGCTGGTTCTCTTTCGCAACGAGATTGGTGGCTTGATCGACAAGGCGACTCCGCGCGGAACGATTGCACTGCGCTTCCTCGGAGGGAACACGTCGCCGAGTCCCTCCGCCCGGTTTTCGAATCGTGATGGCTACGGTGCCCGGGTGAGCGTCGAGTTGGAGGGACTCACCTTGACGAGGGAGCACACTTGCGGTCAGGGCGTGTTTACGCAGAACAGCACCACCATGCTGATCGGGATTGGGGAAGCTCAGAGCGTGAAATCCGTCACCGTGCGTTGGCCCAGTGGCGTCCAGCAGACCGTCGAATCAGTTTCCCCCGGGACTCTGCTCACCGTTCGCGAGAATGCGGAGGCAGGGAGCGCCTTTTCGCGCACCCCATACCACAATCCGTAGTGCGCCCCCTCGCAGGAGCCTTCAAAGCAGGCCTTGGGTTGGTCAGCAGAAAATATTTAAAAGATCTCGCCAACCAAATTGGTATCTGGACAGTCGCATCACATAGAAAAAGACATGAAAATCATCACGACGATCGCCCTCGCTGCCGCCCTTTGCACCGCGCCACTCCAAGCGGACCACCATGAACTGCCCAAGCCGGACAAGGACGGCTGGATCACGCTCTTCAATGGCAAGGATCTCACCGGATGGGACGGAAATCCGGAAGTCTGGAGCGTGGTCGATGGCTACATCTCCGGCAAGATCGACAAGCTCGTGGGCGGGAACACCTTCCTCGTCTACAAGCATCCCCTCGCCAATTACGTCCTCGAGGCCGAATGGATTCTCGTCGATGGCAAGGGGAACAGCGGAATTCAGTACCGCTCCAAGCAGTCGGCCCGTGGTGACAACAAGTGGGTCGTGAAGGGCTACCAGGCCGACATCGGCAATGGTTGGTTCGGCAAATTGTATGAGGAGGGCGGACGAGGTCTCCTCGTCGGAAAGTACAAGAACAAGCCTGAGATCAAGAAAGAGAACGGCTGGAATACTTATAAAATCACCGCCAACGGAACGAAACTCTCTCAGGAAATCAACGGGGTCGTCACCATCGAACTCGACGACCAGGATCCCAAGAAGGCCGCCAAGGAGGGAATCATTGCCCTGCAGTACCACTCACCCGGTGGCTTCGAAGTGCGCTACCGCAAGATTCGGATCAAGCTCTTGGGGAAGAAGTAGGTCGAAGGTCGGAAGTCATGCCCCAGACCGCTCGTCTGAACACAGGATCCTGATTACTGAATCAGGGTCCTTCGATGTGCAGGCGCAGGAACTGGCGAGGGGTGCCTGGCGAGATGGGTTGCAGGCTGCGCACCGTGAGGGTCTGCGCTCCCGACCGAATCGTTCGCATTTGTTGCGAAGGACCAGCGGTGGGAGAGGGTCGCGGCCGGGGAGAGGCTCGCAGTGAAAAGGAGGAGCGAAAGTGCGGACAGGATGCGCGAAAGGCGCGGAATGGGGGACATGGCGTCTCTTTTGCCAGGGGGGAAGCTGAGGGAGGCGAAAGCGACGGAAAGTTGGGGTAGGGTGCGGAGGGAGTCAACAAATCCAACTCGTTAGGATATCGGGACTGCTAAAATTTATTTAGGAATTGCCTTCCAAGCCCCGTAGTTCTAAAGTTTTGTGCGCTTTTTGCGCGGTTATGGAGTCATCGAGAAAGCTCTCATCGCTCGGCGTAGTGATCCCGTGCTACAACGAGGAGGAAGGGCTGCCGATGCTTGTGGAGGCCCTCAAGGAATTTGCGGAGGGCGTGGAGTGCACGGTGTCGTTCGTGTTGGTGGATGATGGCAGTCGCGATGCCAGTCCGCAGATCATGCAATCGATCTGTCAAGAGGATGCCCGATTTGCCTGTCTGCGGCTTTCGCGAAACTTCGGTCACCAAATCGCACTCTCAGCCGGACTCGCGCATGTCAAAGGTGAGGCCATTGCCGTGCTTGACGCCGACCTGCAGGATCCGCCCGCGGTGGTTGCGAAGATGATCAAAGAATGGGAGAGGGGCGCTGAAGTGGTTTACGGAGTGCGCAAGAACCGCAAGGAGAGCCTGGTGTTGCGTGGTGCGTTCACGATCTACTACCGCCTTCTCAAGGTAATCGCGCACATCGACATCCCCACCGATGCGGGCGACTTCTGCCTGATGGATCGCAAGGTGCTCGACCAACTGAATGCCATGCCTGAGCGCAACCGCTTCATTCGCGGATTGCGTGGCTGGGTGGGATTCAAGCAGGTGGGTCTTCCCTACGAGCGACCGGCGCGCGCCGCGGGAACGACAAAGTACAACGTTTTCCGTCTCTTCAACCTCGCGATGGACGGACTCACGTCGTTCTCAACGATTCCGCTCCGGCTCTCTACCTGGGTTGGCTTGCTTTGCTCAAGCGTGGGATTTTGTCTCATGGTCTGGGCCGTCTTCAGCCGGCTCGTCCTCGGCAATGTGGTCTCGGGTTGGGCCTCGCTGGCGGTCATGCTCCTCTTCTTCAGTGGCGTGCAATTGATCATGCTCGGGGTCATCGGCGAGTATCTCAGTCGCATGTTCGAGGAAGTCAAACAGCGGCCCCTCTTTGTCGTGGAAAGCAAGGGCGGATGGCTCGACCGTTCCGATTCTGCGCAATCCTGATATGGATCCCGAGTACGCCACACGCTATTTCGAGTATGAGAAGACCCACTGGTGGTTTCGAGCTCGCCGCCGCGTCCTCAAGGCGCTGCTCGATCACGGGATCGGCTGGGAGAACGTGACGCGCCTCCTTGAGATTGGATCCGGTTCAGGCGCCAACCTGGCGGCTCTCTATCCCGAAGAAGTGGAGCTCACCGGAATCGAACCTGATGGCGCCTCCGCGGATCTTGCCCGCGAGCGGGGAATTGCGACCATTCACACGGGTGTCCTGGAGGATGCTCCGCGCTTGCTTGGGGGGGAGAGCTTTGAAGCGATCACTCTCTTCGATGTGCTCGAACATGTCGAAGATGATCGAGCGGCGCTGGGAATCCTGAATGGTCTCCTCAAGCCGGAAGGTTGGCTGGTGCTCAGTGTTCCGGCCTACCAGTGGCTCTGGAGCCGGCACGACGACGTCAATCATCACTTTCGCCGCTACACCCGTCCCATGCTGGTGAACAGGATCGCGGAAGCCGGCTTCCAGGTGCACACCGCCACCTACTTCAACACCGTGCTCTTCCTCCCGATCGTCGCCCTCCGCCTGTTGGGCAAACTTTGGGGGGGCCGGGGAGTGCGCGGGAGTTCCGATATGGATCTTCCCAGGGCCGGGTTGAACGAACTGCTTTACCGGATCTTTGCCTTTGAGAGCACCCTCCTCAGGCGCATCGCGCTTCCCTTCGGAGTCTCTCTGTTTGTCCTGGCCCGCCGAGAGCCTGCCCCGGGCCCCGTTTCCACCCAATCCGCCATCCCCGTGCTAACATGACCGAATCAGACACCCCGGATCTGCTCGACAAGAACCGCAAGTCACCACGCTTTCACATCCTGATCGCCGCGCTCGTCGCCGTCCTCGGGTTCGTCATGTTCTCGCCGGCGCTGAACTATGAGTTTATCTATGATGATCACGTTGACGTGCGCCAGGTGGACAACGTCTTCACCCCGGGGGCCTGGCCGGAACTCTTCACCACCACCTCCGCCCGCCTCTACCGACCCTTCAAGTACCTCTCCTACTACCTCGACAACAAGCTCTTCGGTTGGGACTCGAAGGGCTTTCACCTCACCAATTGCCTGCTCCATGCCGCGATCTGCGCGCTGCTCTATGGCGTCCTGCTGCGCATGCGCATCACGTGGATGGGAGCCGGGTTGGCGGCCCTTTTCTTTGCCATTCATCCCACCCACACCGAGGTGGTGGCGTGGGTGAGTACGCGGGCATCCCTGCTCTCCACCCTGGCCGTCCTCGGGATGGCCTGGTTCTACATGGGATGGCGTCGGGACGGCCGCAAGAGTGACTTGCTCGGGCTCGCGCTTTGCGGGTTCCTTGGATTCTTCAGCAAGGAAGATGCCCTCATGATTCTCCCCCTGCTGGTGGCGATGGAGTGGCTTCTCAATCCCGGGGGACTCCGCCTCCGCAACCTGCTCCGGCGCCCATTCGTGGTCCCGGTTGTCATTCTTTCGGTGATCGCGGTGAGCTATGTCGGGATTCGGCAGTCCCTCATCAGTGGCCTCGAACAGGGCGACGGCGCCGGCCTCCTCTCGGTGCTCGCCAGCCTGCCGGTCCTCATGGTCCGCTACTTCGGGCTCACCCTTTTTCCCGCCGGGATGTCGATCGATCAATACGTCGATTACGAATCCGGATTTGGCCTCAAGTTCTGGCTCTGCCTCCTGGCTCTCCTTCCGATCCTGGCCGTCTTCTTCATCCGGCGGCCCGAGATGAACAAGTGGAAGTTCGCGATCGCGTGGTTCTTCATCTTCATGTTCCCCGTGATGGGCCTCATTCCGATCAACCAGCCATTCGCGGACCGCTTCCTCTACCTTCCGGGCATCGCATTCTGTATTGCGATCGGATTTGGATGGGACGCTCTCGCGCATCGCTCCCCGGCCACCCGCAAGGGATTCGCCACCGCCTACGGAGTGCTCCTCGGCATCTTCTTCATCATGACCGTCAGCTACCTTCCGGTTTGGCGAAATGAGTTTTCGCTCTGGGAGCACACTGTGCAGGTGAATCCTCAATCCTATCGCGGCTACACCAACCTCGCCCACATCGCCAACAACCAGGGGCAGTACCAAGATGCCTTGCCACTGGTGGAAAGGAGCCTCGAGATCAAGCCGGACTTTTATGATGGCATGGTGGTCAAAGGGTTCACCCTGCAGAGCCTTGGCAAGCCCGTCGAGGCCGAGCGCCTCTACCGCGCGGCGGTGACCAAGGACCCCGAGAATACGGTTTGGCTCAAGTTGCTCGCGGACCTCCTCCGCCACCACGGCAAGCCTGCGGAGGCCGGGACAATCTACGAAGCGATCTTTGCGCTGCGTCCCGGATACGTGGAGGCCCGGGTGGATGCCGGCTTCCTGGCGGCCACCCAGGGTGATTTCGCGAAGGCCGAAGAACATTGGATGATTGCGCTGAAGTTCAGCCCCGGACATCCCCTCGCCACCAGGAATCTCGAGGTTCTCGCTGCCCAACGCAAGGAGAAGGCCAGGAAGAAAGGCGATCAGCCGATCGTCACGCCCACATCCATCGCGCCGTAGCACCATCGCTGCCTTGTTCCCGCGCGTGATCGGCTCTAGCTTCGCGGTCGATGCAGCGACGAAACTCCCTCCTGGTTCTCCTTCTCTTCACCGCTGCACTCGGAGCTGCCTCCGGACAGAAGGTGGAGAAGGTCAGTCCTGACTTGCGCAAGGAGTTCAAGTTGCGCGAGTTTTATCAGCAGGTAATCCTGCTCGAGGGCTTTCCCGTTCTTGCTTCCGGGAAGGTATCTCCGGTGGCCTTGCAGGAGGCCGCCTGGATCGTGAAGTCGATGCTGCGCACTCGGCCCGATCTCTTGCGCCAACTTGGAAAGAGCAAGGCTCGCCTGGCTGTCATGGGCGTCGGGGAGGTGACTCTCGATGTTCCCGAGCACAGCGATCTCAGGCCCCCGGCGCGGTGGAACAAGTATCGGGGGCTGGGGGCGACCTGGCGCCGCCCGGCGGTGAGTTGTGCGGAAGAAAACATCTTGTGCTGCCCCGGGGATCCGTATCCCACGGAGAATATTCTCGTGCACGAATTGGCGCATGCGATTCACCTGATGGCAGTGAACCACCTCGACAAGACCTTCGATGGCCGACTCAAGACCGCCTACAAGAAGGCACTCACGGAAGGAAAGTGGAAGGACACCTACGCCGCGGAACACTATCACGAATACTGGGCCGAGGCCGTGCAGTCGTGGTTTGGCACCAACCGCGAGAACGACTCGATCCACAATCACGTCAACACCCGCGCGGAACTGAAGAAGTATGATCCTGCCGTCGCCAGGCTTTGCGAAGAAGTGTTCGGTGACAACGACTGGACCTATCTGCGTCCCGATGATCCCGAGCGGCTCGGGAAAGGGCACCTTGCCGGATTGGATCGGGCCAAGCTTCCACGGTTCCGGTGGAAGAAGTGAGAGCAGGAGTGGCGGGCGGGCTCACTTCGCGGCCGGTGCCGGGAGGTAATCGATCACCAGTTGGGGTGCCCGTTCGGGATCAGAGCTGCGCTCGTTCCAGTAGGCGGTCCCACGCAGCGCGGTGGATTCGAGGGCAAGATACAGGTCGGGAGCCTGATCCGTGAAGGTGAGTTTTCCTGGGATGGCCGCTTCCAATTCGAGGAGAGAAGGTCCGCTCGGAACGAGAGCCACGGCCTCACCCACCGCCGGGGGCAGGTTCTCATACCCCACCTTGTTCCAGTCGGGCCACGGCGGTCCCGACAGCCGCCTGACTCTTCCCCAGGGCTGCTCGTTGGCCTTGGGACTTTCTCCCATGGCCTCCAGCAACTCCGCAGCAGTCGTCCGATGGAGGCGCAGTCGGACTCGCTCAAACTCCTGGCCCCGCATCTCTTTCGGAACATGGAACCAGAGGTAGTTCGAGGCCGCTCCCCCGTCATCCGGAGCTTGGAACCCTCGCGTGATATCGAGGGACTCCCAATGCAGGTTGGGGCTCATCCGCTGCCCCCAGGACTGTTGGAGCGGTTCCTGACGAATGCACTTGCTGCCGCCCCGGAGAATCCTGCGCTCGAGTTTGCCGAGCCACTCGATGCTCAGGCGGTGCTCAGCTGCCGTGGAACCGCTCGCATCCACGAGCTTGGCGACCAGCTGACCGCTTCGTGGAGCGGCCTTGGAGCCTACCATGGTCAGGGCCAATTCGAAGCGAGCTCCGGGGGCGAGTGCGATCTTCTCAGCCCCTCGACAGGTCATCGTGATTCCCTTCACCTTGGACAATTCCAGTCGCCCGTGGAAGGGCTCTGCGCGCAGGTTCGCCAGGGTGACGACGACCGTCCTTTCGGGCGCGCTCTCGTTCAGCCAAACTGAAGTGGGCATCGTCATTCCCGGGGAGTTCATGGACTCGCGAAGGACTTCGATGGCATTGATGAGGGGCAGGGACTCGGAGTTGACGGGATCTCCCTTGGCGCGAAGATCGAGGATCAATTCGCGGTCGAGGTTCATGGTGAATTCCCGCCACACCGCCTGGTCACTGCCCCCGGCCGCGGAATGCGGATCGAAGTTCTCGAGGACGAGTTTTCCATTGAGGAGAACATCAAAGACGCGCTGTCCCGCCTCATCGCCGGGCATGGCAGCAAAGCCCAGGCGAACCCTGTAGGTGCCCGTGCCATCTCCCGCGCCCGCGATGGGGAGCATGCAACGCTTGAGTCCCAGTCGCGCCGAAGCGAAGACGAAGGGAGTCCTGGTTCCCTTGATGGCGGTGTACTGCGAGCTGCGACGCACTTCGCTGCCGCCCTCGTAGCTCAGCATGCGCAAGTCGTATCCGAGCAGGAGCTTGTGATTGACCGGGCGCCGCGAGCTCAGCCAGAGATTGCCGGCCTCGTCCTTGCGATCGCCGCTGGCCCCGAAATCAATGTGCAAATGCTTCACGGGCAGGGTTCGTCCGGGTTGGGCAAACTGCGGGGCGGCCACCGGTTCGTTCGAGACCTGGCCCATCGCCACCGTGAAGGGCAGCGACCAGGGGCACTTGCAGTAGATCGCCTGCGGCGGTTTGATCATGAGGCCGCCGCCGCTCACATGATCGACGTGGCAGTTCGAGCGACTGTGCCAAAAGGTGAAGAGCCCCTGGTCGCCCATCAGGTCGTGGTATCCGAAGCCCTTGTTGCGGCCGAAGAGGAAGTGGCGGCTGGCTGAGAAAATGCCGCATTGTTTATCCGGCCGGCACCAGGCCCACTCCGCCTCTTCACCGGTGATGGGATGTGTCCTGGTCTTCTTCTCTCCGGTGCGGAGGTCGTAGGCCCATGGCTCCGCGTGCACGGTGTTGTCCACGATCACCGGCCGGGTGCGATGCCCGGTGAACTTGTACCAGAGCAGAGTGCCGCTCTCACCATCAAGGGCAGTGATCGCCCGCGCACCATAGGAGCCGGAATTCCACATTCCCCAGCCCTTGTCGGCATCGCTTTCCGAGGCGATCACCACCACGCCGTTGCTGAAATACATCCCCATTCCGACATGGGGATTGTAGCCGCGCTTGCCTCCAAAGCCGCCGCCGCGCAGCCATGCGCCCCCGCAATTGCTCACGTCCACCCCGCGCCGGTAGAGGATCTTCCCGCTTGCCGCATCGACCGCGATCAACTCGCGGATGTCGCGTTTATCGACCTGCTTCTCGTATTCCTCCCGCAGCTTCTCGTCTTGCGATTGCATCCAGCGACGCATCTGCGCGATTGCCTCGGTGCGTTGCGCTGGCTTCGCCGGACCGGCGAGGACATAGATTTTTCCTCCCCCCATGGTGGTGAGTCCGCCGATGCGCTCCTTTTCCTCGACCTCGGGGCCTCCCACTTTCCACCGCACATCGCCCTGTCCCGATTCCATCTCGCTTGCGAAGAGCCCGCCGCCCGCCGAGCCGTAAATCGTCTTTCCATCATCGCTGACTGCGAACCATCCCCAGCCGTGGTCCTTCCCGAAGGCGGTGAGGTAGGTGCCCACCTCTTCCCCGGTGTGGATGTCGAACTGCACCATGACATGCTGGATGCGGGCATAGACGTGGGTGGGGCTTGCGGCGATCGAGACCCCGATGCTGCCAAAGTCCTTCCGCCAGAGCCGGCGGCCGGTGTACTGATCGCAGGCTTCCAAGGCGTTGGGCTCCGGCACAATGAGAATGCCGTTGACGATCAGGGCGGTGTGGCGACCCGGTTGTCGAACCTGCGGGCGACCGTACCACACCACGCCGATGGGAGGTTTCAGGACCCCGTCGTCGCTGCAGCCAGTGTTGCCGGCGTCGCCGTACATGTGCGTCCACTTGCCGGCATCTTCCAAGGGCGGACGAGTTCGTTTTGCCCATCGCCCCCCTGCTTCCACGATGTTCCAGCCATCTTGCCGGGTCGCAGCGATCCACTTCTCCAAGTCGGCGCGCTCCTGCGGTCCGCCGAAGAGAGCGACGCCTCGGATTGGTTTCTGCATGCGCAAGAGTTCCTTGCTCGCGGCTGGCAGTTCGCCGCCAAGCACCGCCTTCTCGGAAACGACGAGGTCCGCCCAGTAGGAGGGGAAGGGGAGGGTCTCTCCCGGGCTTTGCAGCCAGGTCACGATGCGGGTGAGGTGGAGGTTGGCGCTCACGTAGGCTGTCCGCGCCCGTTGCATGGCCTCTTCATCGGAGAAGATGGCGCACACGTAGAGCTCGGTTCGGCGCGCGAGTTCAAGGGCCAGTTGTCCGTCCTCACAATCCGCGACCACCGCGTAGCCCTTCACAATTCCGGATTCCTTCACGATGTGCTCCGCCGCTTCTGCCAGTGCGGGCTTCGCTGCGAATGGTTGCGCGACGATCTCCTCCACGATCAATCCGGGCTTCTGCGCCTTGGCACTGGCCGGTGCGTAGCAGTAGATCGTCCCGCTGCGAGTGGCCACGATGAGGCGTCCGTTGGCGACGATGACCTGGTTCGCCCGGGTGGGAACCTCGCTCGACCAGAGTTCCCGTCCGTCCTTGGGATCGCGCGCATAGATTCCGGACCCGGTGCCGTCCTTCTCGGGATCCCGGTCGAAGGCGGAATGGAACACCGTGTCGCCGGCGTAGACGATGCTCGAGTGATCGGGATCGTAGCGGAAGATGACGGGCGTTCCCTTGATGCGCACTCCCGCTCCGGAGTCGTGGTCGGTCCACCGGCCCTTGAGTTCCTGCTTGTAGACATGCTTGCGGGTCTTGTGTTCGTCGGTGGTTTCCCAGGCCTCCTCTCCGGTGTAACGCACCCCGTCCTTCACCACTCCATAGAGCGGCCAGAAGATGCGCACCCAGATGTTGGCACTGTCAAACTTCGGAACCTCCGGATCTTCCGGGTCGGGCCACACGCTCAGGAACTTGCCATCGGAGCGGCGAAAGGGAACGGGCGCTCCGTACTGCGGTGCGGAGAAGCCGTGAAAGTCCTTGGGGACCCAGACCTGGTTCTGGGTCATGTAAAGGTGGCCGCCCGGGGCGAGGGTGTTCTGGCCGCTGTTCTCGGATTGGGTGCCGTTTCGCCAAAGCAGTTTGCCGGTGTTGGCGTCGAGAGCGTAGACGAAGGTCCCCGCGTGAGGAAACACACCGGCCGAGAAATAGGCGATCCCCTTGTCGACCAGCACGTCGGTCTGCACCGGCCACACCGAGACCAGTTTTCCGTAGGCGAGGAACCAGCGCTTGGCGGGCGCGGCGGAGAACTTCCAGATCACGTTGCCGGTAGCGGCATCGAGGCAGTAGACGAATCCATCGGAACTCCCGCAGTAAATCTTGCCTTCCCAGAACATGGGGGCGCGGTTCACTGCTGCGCCGGCGACAAATTGCCATCGTTGTCTCCCGGTGGCGGCCTCGAGGCACACCACCCGTCCCTGGCGTCCGCTGGAGAAGAAAATGGATTCGCCAGCTGCGATGGTGACCAGGGTGAACTCACTGCACTCCGGAAAGCCGGCGCGGTCCGGGGTGCGGGTGGGCTTGGGAGCGAAATCCGCCTGGCGTGACTGCAAGGTCCAGCAGAGTTCCAGCGGCAGCTGAAGTTGCTCGCCGGTGACCGCGCTACGCAGGCGGTCGTGACGATACGTCGGCCAATCCTCCCCGCGAACGCCCTCCGGCAGGAGCAGCAACAGGGCAAGTGCGGCAATCGAAGCCAGCTTGAGAGATGGCCAGCAAACCATCTCCCTTTCTAGCAGGTGCGGGGCACTTGGACAGGGGAAATGACGTCTCTTTGCTATGATTTGAAGGCCCCGATCTTGCCGCCGCCGCCGAACTTGTCGGTTTCGAGGTTGAAGGTATCAAGAATGGAGCGGTGAAGATCACCGGTGCTGCCGCCGCTGCGCACATTGCGCCCGGTCCGGATCCGGCCACCGCCCCGTCCGCCCACCACGATCGGGATGTTGCCACCGCCGTGGTTCTGACCGTCTCCCATGTTGGAGCCGAACACTACGATTGAGTTTTCGAGCACGTTGCTGGCGCCCTCTTCGAAGCCCTGCAACTTCTTCAGGAAGTAAGCGTACTGCTCCATGTAGAAGGTGTTGATGAGAGCAAACATCTCCAGGCGCTCCGTGCGCCCGCCGTGGTGGGAGATGCTGTGGTGGTTGCCACTCACCCCCTCGAGGAAGGACATGTTGCGCCCGCTGCCACCGTCCGCGAACATCAGGGTGGCGCTGCGGGTGGAGTTGGTCCAGAAGGCGAGGGCCATGACGTCCATCAGGAGCTGCCCCCACTCGCGGTAGGGAAGGCGTGGGACCGCGCTGAGATCGTCGGTGCCGGACTCCTTGTAGACCTTGCGGATCGCGCGCCGGGTGATTCCGATCTCCTTGGAGATATCGCGGGTGATGATGCGGCCCTGGATGGCCTTCTTCCGATTGATCATGCGCTCTTCAACGTCGCGCACCGCGGTGAGGTATTGATCGAGCTTCTGCTGATCGGCGCGGCCGACTTTCTTGTGCAGTGCTTTGGCATCTTCGATGACGAGGTCCACCACGCTCTTGTCCGGGGTCGGGGGAGGATTCTTGGCAAGACCGACCGCCTTGATGTGCATCCCCACCCCGCGGAAGAGGCGGTCAAAGGCGCGCTCCGGATTGAGTTCGGCGGGGACCGGCGTCCTCTCGTCCTTCCATGAAATGTGACTGGTGTAGACATGGCTCGTGCCGTTGCTGGCAGCCCCCCGGCGCGGCGGGCTCTGCGCGAGCTCCAAGGTTGGCAGGGTGGCACCAGGACAGAGTGCGCCGATGACCTGGTCGATGCTGGCGTTGCCGACGTTCAGGTTGGCAGGGTCCGCGGTCTTCACCGGACGGTTGCCCGTGAGGAAGCTGCTGGTTCCCAGGCCGTGTCCGCCCGAAGCATTGCGCATTCCGGCGAAGACATTGACATACTCCTTGATGTATTCGAGCGGGGTGAGGATCTGGGAAAGGCTGTCGAGATTGTCTCCCTTGATATCGTAGGCTCCGTGGTTCACGCCGTGCGGCATGAAAAAGGCCGCGAAGCGCACCGGTTGCCCTTCCCGGCCTGCGGCACCAGCCGCCAGGACGCGACTGGAGGGAAGCATTGCCTCGAGAAGGGGAAGGCCCATCGTTGCACCAACGCCGCGCAGCACGTGCCGGCGGGAGATTTTCCAGGTATTCGTCGCCATGGTAGCTCAGTAGGTTCAATCCTCACGTGACCGTATGCGCGAGTGAGGATGATTTACTTTAGTATTGGATAAAATCGTCCCCACGACAATTCAAAAACGGATAACTGCGGGCGACCTCGATGAAGAGGGTCTGAGTCCTGTAGCCATCAGCGATGAGTTTGTCCGTGATGTTCCGGGCGGTGGGCCGGTCGTAGGGGGTGAGTTCCCGCCCGAGGGCGTAAGAGAGAGCTTTTTCCACGACATTTCGGGCGAACTGATCCCGCCGGCTCATGAGGATTTCCTTGAGCTCCTTGGGGTTCGAAAACTTGCTGCCATCGGGCAGAACTCCCTTGGAATCGACTGGTTGGTCGTTTTGGAACTCCCGCCAGCGGCCAATCGCGTCGTAGTTCTCCAATCCGAAGCCGAGCTGATCGATTTCCACGTGGCAGGGATAGCAGTTAGGGTCCTCGCGGTGTTTGATCAGCGCGTTCCGGAAGGAGGTAAACTCCAACTCCTCGTCGTCATCGGGCAATTGCGGGACGTTCATGGGCGGGGCCGGGGGAGGGGTGCCCAGCAACTCGGTGAGCACATAGTTCCCGCGCACTGCGGGACTGGAGCGAAGTGGGAGCGAGGTCACGGTCAGCACGCTTCCCATCCCGATCACTCCGCCGCGATTGGGATCATCCAGCAGGACCTTTTGGAAGCCGGCGTTCGTCACTCCGGGCACGTTGTAGTGGATCGCGAGCCGCTGGTTCAGGAAGCTGTAGTCGGAGTCGATCAGGTCGAGGAGGGGAAGGTTTTCCTTCACAAGGTTGTCGAAGAAGAGGGAGGACTCCCGATACATCGAGACCCGCAGGGCGAAGTCGAAGTTCGAGAACCGCCGCTTGTCGGGATTGGCGCGCGAGCGGAGTTCTTCCCACTTCAGCCATTGACCGGCAAAGTGCATCCCAAGCGAATTCGCCCTCTTATCCATGAGCATTCGCTTCACCTGGGCTTCGTAGATCTCCGGCTTGCCCAGGTTTCCTTCGGTGGCGAGCTTGAGCAGTTCCGCATCCGGAGTGGAGGACCAGAGGAAGTAGGAAAGTCGGCTGGCGAGATCGATCTCCTCCACCCGGTAGGCCTTCCCGCCGGGCTTGATGGTTTCGGACCGGTAGAGGAAGTGGGGCGAGATGAGCATGGCGAGCAGCGGCATCTTCATCGCCTCGCGGTACTCCTTCTTCTTCTTGCTCACCTGGAATCTGACCAGGCCCACCAGCTTGTTGATCTCGGCCGCTTCGACCGGGCGGCGATAGATCAGCGGGGTCCAGTACTCGAGGACCTTGCGCGCAGCCTCGTCCAGGCCGTCGGCCGAATGAGGAAATGCGAACAGGTAGCGGCGGTAGGTTGCCTGGTCGCGGTAGATCGCGTTCACAATGAGTCCCGCCGATTCGACGATGTTCTCCATCAGGAGCGGCGGGAGAAAGAGGGCATCGGCGTTGTTGTCGAAGCCGTCCTCGCCGCCGCCGTCTTCCGGGAAGTTGTCAGCGGGCCGGATCTTGAGGCCGAAGAGATCCCGGATGGTGTAGTTGAATTCATTCTTGGTGAGGCGGCGGATGGTGGTGCGACCGGGATTCTGCCCGAACTCGCCGGCGTCCCAGCGCTCACCAACCGTGTCGACCCACGCGATGAACTGCTGGCGTTCCTCGTCGGTGGGCAGATTGAAACGATCGCGCGGCGGCATCGATTTGATCTTCACCAGGGCCGCCGCCTTCTCCCAAATCCTGGGATCCATCAGGGCGAGTTTCTCGCTGCTGAAGCGCTCCATTTCGAGACCGCCTTCCTCGTTGGCCTCGTCGTGACAATCGAGGCAGTAGTGCTCGATCATGGGAAAGATGACGTCGTCCCAGTGATTTCCTGCCAGGGTGATTTCGGCGACCCCGGGTTCTTCCGGTTCGGATTGAGGACCGACCGGACCGGGCACGATGAGCGGCGGTTCTTCAATTGCGTCCACGTTGGTGTTCGCCAATTCCTTCCTGTCGTCACCGCCACCCATGTTCGAGAGCAGGATCAGGCTCACAATAATGCAGAGCCCCACCACCGCGATGGCGGGACCGATGCCCTTCGCATTGCGTTGCGTGCGATTGACCTTGAGATCGTGATAACTTCCGCGGGCTCCGGTGGCGGCCACCGGCCGGCCTGCCCTTGTTGGGCCGGTTTGAAGAACGGGCTTCGTCCGTTCCATCTGCCCGGTCCTCTCCGCGACCGGTTCCGATTGCGGGACCGCGGACTGGCCGGGCTTGGTCTCGAGTGTCCCGGTGGCCGGGGGATCCTCCTGCGCTTTTGCAGTGGCGGGCGCGATGGGTTCACGCTGCTTGCGCGGAGGGGCATTGGGACGGGCGGCCACCGCATCGGCTTCGGCTGTGGCCTCGGCTTCGGCATCGGCTTCTGGGGCGGTTGGAGCACTCAGCTTCTCGGTCTTGGGCGGATCCACCGCGGGAGAGTGCTCGAGACTGTGCTTGATGGTCTTGCGCTTC